>JBKHYG010000050.1:0-36667 GCA_046565595.1 Actinomycetota bacterium | reverse complement strand
ATCGCTGATGGCCATCGCCAGCAGAGCCATCGAGATGCGCTCTCCGGCGGTGAGGAGCATGTCCATCTCTCGCCCCGGCGGCGTCGGCGTGATCTGCGCCGCCAGGTCGATCAGCTCGTCGGTGGTCTTGCCCATGGCGCTCACGACAACGACGACATCGTCGCCAGCATCCCTAGCGGCGACGACGCGTTTGGCGACCACCTTGATCCGATCGGCGCTGCCGACCGAGGTGCCGCCATATTTCTGAACGATGAGCCCCATGTCGCAGCGTATGAAACCACAGTCTGGACGGGGTCATGAGCGCATACCTGATAGACGGAGCGAGGCCCCTAGTGGGGCCTCGCTCGTGGCTTCCTGATCGAGCGCTACTTGCGTCCAGCCGAGCCAGAGCTGACGACCTTCAGCTGACCGTCCGCGTGCTGGGCCCTCAGGACCTTCTTGTCGAACTTGCCGACGCTGGTCTTGGGGATCTCGGCGACGAAGGTCCAACGCTCCGGCAACCACCACTTGGCGATCAGCGGGGTCAGGTAGTCGCGTAGGGCCTTCGCATCCTGCTTGGCGCCTTCCTTGAGGACGACGCAAGCCAACGGACGCTCATCCCACTTCGCGTCGGGGATGCCGATCACGGCGGCCTCGACGACATCTGGGTGTCCCATCAGCAGGTTCTCTACCTCGACCGAACTGATCCATTCGCCGCCGCTCTTGATGACGTCCTTGGTGCGGTCGGTGATCTGGATGAAGCCCTTGGGGTCTACGGTTCCGACATCGCCGGTGCGGAGCCATCCGTCACGGAACTTGTCCTTCGCTTTCACGCCGTAATAGGAGCCCGTGATCCACGGACCGCGAACCTCGATCTCTCCGACGCCCTTCCCATCCCAGGGAAGCACGGTCCCGTCCTCATGGACGATCCGCAGTTCGACGCCCGGAACCACGCGGCCGGTCTTGGCGCGGTAGTCCAGGATCTCGTCCTTGCCAGCATCCCGCGGCGGGTGAGCCAACGCGCAGAGTGGCGAGGTTTCGGTCATGCCCCAACCCTGGATGATCGGAACGCCGTGCTTGGTCTCGAAGGCCTCGATCAGCGAGCGCGGCACCGCCGAACCTCCACACACGACCATCTTCAGAGAAGAGATATCGATCTTCGGGTTCGCGTCCAGGTGCTGTAGCAGGCCGTTCCAGATCGTCGGAACCGCTGCGGCGAGCGTCGGCTTCTCGGTCTGGATCATGGCTGCGATCGGTTCGGGCTGCAGGAACTTCTCTGGCATCAGGAAGTCAGCACCTGCCCAGAATCCGCCGTAGGGCAGACCCCAAGCGAGCACATGGAACATCGGAACGATCGGCAGCAGCGTGTCTTTCTCGGTGATCGGGATCGTCGCTCCGAGTCCCGCTCCCATCGCGTGCAACACGACGCTGCGATGCGAGTAGACGACGCCCTTCGGGTCACCGGTGGTTCCGGTCGTGTAACACATCGCCGAAGCTGCGGTCTCGTCGAGCTTGGGCCACTTGAAGGCATCGGATTCGCCCGCCAGCAGTTCGCTGTAGCGGATGCCCTTGTTACCGAAGACGCTCAGGTCGCCGCCCTCACCGACCACGATGTAGTGGCGGACGATCTTGTCGATGGCGGGGACATACTGCGCGATCAACGGCAGGAGCGAGTCGTGCACGAAGATCACGCGATCGTCCGCGTGCTTGACGATGAAGTTGAACTGATCCGGGAACAAGCGCAGGTTCAGCGGGTGCAGCACCGCGCCCATCGACGGCACGGCCATGTAGAGCTCCATGTGCGCGTCGTCGTTCCACATGAACGTCGCGACGCGATCGCCCTTCTTCACGCCGAGTCGCTTCAGCGCGTTCGCGAGCTTTCCCGCGTTCTCGGCGATCTGACGGAACGGGGTCCGACGCGAGCCTGCCGGGTCGAAGGTGATGACCTGCGAATCTCCGAAGACGAGCCCTCCGCGATCCATGACCATCTGTGTGGTCAGGGGGAAGTCCATCATCGTGGACTGAATCATCTTCGGCGCCGCCTTGCGGGCGGTCGTCTTCTTGGGCGCCGCCTTCTTAGGTGCGGACTTCTTCGCCTTGGTGGCGGTCTTCTTTGCAGCTGGCATGAGACTCCCTCCTGGTCTGCTCTCGGGCCGCAGCCTATTCCGACCAGGTGGTCTGACGAAAGGGTCAGATCTCGCGACGCTGGGAGAGGGCTCGACCGAGGGTGACCTCGTCGGCGTACTCGAGGTCGCCGCCCACCGGCAGGCCGCTGGCGATGCGGGTCACGCGAACCTGCAGATCCTTCAAGAGATTGGCCAGATATATGGCCGTGGCCTCGCCTTCGACCGTGGGATTCGTGCAGACGATGACCTCGATGACCGAGTCGTCGCGGATCCTGTGCAGCAGTTCGCGCATGTGGAGCTGGTCGGGGCCGACCCCATCCATGGGGCTGATGTGACCACCGAGGACATGGTATTTCCCGCGGAACTCGTTGGTCCGTTCGACGGCGATGATGTCCTGCGGATCCTCGACTACGCAGATGGTCGTCGCGTCGCGCTTCGGATCACGGCAGTACACGCACCGTTCGCCCTCGGAGACATTGAAGCAAGCGCCGCAGATCGAGACCTTCTGTTTCGCGTTGGTGATGGCATCCGAGAGTCCGCGTGCGTCCTCGACGGGACCCTTGAGGATGTGGAATGCCAGCCTCTGAGCGCTCTTGGTCCCGATACCGGGGAGTCGTCGGAATGCATCGATGAGGTCTTGGACCGGACCTTCGAACAACTACTCCTCCACCTCGAGGTCGGGGCCGAAGCCTTGCTTGAAGACATCGATCGGATCGAACGCATCTGCGGCGACGGTCTCTCGATCGAAATTGGATGTGTCGAGTTCTTCCTCGGATGCACCGGCGCGGTGGGTGACCTTCAACCTGACCCGCGCTCCGAGGACCTCTTGGATCGCAGCTCCGACGTGCTCCGCGCTCTTGCCAGAACTCAGGTTCTCGGCCAGGAACGCTTGAGGATGCTCGAGATGCAGCACCCCGTCACTCACATCGACCAGGTGGGCGGCAGCCAACTTCGAATGCAAGACCCGCGAACTCCGCTTCACCGCATCGAGGACCGTCGGCCAGGCTTTGCGCACCATGTCCAGATCCAGATCGGCGCTCACCGTGGACGGGGCCGGGGCCGGCGCTTCGGGTTCAGCCTTGGCAGCCTTCTTCGGCGCCTTCGCAGCCGAGGTCTTCGCTGCCTTCGCGGGCGCGGCTTCCGGGGTCGTCTTCGCGACCGGCTCGGCCTTGCGGGCAGCGGTCTTGGGTGGCGTTTCTTGCTCGGAGGCTTCCCGTTGAGCGACCGGGGCGCCTCCGACCTCGACCAGCCGCTCTAGCCGCGCGATCCGCGATACCGCTGCGGTAGCGGTCTCTTCGAGTTGCGGCATCGTGACGCGCAGCAGCGCCATCTCGAGCGCGAGGCGCGGCGGCGTCAATTGGCGCATGTCCGCGAGCGCGTCGGTCACCGCGCGCATCGCGTGATACAGCACAGAAGGATGCGTCCGAGCCGCCTGCTCCTTGTAGCGCTGCAGCGTCTCATCGCCAACATCGAGTACCTGCTCGGGCTTCTCGAGTTGCGCCGACAGCAGCAGGCCGCGCAGGTGTTCCAAGAGTCCGCGAGCGAACACCCTCAGGTCGTGGCCTTCGTCCACCAACTGAGCGATCAGATCCACTACTTCGCCCGAGCGTTGATCCACCAACGCATCCGCGGTTTGGAACAGCGCTTCGATGTTCGTTACGCCGAGCAAGCGTGTCGCGTCGGCGACCGTAACGGGACCGGCAGACGCGAGCTGGTCGAGGGTAGATAGCGCGTCGCGTGCACCCCCCTCGGCAGCGCGCGCGACCATCTGCAACGCGGAATCCTCTGCGGTGATCTTCTCTGCATCGCAGACCCTGCGCAGATGATCGGCTAGTTGGTTCGACGAGATGCGTCGGAACTCGAAGCGCTGGCATCGCGACAGGATCGTCGGCAACACCTTCTGGGGTTCGGTGGTTGCGAACACGAACACGACATGATCGGGTGGTTCCTCGACGGTCTTCAGGAACGCGTTCCAGCCTTGCGTCGAGACCATGTGCGCCTCGTCGATGATATAGATCTTGCGACGCGCAGATGCCGGCGACAACACCGCAGAGTCACGCAGGTCGCGAACATCGTCGACGCCACCGTGGCTGGCCGCGTCGATCTCGATCACATCGAGCGATGAACCCTCGGTGATGCCGATGCATGTCGGACACTCGTTGCATGGTTCCTCGGCGGGGCCTCGTTCGCAGTTCAACGCCTTCGCGAGGATCCTCGCCGTCGATGTCTTACCGGTTCCGCGCGAACCGCTGAACAGGTATGCGTGAGAGACCTTCTCTTCGCGGATCGCCGCCTGGAGGGTCCGCACCACATGATCTTGGCCCAGCAGGTCCCCGAAGGTCTGCGGGCGCCAGCGGCGATAGAGAGCGGACGAGGTCATGCACCGAGCCTACCGACACCCAGACACACGCCCCATCCCGACCCTGGCACGGCAGAGGGACCCGGAAGGCCCGGTCACGGCACCCGTCGGAACTCGTTTACGGCTGCTTCCTTCCGGACCTGACCGGGTTCACGAGACCGACGCCGCCGGACCGGACCATCGAGGTCCCCTCGGCGGGGACGAGTGTAGCCAGCGGTCGGTCGCTATGCTCCGGCGGATAGTGCCAAAGATCAGAGCCGCGACGATCGAAGAACATCGCGCTGCAACCATCGACCAGCTCCTGGAGGCATTCGGGGCTCTCGTGCTCGAACGCGGATATGAGGCCGTCAGTTTCGCTGATGTTGCTTCGCGAGCGGGACTGGCCCGAACCGCGGTTTACAACTATTTCCCCGACCGCGAGACGATGCTGATCGCCTGGACGGATCGAGAGGTCCGCCGAGCGATCGAAGGCCTGCAGCAGCAGGTAGCCGACGCGGAACCTGGCGAGGAGCAGCTGGAGATCTTCGTCGCGAGGCAGATCGCAGACTTCGCTTCTAGACACCTTCCCCCCGGACAGGAAGTCATCCGGTTCTTGAATCCCGAGACCTACGAGCGATTCATGGGCCATCTCGAGCCACTGCGCGAGATCGTTCACCAGATCCTGATCGACGGCATGAAGGCAGGCGCCTTCGGAGACGGAGAGCCTGACTCTCTGATCCCGATGGTGATGGCATGCATCGGCGCGCAGCGCGCGCCAGTAGCCAAGGGCGACATCGAGCCCGCGGCTGCCACCGCACAGGTGATGGATTTCCTGCGGCGGGCGCTCGTCCGCAACGCGTGAGGCGTCGCGTACCCACCGTTCGCGGCAACGCTTGATGCAACACTCACGAAGGTTTTCCGTCACGCTGTCGTGATGTTCGCGACACGCTGTCGGGACACCAGCGGAGCACCCTCTCTCTCCGTACACTCCGCCACATAGTGCCCGACAGCAACGCGCCGCGCAGCGTCAAGACGGTCTCTAGACCGTTGGTGACGCTGGTCGTTTCGATGCTGTTCGCCAATGGTCTGGTGGTGGCGAACAGGGCGCTGACTCCCGATGATCGGTCGCCCTCTGGAGTGGGTACCGTAGCCGCTGGAACCCCTGAGGATCCCGACGCGCCAAGCGTGCCTCTACCCGACGGCGATCGACGACCAGGAGGCGACCAGACCGGTGCCGTGGGCGCATCAAGCAACATCGGGCAACGGATAGACACCCCACGCGACACGATCGAGATCGACGAGAGCGTGGCCGCACCTGGCGTCACCGACGACACGATCGAGGTCGTCTACTACTGGAAGGGTGAGCGGACCCAGACCAGCCCTTACCTGAACAACACCAACGCCGAAGGCCAGAACCTCGATGAGTCGATCGCGTTCATGCGCTACATCGATTACATCAACGCGCACGACGGCGACGGGACGACCTTCATGGGCATCCCGATACGGTTGCATGGCCGCAAGCTGAAGGGAACCGTCGTCGCTCCCCCAGGCAACGCGAACGGCGGATACGCCTACGGCCAGATGGCCGAACGGATCGCTTCCGAGTTGAAGCCGTTCGCTGCGATCGCCGCACACGGAGGGCTCTCCACCTATGTGTGCGAGCGACTCGCCGAGGAGGGGATCCACAACCTGGCGACCTACGATCTCGGTGGCGTCGGCGGCTCGTTGGTTCGCCGCACCGACGGCTACTGCACTCCCGCCGGGATGAGTTGGGAACGCCAGGTCCTGCAGACGATCCGCTTCCTGAGCCAGCAGAAGAGCACTCGGACCACGCTAGGAGCCGACCGCGTCTACGGGGTCATCTACTCGGTGTATCCGGGCCTGTCCGATGTCGGGCCCGCGATGGTCGGCAAGTTGAGAGCAGCGGGGATACCCATCGCAGAGGTGGCTCGCCTGCCAGACGATCTGGCGACTGCGCAGCAGC
Source organism: Actinomycetota bacterium (assembly GCA_046565595.1). GTDB lineage: Bacteria > Actinomycetota > AC-67 > AC-67 > AC-67 > JBKHYG01. Next base: position 30,240 of record JBKHYG010000050.1, on the reverse strand, counting down.
AGGCTCCCTTCATCATCGCAAGGATGAGGAGCGCCGGAGTCAACACCTTGATCATGCCGGATGCGGGCGCGCCTTTGAACATCACGCATGCCGCGCAGGCAGCCCAGTACTACCCGGACTACTTCGTGTGGCCCTGCTCTGGCACGGATGTGACGGCGATGGTGCGCCTGTTCAATGCGGCGCAGTGGGCTCGCGCTTCAGGCCTGACCTGTTACGACCGAGAGTTCAACCCGGATCTGACCAACAACGACAAGGCACGCAGGACCGAGTGGTGGCGCGCCTACCAAGAGATGGCCCCCGGCAAGCAGCCGCCAGCGCAGGCGCCGCTGGTCTACGCGGGCCTCGCGCAACTGATCGCCGGCGTCAGCAATGCCGGACGGGACCTGACCGTCTCCTCGTTCAGAGCCGGACTCGATTCGGTGAAGCCTTACAGATACGACGCGATCGACGGCCGAACCAGCGATCCGACCAACATGCTGGTCACGCTGGGAACGCCTGACAGATCAGCGATCGGCGATGCCGCGTTCCTGCGCTGGGATCCAACCGCCCGAGAAGAAGGCGGCGCCCAAGGCGCATACCGGTATCCCGAGGATCGTCGCTACCCGACGGGCAAGTAGACCGAGTTGTTACCTGCGGGCATCGTCGCGTTCGGCATCGTCGCCGGCTGCCTGGCAGGGCTGAACGCGATCGGGTTCGTCGTGATCTGGCGTACCACCCGCGTCATCAACCTCGCCCAGCCCACGATCGGGATCCTCGCCGGCGTGCTGACAGGGATGCTCGTCACCTCTGCAGGTTGGAGCTTCTGGTGGGCGGCGCCGGTTGGTCTGGCCGCCGGAGCGGCATTGTCCATCCTGGCTGAACGCACCGTCATCGCTCGCCTTCGGGAGGTTCCGCGCTCGGTGCTGTTGGTGGCTACCGTCGGCATCGCGCAGATCGCTGCCGCCACGACGGTCGCGATCCCGTTCATCTTCGGTGGACGCTTGCCCACCTACACCGTGGACCTGGGTGTCACCTGGTACCTGGAACCGCAACTGCTTCTCGGTCCGCACTTCCTCGCGATGTTGGCGCTGCCGTTGGCGGCTTGGGGTTCGCATCTGTACCTGACCCGCAGCCGCGTCGGAATCGCGGCGCTTGCGGTAGGACAGGACGAGGACCGGGCCACCGCACTGGGTGTGCCTGCAGGTTCGGTTCGGATGTTGTCTTGGGGGCTGGCGGGTCTGGTTGGAGCGACCAGCGGCATCCTCAGCATCCCCATCCTCGGCTTCGGCCTGGAAGGCGGCGCGCTTGCCCCGACCGTCCTTCTCTTGGCTCTGGCTCCTGCGGTGTTCGCGGGGATGAAGAGCGTCTGGGCCGCAGCAGGATCTGCGCTCGTGCTGGGCGTCATCTACGGTGCCGCGGTCTGGTATTCGCGAGGCGGCGGTGTCGCCGATCTGGTCCTCGCGTTCGCGGTCGTCGCCGCGATCGCGTTGAAGCGGAGACAGCTCGGTCGCGAGGATGTCGCTCGACGCGCATCATCTTGGGAGGCGGCTGCAACTCCTCGGCCTCTCCCTTGGCGGGTGGCTGCTTCGCGGCCCGTGCGCGCGCTGCTGGTGGCGGTCGTCATGATCGCGGCCACCCTCGCGCTGCTCGTTCCTCTGCTGCTGTCACCGAGTCTCCGAGTGGCTTACGGAACAGCAGCCGCTTTCGCGCTCGCCGCGATGGGGGTCTGCACCGCTTGGCTCTTCGCTGGAGAGTTGCCGCTGGGGCATTGGGGTTTCGCCGGGCTCGGCGCCGCGCTGGGCGCGAGCGTGCCGGTCGCATGGCCTCTGCGCGCAACGCTCGCGGCGATCGCGATCGGCGCGGTGAACGCTTTCCTTGGTCATCTGACTCGTCACCGATCGAACCTGTCCTTCGCGATGATCGGTCTGGCAGCCGCCGCGGTCGCTCCGGTCGCTATCTCAGAGTTGGGACGCGGCGTGATCCGTGCAGATACTCGCTTGGTCGGCATCGCGGCCGGACTGATCACGCTCGCCTCCGCGGTCGCCTTGATCTGGTTCCGGAACTCCCTCACCGGGGTGCGTTTCACGGCGGCACGCGACGATCCCGAACGGGCTCGCTGGTTGGGCGCGGACCGCGACCGGGGACGGCTCGTGGGACTCGGGCTGTCGGGCATGATGGTCGGAGCCGCTGGGGTGCTCTTCGTCGCTGCAACTCCAGCTGGGATCGCGCCCGGCGCGTTCGATCCGACGCGTTCGCTGGCGCTCCTGGCGGTCGCCGTGATCGGCGGTCTGGGTTCGCCTGCCGGAGTCGTGGTGGGGGCGATCGTGATCACCACCGCCGAACGGGTCCTACCGTCTCCGTGGAACGCCCTCACCTCGGGTATCGGCGTTGTGCTCGTGTGCTCGTTGATCCCATCAGGCTTCGCCGCCGGAGTCACCTGGCTGAGAGATCGAGCCGTCGGTCTGCTCACGCATCCGCAACGAACCGGGCACCTCGAGTCGTCCAGCCCGGAGGCAGCATGACCCGTCTGGCTGGCAGTGACACGCGCGAGGCCGCCGCGACCCGAACGGTGGCGCTCTCGGCTCGGGCAGCGATGCTGGTCGGCGGAGTGCTGATCGCGTCCGTGCTCGGCCTCGGTCCGGCTTGGGAAGACACGCTGGACATCGCCTTGCCTCTGCCCGCGCTGATCGCCGCCATGGCGGCAGCGGTGATGGGCATGGCGGTTTGGCGGGTGACCCGCCGTCGGTTGCAAGATGCCGATCCTCGAGTCCTCGGCGCGTCACCTCTGATCGCCGCAGCGGTGTTCGGCGCCACATTCGCCTTCGATGGTCAGCCCCGGCTCGTGGCCTTGGCGCTCCCAGCGGTGATCTTGCTGTCAGCGGCGGTCCTTGCTGATCTGTGCGCGACGGCCGCTGCGTCGGTGCCGACGGCGAGCCGCTCGGCCGCCATCGGCATCACGCTGGTAGGTGGCCTGGCTGGTCTGATCACCGCGACCCACCTGACGCTCGTCGCATCAGGCGCAGGCCTTCCGCGAGCGGCAGGATGGGCGGCCGCGGAACTCGCTGTGGCGGCCTGGCTCTACTCGTCGCTCGAACGCTCAGCTGGCCGGGATCGCGCCCGCCTGGCCAGACGACCGGACGCTCCCGCCGGTTCCCGTCTGCTCGAGTTGCGCGGCGGCTCGGTCTCCTTCGGAGCCAACCAGGTCCTGAACGGCGCGGAACTCTCGTTGGATCGCGGCGAATTCGTCGCCCTGGTCGGTGGCAACGGCTCGGGGAAATCGACGCTGCTTCGCGTCCTGGCTGGACTGACACCCGCAGACGATGGTCGCGTCTGGCTCGACGGCGATGAGATCACGATGCTCCGAGCAGACGAACGAGCCGCTGCAGGACTCGCCCTGGTTTCTGGCGCCCGCCCGATCTTCCCCGATCTTTCGATCGAACAGAACCTGCGATGTGCGGCTTACCGGACGCATCGGGGCGCGGACCTGGACCGAGCCACCGACGCCCTGCTCGAACTGGTGCCAACCCTGAGACAGCGGCGCTCGGCGAAAGCCGGGGTGTTGTCGGGTGGAGAGCAGCGGCTGCTGGCAGTCATCGCGACGCTGTACCGCAGCCCCTCTGTGCTGCTGGCAGACGAACTCACGCTCGGCTTGGACCGTCAGGCTCGAGCGGCCGTGCTCGATCTGTTGCGGGCGCTCGCCGACGATGGGATCGCGGTCATCGCGGTCGATCACGATCTGGTCTCGCTGTTGGCTCGCGCCGATCGAGCCGAGGTGTTGACCGATGGTCGACTGACCCGCTTCGACGAGCCCGCGCGTGTCCTCGAGGTGCGGCGCGATCTGTTGCCGGCGACCTTCCTGGCTGGGGTCGAAGGATGAGTGTCCTCACGCTTGGTGAAGTGTCGGTCCAGATGGGCGGCCGACTGTTGCTGGACTCGGTCGATCTGCGCGTCGCCGAATCAGAGATCGTCTGCATAGTCGGCCCGAACGGGAGCGGCAAGACGACGCTGCTAGACGCCATCTGCGGCGATGTTCCTGCCTCGGGGCAGCGATCCATCCTCGCCGCCCGCATCGGACGCGTTGCGCAAGGATCGCCGCTGCCTGCCACGCTGACCGTCGCCGAGGTCGCGCTGGCAGCGACAGGCAGCCGTGGGGCAGCGGTTGGTCTGCTCGACCGGTTCGGCCTGGCCGAACATGCCTCGAGTTTCGCGGCTGAGCTCTCCACAGGGATGCGACGCATCTTGGATCTCGCGGTGGCCTTGAGCGGAGAACCGTCCCTGTTGCTGTTGGACGAGCCGTCCTCGGGCCTTTCAGCCAGCGAGGTCGAACACCTGACCGACATCATCGCGTCCTGGCGGGAGCAGACCGGCGGAAGCGTCGTGATCGTGGAACACGACGCGGCGCTCGTAGAGGCGCTCGCCGATCGGGTGATCGTCATCGACGAAGGAAGACTCGTCTCGGTAGGAACACCGTCCGAGACGCTCGTAACCGAAGCGACCGTGAGGCTGCGTCCTCCGACGGATCCAGCGTTCCAGCACGCCCTGCACGCGGCTTCGCAACGAGCATCCGATGCTCCGCCGCTGACCCGCCGGACGATATCTACCTGGACGCTGCTGCGGCTCGGTCTGCGCGAGTTCGCCGCGGGCCTGACCAGTGTCCTGATGCTGGGCGTGTTGAACCGCGTCTTGAAGGTCGAACTCGGAGTCTCGCTCGCTGTCGTCGCGCCGCTGCTCGCCGCCTTGAACCTCGCCTCACCCATCGCCTTGTTCATCGGACACCGTTCCGACACCCGACCGATCAGAGGGCTGCGCCGGACGCCAAGGATCCTGCTCGGCGGCACCATCGCAGGACTGGCAGTGATCGCCTCGCCAACGATCGCAGAAGGGCTGGCCGACGGTTTGACCTTCGCCTCGGTCGGACTGGCATTGGCGTTGTTCACCGTCATGGGTGTCGGCATGTACGGCGCTGGCAGCGTCTTCTTCGCGCTGATCGCCGACATAACACCAGACGAGGAACGCGGTCACGCTGCCTCGATCGTCTACCTGATGCTCATGGGCGGGATCCTCGCAGGGGTCGCTCTGACCGGCACCATCCTTCGTCCTGATGCGAGCAACCTCTCGACGCTCTTCACGACAGCTGGCATCCTGGTCATCGCTCTGACCTTCCTGTCGGTCTGGGGCATCGAAGAGAAGTGGCCGAAGAACGCCTCGATCGATCAAGAGGATCTGGTCGTTCGGTTGCGCGGCTTGCTGCGTCTAGAGCAGCCCCGCAGGTTCTTCGTGTTCATGGTCACCTCGACGGTCTTCCTGTTCCTCCAGCGCGCGATCCTCGAACCCTTCGGGGGCGAGGTACTGGGTATGGATGTGCGTCAGACCAGCGCCTTCGAGGCCATGCTGACCGTCGGGATCCTGGCCGGGATGATCACGGCGGGCCGTCCTTGGATCGAGCGGTCCGGCAGATTGAATGCCGCGAGCCGAGGGATGGTCATCACGGCAGCCGGGTTCGGAGTGCTTGCACTCGCGTCTCTCGCCGCGTCGCCCGCGCCCGCCTGGCTGACGATCCTCGTCATCGGCTTCGGACAGGGGCTGTTCAGCGTGGCTGCTCTGTCGCTGATGCTTGGGCTTACCAACACCAAGGCGGCAGCCCTCCTGATGGGGCTCTGGACTGTCGCTCATGCCTTCGCCGAAGGAACGGCAACGGCGGCAGGAGGGCTGCTCTATGAAGCCTTCCGCGCGCTCACCGGATCAGCGGGGACCGGATATGCGGTGGTCTTCGCCTTCCAGGCTCTCGGCCTGTTGGCCTGCCTACCTCTGGTCAGAAGGGTAGATCCGGACCGTTTCCGGGAAGCATCCGAACTGTTGTGAAGGACACATGCATGGACCCATCGAACAACCCTCGTGGAGGAATCATGAAAAGGACGACACTCGCGATATTCGGACTGGTGGCAGTCTCGTTGACCACCATCCCTGCCGGCGCGCACACAGACCCGCGCGACGACGGGAACAACGATTCGACCCGTAGATGCGACACCTACTACCGGCCAGACCACTCGCCTGACAAGAAGCCGAACGGCCAGACCATCCCTGACAATCAGCGCCGGTCGGATCATCACACCAGCGAGTTCGATCAGGGCCAGACCGGACCGGTCTACATCCACAACCACACCGGTCACTATGTCGTTCGTCATGATGACTTCTACATCGAGGTCGTCGGCGGAGGCGGCTACAACCGCGACGGCAACCAAGGTGGCTGGGTTCAAGGCGAGGTCGACCGGTCCGAGGTTCCCGTCGATGTCGACTTCCATGCGAACGCGTTCGCGGGAACCCAGGGCGGGATGCACAGCGAAGCAGCCTGCGTGAGCGTCGCCGACCAACGCTACGGAGATCCGGGCCAGCGACCCAGCACACGGTTCCGGGACGGGTTGGCGTCGTAGCGTTGCTGGCTTGACGAGACGCACCGCGAACCCGGATATGGACGGCCCCCTTCGGGGTCTGCGCGTGCTTGACACCAGCACCGTGCTCGCCGGACCGCTGTGCTGCCAGATCCTCGGCGATCAAGGCGCAGATGTGATCAAGGTCGAGCATCCTGTCGGCGGCGATGCGCTACGCGGTCACGGTCCGACCAAGGACGGCGTACCACTGTGGTGGGCGATGCTCTCACGCAACAAGCGGTCGATCGGGTTGCTGCTAAGCGATCCCGATGGAGCAGAGATCTTCCGCAAGCTCAGCGCGACCGCCGATGTGATCGTCGAGAACTTCCGCCCGGGAACCCTCGAGAGGTGGGGACTCGCTCCCGAGATGCTGCTCGAGTCGAATCCCAGGTTGATCGTCGCCAGGATCAGCGGCTTCGGCCAGAAGGGTCCATACGCGCACAAGCCCGGATTCGGAACTCTGGCCGAAGCCATGAGCGGCTTCGCGGCGATGACCGGCGAACCCGACGGTGCTCCCACCTTGCCGCCGGTCGGGTTGGCGGACTCGATCACCGGCATCACCGCAGCGGCTGCGATCTCGATGGCGCTGTATGAGCGGGATGCGCGGGGCGGTACGGGGCAGATCCTCGATCTATCCATACTCGAGCCGATCATCACGGCACTTGGCCCCCAGCCGATCATCTTCGATCAGACCGGCGAGGTCCCGAGACGGATGGGCAACCGTATCGAGTCCAACGCACCTCGCAACACCTATCGCACCCGCGACGACAGGTGGGTGGCCCTGTCCACAAGCACTCAGAACATCGCCGAGCGGGTGATGCGCTTGGTCGGCCACCCAGAGGTGATCGACGAGCCTTGGTTCGCCACCGGTCAGGGACGCGCCGAGCACGCGGATCTGCTGGACGATCTCGTCGACAGATGGATCGGTACGCACGATCGAGACGAGGTCCTCTCGGCGTTCGAACAGGCCAACGCGGCCGCCGCACCGGTCTATTCGGTCGACGAGCTGATGGCTGACCCGCAGATCGAAGCGATCGACGCGATCACATCGGTGCCAGATCCTGTGCTCGGGACGGTGAAGATGCAGAACCTGCTGTGGCGAGCCAGCGGGACCCCTGGCCGGATCCGCCACACGGGTCCCCCGCTCGGAGCCGATACCGCAGCGGTGTGTGCGGAACTCGGGATATCCGGAAGAGAGCTCGCTGACCTGCGCGAGCGAGGGGTCGTCAGGTAGCGACGCGAACCTCCAGCCGATACCATCACGACACCATGTCGTGAAAGCCGGGCCCCGCCGGCGGTGGAGGAGGAAGTTCGTTTGTCTGTCGTAGCCAAGATCGAAGCGCGTCGCGCCGACCTGGAAGCCAAGGTTCTGGGCGTTCTGGATTCCGAGCCGTTCGCCGGAGTCATGCGCAAGGCGACCTGGAAGGATCACCGCCGAGCCGAAACATCTACCTTCGAGACGGCCCTGGTCGACGGCACCATGAGCGAGGGCCCGTACGCAGATCTGCTGGTCCAGTTGCTGCCGGTATACCGTGCGCTCGAGGCCCGAGAGGCCGAACTCGCGGGCGATCCGCTGCTGGAGGATCTGCTGGAACCCGGCCTGCATCGAGCCGCCGCGATCGAGGACGACATCGAGACCTTCCTGGCCGACGGACCAAGGCCCGAGCTGCTGCCGGTCAGCCTCGAGTATGCCGATCGGGTCGCGACCGCCGACGCTCCCCGCTTCATCGCGCACCACTACACCCGGTACCTGGCGGATCTGTCGGGCGGGTTCATGATCCACGACGGTCTGACCAAAGCCTTCGGCGATCCAGATCGAGGCCTGAGCTACTACCGGTTCCCTCAGATCCCTGACCCGATCGCATTCAAGACCGCCTATCGCGATGCGATCAACGCACTCGCCGTCGACGAAGCGACCAAGTTGCAGATCATCGAAGAGGTGGCGATCGCTTACGAGTTCAACATCGAGATGGTCGCCGAGCTGGCGCTCCGTCACGGACTCGCATCGAACACTTGAGCGGCAGCGTTCGCGACAAGCTGGCAGCGTTCGAAGAAGGTCCGTTGCCCTCGATGGTGCAGCAAGCGACCGCCGAGATCCACAAGCGAGCCGAACGCACGCCGCTCATGGCTGCATACCTGCGCGGCCAGCTAGGTCGCGAGGGTTACAGGCGTTACCTGAGCGCACTCGTTCCGGTCTATGAAGCCCTAGCAGCCACCACACCGAACGAAGACCCATTCGCGCACCCGGGGCTCGATCGACGAACCGCCCTCCTGGCAGATCTTGACGCGCTGGGAGGACCATCCGGCCTCGGACCAGCTGCGGCGGAGCGATACGCCGCGCGCATCCTCGAGGTGGCCCGAACCCCCGCCTGGGTGTCGCATCAGTGGCTACGAACGCTCGGGTATCTGATGGGCCAAGACATGTTGCGGGACCTCACGACACGCAACCTCGGCGAGGATGCACCCGTCGGGTTCTACACATTCGCCGAGATCCCGGATCGGCGTTCATTCGCAAGGCTGTACCACCAGGCTTTCGACGCGATCGCGACGACATCGGATCAGCGGATGGAAGTGATCGAAGAGGCTTACCGAGCGTTCGCCCTGCAGATCGAACTCACCGACGAGTTAGCAGCAGAACTCGGGATCGGCTAGTTCAGTTCACCACGCGGCCGACCAGGTTTCCGACCAGATAAGTGATCGAGGCCGCCGCCCCACCGACCAACACCATCCGAAGCGAGCTGCGCCAGGCTGACTTGCCGGTCAGGACCGAGATCATGCCTCCGACCAGAGCCAGCATCGCAGCGGCAGCGATCGCAGAAGCCGCCAGTGCTGCGTCACCCGTGGCGAACAGGTAGGGCGCGACGGGCACGAAAGCTCCGAACGAGAAAGCAAGGAAGGACGCCCACGCCGCCACCCATGGCGATCCGAGTTCCCCTGGATCCAGCCCGAGTTCCTCGCGAGCGAGGGTATCGAGTGCGACATCGGGTCGTTCCATGATCCGCGCGGCGAGGTTCTTGGCTTCTTCGGGGGACACGCCCTTAGCTCTGTAGATCAGTTCGAGTTCGGCCTGCTCCTCTTCGGGGAACAGCCGTAGCTCCTCTTCCTCGATCGCGATCTCGCGGGCGTACAGTTCTGCCTGGCTTCGGACCGAGACCCATTCGCCGGCCCCCATGCTGAAGGCTCCTGCGAAGAGGCCTGCGATGCCGGCCAGCAAGATGATCTGCGGGTCGCCGGTTCCGCCTGCGATGCCCATCACCAACGAGAGGTTCGAAACCAGGCCGTCGTTCACGCCGAAGGTCGCTGCCCGCAGCGCACCTCCCCGCGAGACCCGATGGCGGGCCTCTATCTGCGAGATCCGGGCAGGCTGCTGGCGTCCAAGACCGGCCAGCGTCTGGCCGTGTTGGACCTCTTCCTCGCTCATCCAGTTGGGTGCTTCGGCGACATCCAGGTACTTGCCCGCGTCGGCGGCCTCTGCACGGATCAACTGTGGCAAGACCTTCTCGACCCCCCAGCGCTTCGCGACCCACACCATCACGCGCTCCCGCAGGGGCGGGCCTTTGAAGGTCAGGTCGGAGTGTCCGGTCTTGCGGAGCAGGTCCTCCCAGTGGGATGCGTGACGCTCTTCTGCCATCGCCAGACCCTCGAGCGTCGCGCGTTCCTGGTCGTCGTCGGTCATGCCCGCGAGTTCGCGGTAGAGCCATGCCGCGGCCCGCTCCTGGGTCCAGAACTCGCGGTACTTCTTCGCGAAAGGAGCGTTCCCGTTCTCGACCTTGGCCACTTGCCTCCCGTCCTATGTGTTCCGCCCCCAGGGTAATCGACTTCCGGGACTCCCAAGGCCTCGATCGTCGGGATCGGAGGACCGGATCGGCGGAGATCCTGCCGAGTTGTCCAGCCTGATCATCTCCAGGCGTTCTCGTTCTGACTGCGGACGGCCGACCCTGCCGCGCACCCTCATCCGGCGCACATCGGCCTCGGCATCCATACCCGCGCGGATGGCCTCCCTGATCTGGACGAGCGATGGATCTCGAGGCGCTACAGCCAGGTCGCCGACCTCGAACATGTCGCACGAGAAGATGTGTCCACCCATCCGATCGACGATCTCTGCTACGAGTTGCTGCGTGATCTGATCTGGTCCGAGGCGATCCCATCTGGCTACCACCATCGCATCAGCTTCGTGCGAGCGGATCCCGTCCAGCACCGTCGAAAGCGCCACCCTGGTCGACAGGTCACCCGAAGCTGATCGTCCCTGATCGATGTGGATGCCGATGAGTTTCCAGCCGTTGGCGTGCGCGGTCTCCCGCAGCGAGCGTTCCTGATCCTGACGGGACATGACCTTCCCGACCTCGGAATCCAGAGAGACCCGCAGATAGCCGAGCACACGCATAAGCGCTCCGATCTGGATGGCTTGCGCGGAGGCGGAGGGATTCGAACCCTCGATACGGTTGCCCGTAAACCGGCATTCCAAGCCGGCGCCATCGACCAGGCTAGGCGACGCCTCCGAGCGGGCATCGTAGTCGAGACGCGAAGGTCTCTTAGGTCGACCGCATCGCTGTCGTTGACCGTTGGCGCAGAGGGGGGGATTTGATTCTGGGCTTGACCCCGGATGCGGGACACGGGGTTCGGTGGCGGCAAGGTAGTTCATGCGACGGCGGCGGCGATGTCGATTCCTGCGGGGGTGTGGCGTCCGGGTCGGGTCTGATGTCGGGGCGGTTGTAGAAGATCTCGATGTAGTCGAACAGGGCGCTGCGTAGCGACGCATGGTCGGGCCAGATGCTGATGGCGTGGATGTGTTCGAGTTCGCCTTTGATCGTGGAGAACATCGATTCGGCTGCGGCGTTGTCGTAGCAGTCACCGATCGCGCCGAAGCTGAGCACGACCCGTGCGTCGGCTGCGGCGTCGGTGAAGGCCATGGAGACGTATTGCGAGCCGTGATCGGCGTGATGGGTGACTTCGCCGGCTGGCTGGCGGCGGCTGATGGCGTTGACGAGGGCGTCGACGACGAGTTCGGCGGTTCGCCGTGGTGCGGTGGCCCAGCCGACGATCGCGTTCGAGTAGAGATCCTTGATCGCTGCGAGATAGAGGCGTCCTTGGAGCGTGTTGAACTCGGTGATGTCAGCGACCCAACGCTGGTTGGGATGCTCGGCGGTGAAGTCGCGTTGCAGCAGGTCCGGTGCGAACGCGGCGGTGCCGTGATCAACCCGTTTGCCGCGACGTCGCCGCTGGAATCCGGCGATTCCGTGCTCGGCCATGATCCGCGCGACCCGCTTGTGGTTGACGATCAGTCCGCGACGCCGAAGCTGGCCGGTGATCCGGGGTGCCCCGTAGGTGCGTCGCGAGCGTTCATGGATCTCGATGATCGGATCGAGCAGCTCGTGATCGCACATCTGACGAGCGCGTGGGATGGGATCACGGAACCGGTAGTAGCTCGAGCGAGACACTTCGGCCAGCCGGCACAGATCAGCCACGGGATAGTCGGCGCGGTGATCCTCAACGAAGCGGCACCGACTCACCGCATCGTCTCCTTGGCGAAATAGGCGGCTGCCTTGCGCAGGATCTCGGCGTCGATACGAAGCTGCGCGTTCTCCTTACGCAGCCGCTTCAACTCGGCGAGCTCAGCCTCGCTCAACGCATTGGGATCGGACGCGCGAGCAGCGCTCTCCCGATGCTTGCGCAGCCAGTTATGCAGCGTCGTGTCGGTGATCCCCAGACTGCGAGCAACCTCGGAGACCTTACGGCCGCTAGACAGCACAAGCTCGACAGCTTCACGACGGAACTCGGGTGGATACTTGCTCGGACGACCCATCGAAGAGACTCCTTCCTCCAGCGAACCTCGCCAGAATCAGGTGTCCCGCGCTCGGGGTCAAGCCCATGGCGGTAATTAAGTTGTTGCACGGGAACGGAGTAACCGTGTAGCCGGGATCGATGAAGGTGCGCGCAATCCGCCGAGGGACACGCGGCGGACCAGCAAATCGATCGAGGCGGATCATATGCTGGTCATTTGTTAGGCCCTTCACGACGTCAGATCGAAGTTGACACCAGCATGGAGAAGGTCGGGCATTAACCCGGAGTATCGGCCTAAGAGATCCACGTTTCCCCCGCGACTCACCACAGGATTGAGGCGACCCGCCGAGCTAGTGAAGCTGCCGCTGGGTGTTCTGGCCTCCAGATAGGGAGCGCTTTCTTTCGGTCCCGCACTGATCTCTCCAACAATGTAGCTGCGAGGCTGAGCTTCCCCCGGTAACGCGGACACCTACGCTGTGCGAGTTCGCTCGCCGGAGAGGAGTCCGAAGTGCCCAGACCATACCCGTCGGAGTTCCGTCGTAGGGCCGTGCAGCTGGCCAGGTCCGGAGACCAGCCCATGGCTGTGATCGCCAAGGACCTTGGGATCTCCGAGTCCTGTCTGCGTAACTGGGTCAAGGCCGACCAGATCGAGACCGGAGACCGCGAGGGCCTGTCGGCGGACGAGCGGGCGGAGCTCGTCGCGCTGCGCCGTCGTAACCGCGTGCTTGAGACCGAGGTCGAGATCCTCAAGCGCGCGGCGGCGTTCTTCGCCAAGGAGAACGTGCTCCCAAAATGACCTACCGGCTGGTCCGTGAACTCGCCGACGACGGCATCGCCGTCGCGGTGGCCTGCCGGGTGCTGAACGTGTCGACGTCGGGCTTCTACCGGTGGCGAGATCGTCCGCCGTCCGCCCGCGCGATCGCTGATGCGGTGCTGACCGAGACGATCCGCGAGATCCATCAGATGAGCCGCGGCAGCTAACGGCTCGCCGATGGTTCACAAGGAGCTGACGATGGGCCACGGGCTGCGCTGCTCCCGCAAGCGCATCGAGCGGTTGATGCGCGACGCGTGCCTGCAGGGCAGCTACCGGCGCAAGGGACACCGCACCAAGGCGTTGCCGGCGACGCACGACGACCTGGTTGCGCGCAGGTTCTCGGTGGACGCACCGAACAAGCTCTGGGTCACCGACATCACCGAGCACCCGACCGCCGAGGGCAAGGTCTACGCCGCGGTCGTCCTGGACGCGTTCAGCCGGCGGGTCATCGGGCTCTCGATCGCCGATCACCTGCGCGCCGAGATCGTCGTCGATGCCCTGGAGATGGCGCGCTGGCGACGTGGCGATGTCACCGGCACGATCGTCCACTCGGACCACGGGTCGCAATACGTCTCCTGGATCTTCGGACAGCGCCTGCGCGCAGCAGGGCTGCTCGGATCGATGGGACGGATCGGGTCGGCGCTCGATAACGCGATGGCCGAGAGCTTCTTCAGCCGGCTGCAGCTCGACCTGCTCGACACGAGGATCTGGAGCACCAGAGCGGAGCTCGCCGCCGCGATCTTCGAATGGATCGAGGCCTGGTACAACCCGCACCGCCGACACTCGTCGATCTGCTACCTCAGCCCAGTCGACTACGAGAGGCAGACCGCAGATGATGCCGCGTAACATCTCACCCACCGTGTCCGCGGAAACGGGGGAAGCTCAACCATCGCACGCGCAAACCGCCAGCGCACAGGCTCTAGTGCACCAAAAAGATCGAGGCGGCTCATACGCAAACCGGGGTCGAGTCGATGGTGATGCAGTTGAGATCGGCGTGGATGGTGTGGGGCGAGCCGTAGGGTGGCTCAAGAGAGACCGTGAGAATGTTCGAGTTTGGATTGACGCTCACATAGCCGCCCTGGATGTCGTTGAGGCTTGCCTTCAGCCCGTCGAGGGGCCCGTAGATCGTTGAGAGATCGAAGGCTCGCACGCGATTGCCCGATGCGTCCGTCTCCAGCGCCTTGGCGTGAGCAGTACCCGTGTTTGTTTCTGCCATGTTGACCTGGATGCTTCCCGACAGCGTCCGGATCGTCGGATCGTCGATCGCAACCGTGGCGACAAACCGTCCATTCGTCTGGGTCGTGTCGCTTCCTAGAGCGAGATTCGCGGCCTCACAAATGTCGTACAGGGTCTTATCGCACGGGAACGGAGTAACCGTGTAGCCGGGATCGATGAAGGTGCGCGCAATCCGCCGAGGGACACGCGGCGGACCAGCAAATCGATCGAGGCGGATCATATGGCGGTCATCTAGGCCTTTTCACGATGTCAGATCGAAGTTGACGCCAGCGTGTAAGAGTTGGGGAAGGATGCCGGAGTAACGGCCCGAGTTGAGGACGGTGCCCCCCCGGCTGACAACGGGATTGAGACGACCCCGCAAGCTCGAGAACGTTCCGCTTGGAGTCCTCGCCTCGAGATAGGTGTCGAAATCACCCGGCCCCGCGACGATCTCCCCAACTATGTAGCTGCGAGGCAGCGTTTGTGTTGCTGTCAGTCCTGAGCCGATTCCGGCGCCGGGGACATGAATTTGGGAGCCGCTCATTCGTCGTTGGTCGAGGCTGTATGTCTCACCAACCCCGATATTGCTACAAGAGGGATCAAGACCCCCCGAGGTGATCGCAGTACGCCAATTGCTTCCCCCTACCGATGATGGACCCGTCGAGCCAAGCCACACAAACACAACCAGATAACGACCCGGCTTCAACCCAGGCGCAAGTGCGCTGTAATGAAAGGCAGACCCTTTCCCTGGAACAGCAGGGGTGTCCTGACGAACATCGAGACCACCCTGAGAGACCACAACTCCCGGAGCGTTATTGGCGCTATACGAGAGCATGAAGCTAACGATCTCATAAGTGTCTCGTTTGATAATGAAATTGCCAGCCATCCAATACCAAGGCTCAGCCTGAGCCATACCAGCCTGCCACGTACCACCAAGGGTTCGACTAATAGCGTTGGTCTCAAACTCAAGATCAAGAGAAATCACACGAAAACCAGGCTCGGTGACACGAAAATCACAAGTGTAAGCCGTACGATCCACCGCAGAGGCCGCCTGCGGAGACACCACAGCAAGAGCACACAGCAACACAACCATCGCACGCGCAGACCGCCGGCGCACAGGCTCTGGTGGACCAAAAAGATGGGGGCGGCTCATACGCATACCGGGGTCGAGTCGATGGTGATGCAGTTCAAATTGGCGTGGATGGTGTGGGGCGAGCCGTAGGGTGGCTCAAGAGAGACCGTAAGAATGTTCGAGTTTGGATTGACGCTCACATAGCCGCCCTGGATGTCGTTGAGGCTTGAGTTCAGCCCGTCGAGGGGCCCGTAGATCGTTGAGAGATCGAAAGTTCGCACGCGATCACCGGACGCGTCTGTCTCCAGCGTCTTCGCGTGAGATGCACCTGTGGTTGTTTGTTCGACGTTGACCTGGATGCTGCCCGATAGCGTACGGATCGTCGGATCGTCGATCGCAACCGTGGCGACAAACCGTCCATTCGTCTGCGTCGTGTCGTTGCCGAAGATCCTGTTGGTTTGATCGCAAATGGCGGTAATTAAGTTGTTGCACGGGAACGGAGTAACCGTGTAGCCGGGATCGATGAATTTGATGCTGCTTGTGACGTTCGGGGAGCCTGAGTAGTGCTTGACTGAGGCGAGCCGCATCGGAGTTCCTGAAGTTAGGACCTGGTCGCAGAGCGATGGCGCAGGAGGGCAGCCTGCTCCGCTGCTTGGATAGTTATTGAGGGGAACTCCAACAGCGGCCGACAGATTCTCGCACTCGTTGCCAAGAGCTTGGAAGGCTTTTGTCGAGGTATTGAACTTGCGCCTCGTAAGGCACAGGGATGGGTCCGTTACTGCGAGGGCGTTCCCGATTGCGCTTGGCGTGAAACTTAGGAGCTGCTTCCACTCGGAGCCGTCGGGTTGCCAGCGTCTCTTGACCCAGGTTCCTATCCGTAGACCAAGATCGCAGATCTCCACTCGAGCAGAACGCCCGGGAGTCGTCGCCAGCCAGGTGGTCGGGATCACAACGAGGCTAACCCGGCCGGTGGAGACAGTGTCCGAGCCGGCAAGGAAGCCTCCCTGAAAGTAAGCGCTACCCGCACGAAGACGCGAAGGCCTCCCACAACTGTTCGACATGACCTCGAAGTTCGCCACCTGACCACCCAAGTCCTCTTACCCACCCGCCCGCAAACCCGATGTACGCGTGCGGACAAGCCCGCGCGCAACCACACTTGCATTCCGGTGGGCCTGACACAAACCCTGAAAGCGGGGCAGACACTCACAAAGAGAACAGCCCCGGCAAGCCATCGGATGCGCCCCTTCGTCACCCACTGGCGGCTCGCAGATGGCACCCAGGTCGAGATCCTCGACATCCTCGACGACTACTCCCGGATGCTGATCGCCTCGACAGCCGTCAAGGTCGCGACCTCAACAAACATCCTCGACAGCTACCACGAAGCCTTCCAACAAATGGGGGAACCAGCCTCGATCTTGACCGACAACGGATGCGTGTTCACCGCCTGGCATCGCGGCGGCATGACCGCATTAGAAACCGACTGCCTCGAGCAAGGCATAGAGATATAGCACTCCAGGCCATATCACCCGCAGACCTGCGGCAAAGTCGAATACGACTACAACCACATCCTCCCGCACAGGGCTAAGGGAAGACGCACGCCGCGATCGGCCTACGACGCACTCGCCAAAGCGTCTCCGACCGGGATCAAGATCCCTCGCGGCGCAGCAGTTCGCTGCCGCACCGACAAAGTCGATAAAGCCCGCAAGATCACGCTACGACGCAAAGGGATGCTGCATAACATCGGGATCGGACGAGAACACGCACGCAAACGCGTCCTCGTGCTCGTCAACGGACTCAACATCAAAGTGATCCCCGCCACGGCGAACTTCTCCGCGAACTCACCCTCGACCCCACTCGCAGTTACCAACCCACCGGCCTACCGCGAAATCCACAACAAGCAAACGCGCCTCGCACCGCCAAGACACAATCGTCTGCGATGCCCTGACACAGGCGTCCACGATGCCCTGAGAGAGCACACGGCGGAGAGGGGGGGATTTGAACCCCCGAGGGACGTGAGCCCCTAGACGCTTTCGAGGCGCCCCGATTCGGCCGCTCTCGCACCTCTCCGGCGCCGAAGCGTACCAGGAGGTCACAGCGCCCTCGAACCTATTCAGCGCGCTCGGCGTTGCGCGAAGAAGCGGCTCAGGAGTTGCTCGGCGGGTGCGCGCGCGGTTCCCATCTGCCAGGCGACGCGATGGTTGAGTCTCTCGTCGTCGCATAGTTCGAACAGGCTCGTGACCGCCCCAGCTTTCGGATCTGGCGCCGCGAAGACCAGCCGACGGATCCGCGCCTGCACGATCGCGGCAGCACACATGGCACAGGGTTCGAGCGTGACGAAGATCGTCGCCTCGCTCAACCGCCAATCGCCGGTCTTGGCCGCCGCTTGCCTCAAGGCCAGGATCTCGGCGTGGGCGGTCGGATCCGAGTCGACCTCGCGTCTGTTGTGACCAGCCCCGATGACCTGGCCTTCAGCCACGACGACGGCCCCGATCGGCACATCCTCGTGCTCTAGAGCCGCTTCGGCTTCCTTCAAAGCCAGGGCCATGAACCTGTCGTCGTCGGGCATCGGATGGTTTCTAGCCGAGCACGAGTCTGCGTGGCGTGGAAGTATCTGGGGCAGCCCTGCGTTAGGAAGTACAGATGACCTTCGGGATCAAGATGATGGCGGTCGGCGCCGCACTAGCGCTGGCAACTACCGCGTGCAACAAGCCCGCCCCGCGGGCCGCCTCCGAGGGCGACCCAGCCCCACCCGCAGCCGGAGGGCCGGCCGTTCATCAAGATCCACCCGCCCCACCGACCGGTGTCATGCGTCCGTTGCCTGATGCGCAGGTCGTCGACATCGCTACCGGTAAGCAGGTCAACGCCTCGACTCTGGTACCTGCCTCGAAACCTGTGTTGGTCTGGTTCTGGGCGCCGCACTGACCCGTCTGCAACGGGGAAGCCCCCGATGTCGAGCGGTTCGCTCGACGCGCAGCACCAGACCTGACCGTCATAGGGCTAGGGACCCAAGATGATCTTCCCTACGCCGAGCGGTTCGTGGAGAAGTACGGCATCACCTTCCCGATGTATTGGGATGCCTCGTTCTTGACCTGGCAGGCCCTCGGGATCCGGGGTCAGCCTGCCGCGATCCTGTTCGACACCGAAGGCAGACAGGTGCAGAAGTGGATCGGGCCGTTCGACCTGGACGAAGCCCTGACAGCAGCTCGTACATAGGTCCGCGCGACCAGCGCCGGACCTTGAAGGGGGAGCAAGCATGGCGAAGATCACGGTCTATGGAGCTCCGTGGTGTCCGGACTGTCGGCGCAGCAAGCAGTTCCTCGCCGCTCGGAGGATCGACTACGACTGGGTCGACATCGACGAGCACGAGGAAGGCGCCAAGAAGGTCAAGGAACTGAACGACGGAAAGCAGATCATCCCCACGATCGTCTTCGAGGATGGTTCGACGCTCGCCGAACCCAGCAACGATGAACTCGCCGAGAAGTTGGGGATCGAACGGTCCGCGAAGAAGGAGTTCTACGACCTGATCGTGATCGGCGGAGGTCCGACCGGATTGACGGCAGCGATCTACGGTGCTCGCGAGAACATCGATGTCTTGGTCATCGAGAAGTCTGCACTCGGAGGACAAGCCGGCGTCACCGAGAGGATCGACAACTATCCGGGGTTCCCTGAAGGTATCCGCGGAGAGGAACTCGCCGAGCGTCTCGTCAAACATGCAGAGAAGTACGAGGTAGAAACACTGGTCGCCGTCGGAGTGAAGTCGGTCAAGGGTGGCGAGGATGAGGTTTCCGTCCAGCTCGACACAGGTGACACCTACCGTGCACGGGCGGCGATCATCGCGACCGGATCGTCATACAGGAAGCTCGGCGCCGAAGGCGAGGACGATCTGATCGGCGCAGGGATCCACTATTGCGCGACATGTGATGGAGCGTTCTACAAGGGCTCGGATCATCTGGTCGTGATCGGCGGCGGCAACTCGGGCCTTGAAGAGGGCCTGTTCCTGACGCAGTTCACCGACAAGATCACCGTCGTCGAGTACGCGAAGGAACTTGGAGCGTCTCGGAACCTCGCACAGAAGGTGCGCGATCACGACAAGTTCGAGATCCTCACCAACCATGAGGTGGTCGGCTTCGAGGGGTCAGACGGGAAGCTGAAGACCGTGAGGATCAAGGATCGCGACAGCGGAGAGGAGAAGGAGCTACATCCGGCAGCCGCGTTCGTCTTCATCGGGCTCGATCCGAACACCGACTTCATCAAGGGTTCGATCGATCTGAACGACGCCGGCTTCGTCGAGACATCCGACACCTTCGAGACCTCGGAGCCTGGCGTCTATGCCGCTGGCGATGTGCGTGCCGGATCCACTAAGCAACTTGCCTCTGCGGTAGGAGACGGCGCGGCCGTCCTGCTCATGGTCCGCAAACGCATCGAGAAACTCAAAGACGCAAAGGACAAGTTCAGGGTTTCTCTGGTTCGTCGGTCTGTTCGGGGAACTCCGCCAGAGGCCCGCGCGGGCTCTCATCCCAAGAAAAGGTGAGCGGTGTCTGCGCATGGATAGTCACGAGTTCGGCTAGTCCGACCAATGAATCGCGGTGGGTGCGCTCGTGGCCGTGAGAACCATCCACGCCGAACCCGAGCAAGGCGACACGCATCTCGGCTCCAGCTTCGATCGCAGCAGCGATGTCTGCGCGGTAGTAGCGGTAGACATCTCGCACGACATCGATGTCATGCTCTGCCGCGAGCATGAGCAGTTTGCGTGACAGGTGATAATCGGTGGGCCCGCTCGAGTCGAGCATGCAGACGCTGACCGCATCCTCTCGAGAAGCCTGGCCGGGAGCGACGACCGCATTGTCGATGGCGATCATCTCAGCGACATCCTCGTGCAGGCCACTGCTCGCCCCCTGACCGACCTCTTCGGCGATCGTCACCAAGACATGCGTGTCGACGGGCGGCCTTACCTTCTCACGCACCAGAGCTTCCACCGCGGCGAGAGCCGATGCGACGCCCGCCTTGCCATCCAGATGGCGAGCGTTCACGAAGCCATGCTCATCGATCCGCGGGAACGAGATCAGTGCGACGAAGTCTCCGATCTGTATGCCGAGTTCACGCGTGTCCTCGGCGCTACTTGTGGGAGCGTCGATGCGAACCTCGATGTCTTCCCAGGTCCAGCCTTGCTTGTCGACCTCGTCTCCAAAGGCGTGGCCGCTGGCCTTCAGCGGGAGGATCGTCCCTGTGTATGAGACCCCGACGGAATCGGTGAAGATCTTCACCGTCGCACCTTCGGCAGATCGAGCCGGATGGGTCCCGACCATGGCGAGTTTCAAGCGACCGTTGTCGGTGATGCTGCGAACCATCGCACCGATCGTGTCGGCGTGGACCGTGTACGCACGGCAGGGAGCCTTACCTTCGCCCGGGATCGTTGCGACCAGCGCACCGCGTCGGGTCAGTTCAGTCTCGACGCCAAGAGCATCGAAGCGCCGCCCGATCTCGTGCATCACATCGTCGGTGCGGCCGCTCGGGCTCGGGATCTTCAGCAGCGTCTCTAGCGTTTCGAGCAGGTAATCGGCGTCTATCTTGATCGGTTTCGGCGTGCTCAATGGGTCTCCTCCACATGGTGCCCCGCACCGGGTCGCGGTGGCGACCAGCGGCGTGGCAACTCCCTCGTGGAGGGGAATAGTAGGTCGATGAAGCGCTGAGCCGTGGGTTGTGGTTCGTGATTGGCCAATCCTGGTCGCTCGTTGGCCTCGATGAAGACATGGTCGGGCTTGTCCGGGGACACGACCATCAGGTCCAGGCCGACCACGGGTATCGAGAGCGCGTGGCTGGCTCTCACGGCGGCTTCGATCAGGTCGGGATGCAGTTCTTCGGTCACATCGTGGATGGTTCCGCCGGTATGCAGGTTCGCGGTAAGCCGCACCTGAAGTTCTTCGGCTTCACCCAAGACATCGGTTAGCTCGTATCCAGCCCCCCGGACGGTGGCGATGGTCACCTCGTCGATCGGGATCGAGCTCTCGCCGCCGGTAGCGGCAGAACGACGACGGCTCTGCGCCTCGATCAAGGTCTTGATGCCGTCCCGTCCGTTGCCGACCACGCGCGCAGGTCGCCGCACGGCAGCCGCGACGACCTCATGGTCGATCACCACGATGCGCAGATCATCCCCGGGCACCATCTCCTCCAACAGGACCTCCTGACAATGACCCTCGGCGCGTGCGATCGCCTCTCGGAGCTCCTTCGGCGTCGTGACGCCGACCGTCACGGCGGCGCCCTGTTCGCCTCGGGCGGGTTTGACGACGACGCTGCCGTGTTCGGCGAGGAACGCTAGGTCCTCATCGTCACCCGACGCGGTCCGGCCGGCCGGGATCCGCAG
Organism: Actinomycetota bacterium; assembly: GCA_046565595.1. Classification (GTDB taxonomy): domain Bacteria; phylum Actinomycetota; class AC-67; order AC-67; family AC-67; genus JBKHYG01. Next base: position 8,590 of record JBKHYG010000050.1, on the reverse strand, counting down.
GCCCGCGGCCTCGAGCACGCGGCGAGTCACGCGCTTGTCGTCGCACATGCTCATCGCGACCGCGCTCGTCATCTCGCTCAGTGATTCGCGTGTCATCACGGTGCGACCGCCGAGGCTGAGACGCATGATGCCGCCCTCAGCGTCGACCACCTCGACGGTGATCCCGCGGCGGCGTGCCTCGTCGGCGATGATCCTCGCGTATGGGTTCAACTCGTCCAGATCGTCAGCGGGAGCTATGAACAGCGGCTCGTTGATCGGGTTCTTGCGCTTGACGCAGAAGACCGGAACCCGTTCGAAACCCAACTTCTCGTACAAGCCGATCGCCGGCTTGTTGTCGGCCATCACCGACAGGTCGAGGTAGGCGCGGCCTCTGGCGATGAATCGTCCCACGAGAGCACGCACCAGAGCTTCACCGACGCCTGGCATCGTGCAGCCAGGATCGACGGCCAGGCACCAGAGGCTGGAGCCTTGCTCGGGGTCGTTGAAGGCGTGCGCATGGTCGACGCCGGTTACGGTGCCGACGACATTGCGTTCCAGGTCTTCAGCGACCAGGTAGATGAAGGTTCGGGTCCGCTGGTTATGCCAGATCGTGTCGACAGGAGCGGTCACCATCCCGCAGGCCGCGTACACCCGGTTGATCGAGTCAGCGTCCTCTGAGGCCCGCATGGCACGGATGGTGATGCCCGCGGGCGGATCCTGGGAGTCGTGATAGGTCGCGAAGTTCAACCGGTAGGTGTACGAAGGATCGATGAAGAGTTCGTGCGGAGCCTCTGCTACGACGACATGCGGGTCGCGTGGGTACAGGCATATGTCGCGCCGGCCCCTCTCTTCGCTCTTCAAGGTTTCGCGCAGCCGATCGGGGCTGGCGAAGGTCTGACCGAAGACCAATCGACCCCAACCCATGTCGAGATCGACATCGGTCTTCATGTCCTCCATGAGATGCTTATCGGGCGCCGACCAAGGCCGGGCCGAGATGATCCCCGGGGTCGCATGTTCGGTCATCGTCATCCCACGACCTGTTGCAGCCATAGTTCCAAGAGTCCTATCTGCCACAGTTCATTCCCCCGCAAGGGCGTGTGCGAACCGTTGGGATCTGCGAGGTAACGCTCAACCGCCGTCTGCTCGAACAAGCCGCGATCCTTCGCGCTCGGAGATCTCAGCGCTTCGGTTATGAGTTCGAGAGGCTCGTCGCTGAGATATGTGATCGCTGGCACCGGGAAGTATCCCTTCGGCCGGTCGATGACTTCATGCGGGATCACGCGTCGAGCGGCCTCCTTCAGGACACCCTTTCCGCCGTGAGCAACCTTGAGTTCGGGCGGGCATGAGGCCGCGAGTTCGACCAGTTCGTGATCGAGGAACGGTACGCGTGCCTCGAGACCCCAAGCCATGGTCATGTTGTCGACCCGCTTGACCGGATCATCGACCAGCATGATCTGGGTGTCCAGACGCAGTGCCTTGTCGATCGGTCGGCTTGCGCCTGGAAGGTCGAAGTGCGCGCGCACGAACTCGGCGCTTGCGTCCTGATCCAACCGGTACTCAGCAGAGACCAGTTGGTTGAGTTCTTGATGCGTCCGATCGAAGAAGGCTTTCCGATACGAACCGAGCGCGTCGTCGGTCTGCATCATCGGCGGATACCAGTGATAGCCCGCGAAGATCTCATCGGCGCCCTGGCCGCTCTGCACGACCTTCACATGCTTGGCGACCTCCTGGGACAACAGGTAGAAGCCGATCGCGTCGTGACTGACCATCGGCTCGCTCATCGCGCTGATCGTGGGGAGCAGTTCGGTCGCGAGACGGTCCGCACCGACGCGGATCTGGTGATGGTCGGTCTCGAACCGCTTGGCGACCACATCGGAGTAACGGAACTCGTTGCCCTCCACATCGCCGACCGATTCGAAACCGACGCTGAAGGTCTGCAGCCCGTGCTGGCCCTCTTCGGCCAACAGACCAACGACCAGGCTCGAGTCCAGGCCTCCACTCAGAAGCACTCCCACGGGAACATCGGCGACCAGTCGGCGACGCACTGCCTTGCGGAAACCTTCGAGGATCGCGTCCTCCCAGTCTCTCTCGCTCATGTCCTCGCGTTCAGCGCGGCGCTCGAAACTCGGCCGCCAATAGACCTCTTCACGGCGCGTCCCGTCTGCGTCGATCTGTAGCAGCGTCGCGGGAGGAAGTTTGCGGACCCCTTGCAGGATCGTGTGAGGCGCGGGCACGACCGCATGGAAGGTCAGGTAGTGGTGAAGCGCGACCGGATCGATCGACGTGTTAACGCCCCCGCCTTCCAGGATCGCCGGCAGGCTCGAGGCGAAGCGCAGACCCCCGTCCACCTCGGCTAGATACAGCGGCTTTATGCCGAGGCGATCCCGGCCAAGGAGCGCGCGCCCGGTGGCGTGCTCGACGATGCAGAACGCGAACATGCCGTTCAACCTCTCGACGAAACCCGGACCCCACTGCGAGTACGCCTTGGGGATGACCTCGGTGTCAGAGGTCGAGAAGAAGCGATGTCCGAGCGCGGAGAGCTCTTCGCGTAGTTCGCGATAGTTGTAGATGCAGCCGTTGAAGACGATCGTCAGCCCGAGTTCGGGATCGACCATAGGTTGCTGGCCGCGCGGCGACAGGTCGATGATCTGCAGACGGCGATGGCCAAGGGCTACCCCCTGTTGGGACCACAGTCCTCCGCCGTCAGGCCCCCGGCGGATCATCGCGTCGGTGATCGCGGCCACGGAACGGATATCCGGCGCGCCGTTGTCGGCGCGAAGCTCCCCGCTGATCCCACACATGGTCTGCTATTCAGGATTCCCTGCGTCGGCGTTCCCAAACGGGAGCGCCGACAGGTTCCTCAGGTTGCGGTGCGATGGGGCGACCATAGCCGCAGGTCGCGGGGGGTTCAAGGGTGGATGCAGGTTCTATGCACAACTTCGCATGAACTTGCAGCGGGTGCGCCCGGGAAGATTCGAACTCCCGACCTTCTGATCCGTAGTCAGACGCTCTATCCAACTGAGCTACGGGCGCAACGGCGCGCAGGATACCTCACGCGACGATCGGCGGAGGCGGTGGGATTTGAACCCACGAGGGACCAAAAGCCCCAACGGGATTAGCAATCCCGCGCCATAGACCAGCCTAGGCGACACCTCCGTGAGGCTCGGCATCGTACCAACGACCGGGGCTCGCGTTCACCCTGGCGAAGCGTGCCCGGGACTCGGTACCACCCTGGTGAAGAGCGGATCTGAACTCAGTCCATGTGGTCGCGTTCGGGGGTGCTGGGCGCTGCTGTCTCGATGTCTCGGCGTTCCAACGCGCGTGTCGCCGGGCCGCAGAGCACCTGGCCCGAGGTGTCGAAGCGCGACCCGTGACAGGGGCAATCCCAGGTGACCGTGGCTCGGTTGAACGAGACGATGCACCCGAGGTGCGTGCACACCGGCGAGACGGCCTCCAAGCGGCCTTCGGGGGTCCTGTGAACCGCCAACCGCTCACCATCGATGCGTACGATCCCGCCTTCCCCCGGCTGGATCTCTTCGAGGGAACGCAGATCGTGCGCACCGAGGACCCTGTCTCCCACGAGAGACTTGAGCGTCTCGCCGCCCTGCTCTAGCAATGTAGACGCGCTGACCAGCGGGCGGACCCGACCCGGATCGAACACATCGCCCCAGGGGGTCTGACGGCCCAGCACTCGGTCGGTCAGCAGTCTGGCCGCTGCCGCGCCGGTACTGAGCCCCCACTTGGCGAAGCCGGTTGCGATCAGGATGTTGGGCTTGGTCCGAGTCATCGGCCCGACGAACGGCAGGCCGTCCGCGGGCATGAAGTCTTGCGCGCCCCAACGCCACTTGGATTCGAATCCAGAGAACCGCTGCTTGGCCCACGCCTCGAGTTCTCCGTAAGGGTCGCCGTCTTGGCCCAGGTGGCCGGTGCGATGATGCTCGCCTCCGATCAAGAGCATGGATCCGTCTTTGCCTCGGTGGGGACGGATGCTGCGATGGGGCTCCTCTGCGGACAGGGCCATGACGCCAGGAAGGTCGTCATAGGGCGCAGCGATCACATAGGACATCGATGGAGTGGTCCGAGCGAAGTACCCACCCTTGTTCAGTATCGGTGTCTGGGTCGCCAGTACCGCCACGCTGCACTTGATCCGGCCACGCTCGGTAACGACCTCAAGTTCGTCGCCGCTGTCTTGAACATCACGGACAAGCGTGTCCTCGGCGATCCGACCACCACGCCGCAACAGCGCATCGGCGAGGCCCTTGCAGAGCCGATAGGGATGGACCGTCAGCTGGTTGGGAAGCTCGACGGCTGCGGCGACAGGGAAGGGAAGGTCGATCGCGCCGACCAGTTGCGCGGGTAGACCGAGTTGCTGACAGATCTCGGCTTCCTGCGCGAGATCGTCGCGCTTCTCTGGGTCCTCGGTGTAGATGGCGCTGGGCATCCATTGCATGTCGCAGTCGATGTCTTCGCCCGCGATGACCGAGGCGATCAGGTCGAAACCGATCTGCTGCGCCTCCGCGTATCCGGCCGCAACATCCGGGCCGTGCATCTTGCTGAGGCGGGTGTGGATCAGCCCGTGTTGCACTGTCAACTTCGCGGAACTGAACCCCGTGGTGCCCCAACCGATCCGGTCCTTCTCTAACAGCATGACGGGAACCCCGTTGCTGGCCAGCATGTAGGCGGTCATCAAACCGGTGATGCCGCCGCCGACCACCACGACCTCAGTATTGGTATCGGTGATGGGCGGATGCTCAACCCGTGCCTGAGCATCGACCCAGTAAGAGAGTCGCTCCATGCCTTCTGGTTGCCCCGAGACCGCCGCTCCCAACCTTCTCGCAGGTCAAAGGGGCGTGATGCCTGAACCCTTGGTTCCGTCGGTGACGGCTTCCTCGTGCAGTCCCATCCGCTCTGACCGCAGGGTGTTGATGACCGCCCCGTAGAGGAACACGCGCGCAGCCAGGCTCAACAGGACCAAGACCCCTACCGTGGCCGCGAAGGGGCCGTACACATCTTCGGCGTTGTTGACGGTTCGACGCGCGAACCAAGACCCCAGCAGTTTGAGTCCCATCCAGGCGGCGCCTCCCAGCAGAGATCCGGGCCAAAGGACGGTGAAGGTCGGCCCCGCGCCGGGCGTCAGCAGTCTGTAGGCAACCATGAACAGCAACACATCGAAGCCGACACCCGCCATGAACAGCAACAGTCTGATCGGCCACGCGCTTGGCAGCACCGAAGCCAGGACGACGAGCGTCAGTCCGCTGGCCGCCAACAGACCCAACCCGATCATCGAACCGAACGCCCAGCCGATCCGCCCCACGAAGTGCTGTTCTCGATCGATCTCTTTGATGTCGGTTAGCGCATGGCCGGCCGCGCGCACGACGCCGGTGCCGGTCCATGCGAGTCCGAGCAGACCGATGATGCCGGTCGCGTTCCTAGCTCGAACCAGGGCTTCGAGGGAATCGCCGATCACGCTCTGCAGGCCAGGAACGGTCGCCGAAAGTTCTCGCAGAACCCTCTGTCGTGTCTCAGAATCGTCCAGGATGAATCCCGTCACCGAAGCGGCGATCAGCAGCATCGGGAACAGGCTCAAGAAGCCGTGGTAGGTGATCGCGCTGGTGTAAACGCCGCCCAGATCCTTGGTGAATCTCTTCTGCACCGCGATCAGGTAGCCGAGGACCGGCGCCTGTTCGGCCCAGGTCTTCGCGCGCGCCATCTGCCGTTTGATGTTCACAGCGCCGTACCATACCCACCGTGACTTCCGACCTAAGCATCCGACCGTTAGGCGCAGCCGATGATCTGCATGCGTTGACCGAGATGCTTCATCGCGCATACGCACCGCTGGCCGCGCGCGGCCTCAGATACCTAGCGACGCACCAAGATGTCGCCACGACCAAACGCCGAGCGGAACAGGGAAGTTGCGCGGTCGCAGAGGTCGACGCGCGCATCGTCGGAACGATCACCCTTTACGACAAGGGGATGGTGCGCTACGACGATCTGGAACCAGACGACGGCCGCATCTGGTACACCCAACCGGGCGTGATGGTGTTCGGACAATATGGCGTGGATCCAGGCTTCAAGGGGCTAGGCATCGGGCGAGCCCTGCATGCTTGGGCGGAGGAAGAAGCGCGAAGGAACGGCGCGAGGGAACTCGCTTGCGACACCGCAGAACCTGCGACCGATCTGATCGAGATGTACAAGCGTTGGGGTTATCGACTGATCGGCCACACCGATTGGGCGATCACCAACTATCGCAGCGTCATCCTCAGCAAGACGCTTTGAGCCGCACCGGGTCTAGCCTCTGGAAGCGATGACCGTCTTGGCGATCGGGATCGGTGGCGCGTTAGGAGCGCTGGCTCGCTACGGCGTTGACCTGTCGGTCGCGCGACGCACCGAAGCCTTGTTCCCGTGGGCGACTCTGGCCGTCAATGTCTCAGGGTCCTTCGCACTCGGATTGCTGTTCGTGTTGCTGATCGAGGACGGGACCGGGCCTGATTGGCTGCGAGGCCTGCTGGCGACCGGCTTCCTTGGCGCCTTCACGACCTTCTCGACATTCAGCGTCCAGACGGTGGCTCTGGCAGAGCGTGGCCACTCGGCGTTGGCCATCGGCTACATCTTCGCGAGCGTGCTGCTGGGCGTCTTCGCCGCGGGTGCTGCGATCCTTGCGACACGCATCTCACCGCTGTTCGGGTGGGTTGGTGCAGGCATGGTCGCCTTCCTGGCGGTCATGGCCTTGACCCGCGATTGAGTGAGCAGGCCCGGGGAGACCTTAGGCGGGCATCCCAGATCTCGATCAGTGGGCGTCGCCCGTTCGAGCGGAGGGTGTGGGATTCGAACCCACGAACCGCGTGAACGGTCTCCGGTTTTCAAGACCGGTGCATTCGTCCGCTCTGCCAACCCTCCGTCGCGGAAGCGTACCGGTGCAGGCAGTGGCTTGTCGCTTCGTTCAGCCCAGGGTGTCGGTTCAGCCCAGGGCGTCGGTGCCGAGCATGTCGCGAAGCACCTTCGGCACGACGATCCGGCCGTCGGCGGTCTGGTGGTTCTCCATGATCGCCGCAACGGTTCGAGAACTAGTAGCGGCCGTGCCATTCAAAGTGTGCACGATCTCGGTACCGCCCTCGGTACGCATCCGAGTGTTCAACCGCCTGGCCTGATAGTCGGTGGTGTTCGAGCAGCTGGTCGTCTCGCGGTAGCGCTGCTGGCCGGGGAACCAGACCTCGAGGTCGATGGTCTTGGCGCTGGGCGCACCAAGATCGCCGCCGCACAACGCGACGGCCCGATACGGCAACTCGAGATCTTGCAGGATCTTCTCTTCGATCGCGACGAGTTTGTCATGCTCTGCCCATGAATCTTCCGGACGCACGAAGGCGAACATCTCGACCTTCTCGAACTGGTGAAGCCGGAAGATCCCGCGTGTGTCCTTTCCGGCCGCACCAGCCTCACGACGGAAACACGCCGAGTGCCCCACATACCTGATCGGCAACTCATCGGGTTCGATGATCTCGCCCATATGGGCGGCTCCGAGAGGAACCTCGGCGGTGCCCACCAGGTAGAGCTCGTCGTCTGGAAGCGTGTAGATCTGATCCGCGCCTGCAGGGAAGAAGCCGGTGCCTTCCATGGCGTCGCGTCGGACCAGCACGGGCGGCAGGACGAAGGTGAACCCAGCCTCCTCGCACACCCCAACCGCGTACCGAGCTACGGCCCACCACAACTTCGCGGCCGAGCCCTTCAGATAGGTGAAACGCGATCCGCTGGTGCGCGCGCCCGCCTCCATATCGATCACACCGAGAGCCTCACCGAGATCGAGGTGATCCTTCGGTTCGAAGTCGAAAGTGGGCGGTTCGCCGACGACCCGCAGGATCTCGTTGTCATCCTCTGTCTGCCCGTCGGGCATCGACTCGTGCGGGATGTTCGGGACCACCAGCAAGAGTTGCTGCAGCCGCTCGGCGCTCTCGGCTTCCTCTGTTTGCGCCGCGTCGACGGCGGCGCTCAACTCCTTCAGACGCGCGAGCAGCGCCTGCTTCTCCTCTCCCTGCAGCTTCGCGACGGCCTTGCCTTCGCGCTTCTGTTCGGCTCGGAGATCGTCCGCACGAGACTGCGCATCGCGGCGACGCGCATCGAGCTCGAGGATCTCATCTATCTCCCGGCCAGCCCCGCGACGGGCCAGCGCAGCCTTCACGCCTTCTGGATCTTCGCGGATCAGTCGTAGGTCGAGCATCTAGGGGTTCCGGTGTGCGGGGTAGGAGCCGAGGATCTTCACTCCCATGATCTTCGTGCGGAGCGAATCGATAGCGTACGAGAGTGGCGGCGAATCGGCGTGCCCTTCCGCGTCGATGAAGAAGCAGTACTCGCCCAACCGTTCCTTGGTTGGGCGGCTCTCGAGTTTGCTCAGGTTGATCTGTCGGTCGCTGAACTCGTGCAGGATCGCGAGCAGTGAGCCCGGACGGTCCTGCTCGATGAAACAGACCAGTGAGCTTCGGTCATCACCGGTCGGCGATGGGCGCTTGGTGCCAAGAAGCACGAACCTGGTGGCGTTCTCGGCACGATCCTCTATGTCTCTGGCGACGACCTCGAGCCCGTAGAGGTCTGCAGCCAGCGTCGTTCCTATCGCGGCCCA
>JBKHYG010000049.1:0-1496 GCA_046565595.1 Actinomycetota bacterium | reverse complement strand
CCGACGACGGGGCTCGTCTCCGAGCCACACTCGAACATCGAGCCGACCGGGCCATACGGGAAGGTTCCAGGGATGCGGGTTACCTACCTCGCGAGCAGGCGCTCGCAGATGCCCTGATGAGCCTGCTTGACGGCCCGGGCGTAGGCCCGCGCCCGACCTTGCATGTTCATGTGGACGCGGCAGCCTTGGCCAGGGGCCGTCTGGCGCCGGGCGAGCGGTGTGAGGTCGCCGGCGTCGGTCCCGTGACGGTGGACATGGCAACCAGCCTGGCCGCAGCGGGCCGGATCGTTCCGGACACCCCAGACGGCGCCGAGTCCGTGCGAACCCGCGACAGGTTCATCCCGTCGAGGTTGAGAGCCGCCGTGGATGCTCGCTACCCGAAGTGCGCGATCACCGCGTGTCCTAACTCGCGCGCGCTGGATTATGACCACCGCCTGCCGCTATCGCAGGGAGGAACCACCTCCCTCGACAACCTGTGGAGGCTGTGTCGTCGTAGGTGCCACATGCTGAAGACCCACCACGGGTGGGTGCCCGCTCGCAAGGGAGATGGTTGGGTCTTGATGCCGCCCGCTAGAGGCCCCTGATCAGGGCGCTCCCGCATCGGCTCCGCCTCGCGTCGCGACGCCGGGCCGTACCGCGACGCCGGGTCGTACCGTGACGCTGGCCGTACCGCGACGCCTCCTATCTGCTTGGATGGGCTACATGAAGGTGACCGTCGTAGGCGCGGGGTTCTACGGATCCACGACCGCGCAGAGGATCGCAGAGGCAGGTTGGGCTGACGAGGTCGTGCTGACCGACATCGTCGAGGGAAAGCCGCAGGGGCTCGCGCTCGACATCATGCAGTCGCGCTCGATCGAAGAGTTCGAGACGCGCATCGTTGGCACGAACACATACGAGGAGACGGCGGGCAGCGACATCTGTGTCGTCACTGCTGGCTTCCCGCGCAAGCCCGGCATGAGCCGCATGGATCTCCTCGACGCCAACGCCAAGATCATCCGGTCGGTCGCGTCCTCCTTCTGTCCAGCCTCTCCGAACGCGGTCGTCATCGTCGTCACCAACCCGCTGGACGAGATGACACATCTGTTCCGCGATGTATCCGGCTTCCCAGCCGAGCGTGTCGTCGGTCAGGCGGGGATGCTCGACTCCGCCCGCTTCAAGCACTTCATCGCCGAGGAGACAGGAGTTTCGCCGCTGCAGGTCGAGGCGCTGACCCTTGGTTCTCACGGCGAGACGATGGTCCCGGTTCCTTCTCAGGTCTCGATCGCGGGCAAGCCGCTGACCGAGGTCTGCGATGGACCTACCATCGAGTCGCTGGTCCAGCGGACCCGCGACGGTGGCGCCGAGATCGTCGGCCTGCTGAAGACTGGTTCGGCCTACTACGCGCCCTCGTCCGCTGCTGCAGCGATGGCTAAGGCTGTGGCGACCGACTCGTCGTCGGTGATGCCTATCTGCGCTTGGGTGACGGGCCAGTATGGGATCAACGATGTCTACCTCGG
>JBKHYG010000048.1:0-36073 GCA_046565595.1 Actinomycetota bacterium | reverse complement strand
GGGGCCGTGATGAACTGCAGGACCCCGACGAGCGCGAGCTTGACGATGTCCCCGGGACGGTTCGCCTGGATCGCCGCTGCGGTCACCAACAGGACCACTCCCAGCGATGCTGACTTCGAGGCGGCGTGCATGCGTGCGAACACATCTGGGAACCGGTGCAAGCCGATCGCAGCCAACAGACCCAGTAGCGAGCCGATCACCAACATGATCGAGGTCAGGATCTCGCTCATCTCAAGCCCCTCGCTTCTCGATGAAGCGGGCCACGGTGATCGTGCCGATGAATCCGAGCAGCGAAGCGACGACCAGCACATCGAGGTAGGTGCCGATCCCTGTGCGCGCGGTTCCGATCGCGATGCCGCTCACGATCATGACCAGGAACAGATCCAGGGCAACGATCCGGTCCGCGAGCGAACGCGGCCTGGCTAGCGCGAGGATGCACAGCAGACCCGATGCTGCGACGAAGACGAGAGCGATCGTGGATGCGATGGTGATCATCTCAACTCCCTAGACGCGGGCGAACCGAAGGCATGTATGGCCAGATGTTCGAGATGGCGGACCTCTCGACGGACCTCTTCTATGTCTCGTAGGTGCAACACATGCACATATAGCACCGTGGGCTCTTCTTGCACCTCGAGCGTGAGGGTTCCAGGCGTCAGCGTGATCGCGTTCGCAACCAGGGTGGTCAGGCCGCGTGAGGCTCCTCGGATCGGGATGGCGACGATCCCGGCATTGATCCTCGAGCGCGGGGTGATGACCTCCCACGCGACCACCGCGCTCGCCTCGATCAGCTTCCATATGAAGTAGAGGAGGAACCGGAGAGCCGAGCGCAATCGGAACTTGGACTCGCGGGTTCCAGACGGCGGGAAACTCGCTACGAGTAGCGCAGACAGCGCCCCGCCAGACAGTGCCGTCCCTGGGGATGGATCTGCCCAGAGCGCCACCCAGGCGGTCGTCAGCCAGAGCCATTGGACGAGCATCGGGTTCATGGCAGCACCGCCTCGATGTAGCCGCCCGGAGAGAGCAACTCGCCTGCCGCTCGCTGGCTGAGATCCCAGAGGGGTGCGGCCGCTACGACGACGACGAGGCTCAGTGCCACCAGCAGCGCGGTCGGTCCGACCATCCCGGGTGGCATCTGAGGCAGTTCCTCGGGGTCGGCTGCTGGATCCTCCGCCTGGCCCCAGAACACCCCTCCCCATATCTTGGTCATCGAGAAGAGGGTCAGCAGGCTCACCAACAGGCTGGCTCCCACCGCCCATCCCTGCCCGATCGCCAGCCCTGCATCCACAAGGGCCAGTTTGGCGACGAAGCCAGAGAAGGGCGGCAGGCCGGCGAGGCTCAACGCCGGCAGCAGGAACAAGATCGGAAGCATCCGGCTGCGGTGGACGATCCCTCCCAGCCTGTTCAGGGCTGCCGTGCCGAAGCGCTGCTCGATCAGTCCGCTTACCAGGAAGAGCGTGGTCTTGACGATGATGTGATGGACGATGTAGAAGATCGCGCCTGCGAGACCAGCGAGGGTGAAGAACGCCAGACCGAGGATCATGTAACCGATCTGACTGACGATATGGAAGCTCAGGATCCTCTTGATGTCGTTCTGTGAGATAGCTCCCAGCACCCCGACCACCATCGTCGCAACCGCGATCGCGAGCAACAGGTTCGACGCGCCGTCGCTCGGGAACAGCAGCGTCTGGGTGCGCATGATCGCGTAGACCCCGACCTTCGTCAGTAGGCCCGCGAAGATCGCGGTGACCGGCGTCGGCGCCGTCGGATACGAGTCGGGCAGCCAGAAGAACAGCGGGAACACCGCGGCCTTGATCCCGAATGCGATGAGCAACATCATCCCTAGCGCGGTTTGCAATCCGTCGGGGATGTCTCCGATCCGCCCAGCGAGCTGGGCCATGTTGACGGTCCCGGTCGATGCGTAGATGAGTGCTACAGATGTCAGGAACAACGCGGAAGCGACGAGGCTGATGACCACATAGGTCATGCCGCTACGAACCTGATCGCGTCCTGCTCCAAGTGTGATCAACACATAGCTGGCGGTCAGCATGACCTCGAAGGCGACGAACAGGTTGAACAGGTCCCCCGCTAAGAATGCCAGGAACACGCCGGCTGCCAGCATGAGGTAGACGGGATGGAAGTACTCGGTACGGTCATCGGTCTTCGGGCTGCTGATCGCGTAGATGAGCACCGCCAGGATCATCGCCGCCGAGACGACGAGCATGATCGCCGAGAACAGGTCGACGACCAGCGTGATGCCGATCGGCGCGATCCACCCTCCGATCTGCACCGCGACCGATCCGCCATCATCGACAGCGAGCAGCAGTGCGATAGCGATGCCTAGCGTCCCGCCCAAGGACAAGACGCTGACAAGACGCTGGATCCGGGGCCGTCCTTGGAACGCCAATGTGAGTCCGGCGGCGAACAGCGGCAGGACGAAGGGGAGCGGAACCAACACGCTCATGTCTCGGCTCCGACCTCTCCCTCTTCTTCCTCATCGCTTCGGCCAGCCGCGATCGTTCGAGCGATACGACGATCCTCGAGGTCATCCTCGACCTCATCTTCGTGGGTGAGCTGCCACGATCTGTACGCCAGCGTCAGCAGGAATGCGGTTACGCCGAAAGCGATGACGATCGCGGTCAAGGCCAGGGCCTGAGGCAACGGATCGCTCATCGCCGTCGGGTCCGCTGACCCGATCAGAGGCGCCGCGCCCTCGCGGCCTCCTGCCAACAGCAGCAGGAGGTTCGCGCCGTGACCCATCAGCGCTAGGCCGACGATGATGCGGGTCAGGGTCCGTTGAAGGATCAGGTAGGTACCGACCGCATAGAGCACGCCGATGAGGAGCGCGAACGACAGGGCGATCATCCTGGATCCTCCTCGCCGCCGAGCGTGCGTAGCAGCAGCAGGCCGAGCCCGATCACGACCAGGTAGACCCCGATGTCGAACACGAGGGCTGAACTGGCCTTGACCTTCCCGATGACCGGGATCTGGAACTCGAGGATCGCGCTTGTAAGGAACGAGTTGCCCGCGATCCAAGCGGCGATCCCGGTCGACGCCGCCAAGATGATGCCGAGCGCAAGGAAGGAGTCAGGCTTGATCGCGACAACTCGCCGGACCTCGTCGGCTCCGCCGGTCACGAACCTCAGAACGAACGCTGAACCTGCGACCAGACCTCCGATGAAGCCCCCGCCGGGAGCGTTGTGCCCGGCGAACAACAGGAAGACGCTGAAGAGCAGTGCGGTCCTGAAGATCAGGCTGACCGAGGTGTCCAGGATCAACGACGGTCTCACGAGTCTGCCTCCTCGCGTTCGCGTCGTCCGGCTCGGATCAGTCCGACGATGCCGAGTGCGGCGATGAAGAGCACCGAGATCTCGCCGAGGGTGTCGAGGGCTCTGAAGTCGACCAGGATCACATTGACCACATTGCGTCCGCCACCGTCTGGCAACGCACGATCGATGTATGCCTGGGAGATCGGTTCCACGGTCCGTGAGGACGCTGCTACCAGAGCGAACGCGGTGATGAACACCCCGACGGAGCCTGCTAGCAGGACCCGCATACCGTTCGCTGCTCGCGAGGGCCCTCGCCGGAAGTACGCCGGTAGGTGTCGTAGAACCAGCACGAACACGATCAAGCCGATCGTCTCTACCAGCAACTGTGTCAGAGCGAGATCGGGTGCTCCATGGAGCACGAATAGCACCGCTACTCCATAGCCCACGCCGCCGAGGCTCAGGATCGCTACGAACCTGCGACGCGCCGCAGCGGTTGCCACTGCAGCCACGGCGGTGGTCACCGTCAAGACGAGTTGCAGCGTGGAGTCGGAGATCGCGACCATCTCTGGCAACCTCGTCCGCATGACAAGGGTCAAGCCGGGACCGAGCAGTACGGTCGACAGGATGATCGCCAGGTAGACCGGGAGTGAGCCGCTCTGCATGATCGCGGTGACCCTGTCGGAGACGGTTATCAGCATCGAGACCGATCGCCTGTAGGCGTTGTGCGCGCGCAACCTGCTCTTGGGGATCTGTTCGACCCATCCTCGCATCAGGTACACCAGGATCCCGAGCGCGATCGTCGCGATCGATAGTGACAGCACCTTGTTGAAACCGTGCCAGAGGGCCAGGTGTTCCGGGTCGGAGGTGGGGGAGAGCGCGAGGGTCGCTGACCGCACCAACTCGTCGACCGCTTTGGGCCACAGGCCGAATACAGAGGTGAGCGCAGCCAGCAACAGCCCGGGTGCCACGAACCAACCAGAGGGCGTCTCGATCGTGGACGGATCGACGGGTTCGAGCGGATCCTCGGGGTCCCTCATCTCGGAGACAACCGGATGCTCGGCCGGTCCGAACGCACCGAACACGAACCGTGTTCCGTAGGCGAATGTGAGGACGGATCCTGCGATCACTCCGACCAGAGCGAAGGTTCCAACCCCGTCTTCGAGGAGTGCCGCGTAGGCCGACTCCTTCGCGATGAAACCGAACAGCGGGATGATGCCGGCCATGGAAGCTGCGCTCAGGATCGCTATCCACATGACGATGGGTAAGACCGAACCGACCCTGTGCAACCGTCCGATCTCTCGGGTGTGGGCCTGATGGTCGACGATCCCAACGACCATGAACAGTGCCGCCTTGAAGAGCCCGTGCGCGAGGATCACGGTGACCCCTGCCGCGGTCAGTTCAGGTGTACCTGACCCGACTAGCACCGTCATGAAGCCCAGTTGGCTGACCGTCCCGTGGGCGAGCAGCAGTTTGAGGTCTCGCTCTCGGAGCGCATGCCAACCACCAAGCAGCATGGTCACGACACCGAGGATGACGACCGTGGCTCTCCACGAGGGATGTCCTTCGGCGAACACCGGACCGAACCGGGCCATCAGGTAGATGCCCGCCTTCACCATCGTCGCCGAATGCAGGTAAGCGCTGATCGGCGTCGGGGCTGCCATCGCTCCTGGCAGCCACGAGTGGAAGGGCGCCTGCGCGGACTTGGTCAGCGCTCCCGCGAGGACCAGCATCAGCGCCGCCGGCACCATGCCGCCGGTCGGTGGCGAAGCCAGCAGTCCAGAGAGCGAGTAGGTGCCTGCCGCCTGGCCGAGCAGGACGAAGCCTGCAAGCATCGCCAACCCGCCTGCCCCCGTCACCAGGATCGCTTGCAGTGCGGCGGCTCGCGCAGCACTTCGCCGATCGTCGGTCCCTATCAGCAGGTAAGAGGTGACCGAGGTTAGTTCCCAGAACAGGTAGACGATCAAGAGGTTGTCGGCGAGAACGACGCCGAGCATCGCTCCGGCGAACGAGGTCAGGAGCGACGCCACACGCCCGAGGCCCGGTGCCGGCTTGAAATACCAGACGCTGTAGGCGCAGATCAGCAGCCCGATGCCAGAGATCAGGCCGACCATCAGCAGGCTGAAGGCATCCAGCCGGAACTCGAGCGTCAAGCCCAGGGACGCGACCCATTCGATGCGTTCGGTGACCGGAGCGCCCTCGAGGATGCCCGAGACCTTCGGGGCGATCCATGCCAGGGTCCCGAGCGGTGCGAGCGACGCCATCGCGAATGCGGGTCGTCGGCCTCGGCGGCGCCCTATCCAGGCAGCCCCCATCGCTACGACGCCATGCAGCGCCAGGAGCCAGATCATGCGAGGACCACGGGAGGTGCCATGTCTGCGGGTACCCTAGCGAGGCGGAATGACGACCGGGTTGCGCTTCATCGCCTCGAGGCCGATAGGGGTCTTGGCCTCGATCGGCGACGACGGCTACCCGCATGCTGTGCCGGTCGAGATCCTCGTAGACGACGGGAAGGTCTATACCTGGTGCCGTACTACCGCGCGTCGGGTGGGTTTCTTGCGCGCGCGCCCCGTCGCCTCGATCACCGCCTACCGGGGGAACGATTTCGCGTGCGCGCGCGGTCCTGTCGCCTTCCGGGATCCGTCGTGGAGCGGATACGAACGGATCACCGCGGCGTTCCTGGACAAGTACGAACGCGATGAGACCTACGGCAACGACCTCTTGGTCGAGCTCGATCCGATCTCGGTGATCAGCAGGGTCGGCGACTAACTAGCGCCAGACTTCGATGATGCAGTGGTAACCGTACCTACGAAGCTTGGGGAAGCGATCGTAGATCCACTCGTCGGTGCGGCCTAGGCGTTTGGCCAACCAGAGGGCCTTCTCGTAGCGCAACACATTGCGGCTGAACAGGCCGAAGAACCTGAAGTCTGGATAGTGCACGCGCACCTTGCCGGCGTAGATCGCCTCGATGTTCGCGTAGTCGTCTCTGATCAGGGGGTGCTCGTCGATGGTTCCGAGCCTCGCCACGCCGAAGCGTCCGGTGAGTTTGTTACGCGCGAACCGAAGCAGCGGATTGGTCACCTGGTTCTCGATGAAGATGCCGCGACCTCCCGGCCTCAGGACACGCCGGACCTCTCGCATCGCGGCGTCGACATCCACATGGTGCAGGATCGACTTGCCCACCACGACATCGAAGGTCTCGTCGCCGAAGGGCAGTGTTTCCATGACCGAGACGAACCCGTCGGGACGCTGCACCGAGAGCTTGGCGGCTCGGTGATGCATCAGCGAGACGCTGGCAGGGGACAGGTCGAACGCCGCGACCTGCGAGGCCTTCGGCGAGAGTTCGAGGGCCAGTTCGCCGGCTCCGCACCCACAATCCAGGATGCGAAGGTCCGTCGGATCCCCCAACAGGTCGAACAGCATCTGCATGTGATGGTTCGGCGGCGGCGGCTCGGCCTCGAACTGGGCCTCAGACGACGCGTCGAAGAACTCACGTTCGCGTCTGAGCTGGTCGTCCTCTGGCATCGGGGTGCAGGTTAGCCTGCAACCTATGGACTTCACCTTCACCGCGGAACAGCAGGCCTTCCGCAAGGTCGTGCGCGATTTCGCCGAGTCCGAGATCGCCCCGCGTGCCGAGGAGATGGACCGGACCGGCGAGTTCCCCACAGACCTCGTGCTGAAGATGGGGGAACTCGGCTTGTTCGGGATCCCCTTCCCCGAGACCTATGGCGGCATGGGCGGCGACTTCACCACGCTCTGCATCGCGATCGAGGAGCTCGCGCGCATCGATTCCTCGATGGCGATCACCCTCGAGGCGGGTGTCGGGTTGGGTGGGATGCCTATCTTCATGTTCGGGACCGAAGAGCAGAAGCAGAAGTGGCTGCCTCCGCTCGCCCGCGGCGAGAAGCTGGCGGGATTCGGTCTGACCGAACCCGACGCCGGGAGCGACGCCGGAGGCACCAAGACCACCGCCAAGCTGGACGGGGGAGAGTGGGTGGTCAACGGCAGCAAGGCGTTCATCACCAACGCTGGCACCGAGATCACCCAGCATGTGACCGTCACGGCTCTGACGGCCCCGGGAGAGATCAGCAACATCATCATCCCGGCGGGCACTGCCGGTTTCACCGTCGGCAAGAAGTACTCGAAGGTTGGGTGGCATGCCTCGGATACTCGGGAACTGGCGTTCAACGATTGCCGGGTGCCCGAGGGGAACCTGCTGGGGAACAAGGGCGAGGGGTTCAAGAACTTCCTGATAATCCTGGACGGTGGACGCGTCGCGATAGCAGCGCTTGGCGTCGGACTCTCCCAGGGCTGCTTGGACGAGTCCATCGCGTACGCGAAGGAACGCAAGACCTTCGGCAAGCCGATCGCCGAACATCAGGCGATCGCGTTCAAGCTTGCGGACATGGAGGTGCGGACCGAGACCTCGCGTCTGGCTGTCTATCGCGCGGCTTGGCTGCACGAGCAGGGGCTGCCGTTCAAGAAGGAAGCTGCGATCGCGAAGCTCTATGCAACCGAGGCTGCGGTCACCAATGCTCGCGAAGCGACCCAGATCCACGGCGGCAACGGATTCATCAACGAGTACCCGGTTGCCAGGCACTGGCGTGACTCGAAGATCCTCGAGATCGGCGAGGGCACCAGCGAGGTCCAGAGGCTCCTCATCGCGCGCCATCTGTTGGCTTAGGGGCCTCGAGGCGATCGTCCGCTCTCGCTCACTTGACCATGTCGAAGTGGTCAACTACCGTCAGCGGCATGGACGAGATGAACATCTCCGAGTTCAAGGCCAAGTGCTTATCGGTTCTAGAGGATGTGCGGACCTCTGGAAGGTCGCTGCTCATCACCAAACGCGGTAAGCCCATGGCCACCGTTTCTGCGCCGGTGACACCAGAGGCGAAGCGCGGATTCGGGTGCATGGCTGGAACGGTGGACAGTTCAGGCTGGGACATCGGCCCGGTCGATGCTGACTGGGAAGCGACTGGTTGAGCATCCTGCTGGACACCCATGTCTGGGTCTGGTTCGTCGAAGGCTCCAAGCGTCTGCCAGCAGCCACTCGCCGTCTGATCGAACACAACTTGGACTCATCCCATCTATCCGCGATATCTCGTTGGGAAGTGGCGATGCTGGCCCGAAAGGGTCGCCTGAGGTTGGATCGGGATGCCGAATCATGGAGCGCCAGAGCCCAACAACTCGTCGCCGTGATCGAGGAGCCAGTGACAGGCCGGATCGCGTTCGCCGCTAGCCGCCTGGATCAGATCGCGGATCCTGCCGACGCCTTCATCGCGGCTACGAGCCGAGAACTCGATATCCCTCTGGTGACCCTCGACGAGCGGCTGCGCGGCATCAGAGGGGTTAAGACGCGAACCCGTTAGGGCTCAGCCGCCCGGTATCAAGCCGCCGGAACTTCCACGCTGGTACGAGGTCTTCTTGAACTCGTCCTTGTCGTAGGTGACCGCCGTGATGGCACCCAGCGCCCCCACTGTCACGACCCCGACCACCAGTGCCCCGATGATCCGCTGCCAACGCCCGAAGCTGATCGCTGCGCCTGCGGCCAGAGAGCCGAGCAGTGCGACGATGGCGCTCTTGATCGCGAAGGCCGTTGCGGCCGCCCTGCCGTTCTGGCTGAAGTGATCGGCGAAGCCGCTGGGTGTCGCCAATGCCGCCGCGTCCGATGCCAGCAGTTCGCCGTCGACTTCGATCACCGTCGCACGCAGCACCAGCGGCGAGGCGTGGGTCCCCGCTTCGGCGAAGCCGGGGGATAGGGCGGCCGGTTTGATCTCGAACTCGGTCTTACCTGCAGGGGCCGGTTTCGCCGAGAGTTCGACCGTGAAGGGAGGCACATCGTAGGTCCCGCTGGCTCCGGCGGCGAGGCCAGCGAAGGCTCCGACCACCCCCGCGGCGAGAGTCACGGCTGCCCACCACTTGGGCGGCTTCTTCGGCTTAGGTGCGATGGTTGACGGCTGCATGGCCGCGCATTCTGTCAGACCTCAGCAGATCCCTCCGGGAGAGCCTCCCATACGCTCGGAGACGCCTGGACGCGCAGGATCGGCCGAGGCTGGTCCGACACCGCGTCGCGGATCCGCTCCACCTGCTTGGGAACTGTGTTGGCTGGTAGATCGTCGACCGCGAAGTACTCGCAGCGATCTGCTTCGGCGGTCGGAGTCAACTCGCCTCCGGTCACCTCGCATCGGAAGGAGAAGATCACCTGGCCCTGCCGCGGCTTCGCGTACACGCCCTCGAGCCGTTCGACGCGGGCCTGAAGACCTGTCTCTTCCTCGACCTCGCGGATAACGGCCTCCCACGGTGTCTCGCCGTCCTCGACTCCGCCACCCGGCAGGTTCCAGAGGTCTGCGTCCGTGCGATGGCATAGAAGGACCCGCCCACCGTCGTCGAAGATCAGAGCGAACGCCGCCAAGACGAAGGTCGGGAAATCGCTCAATCCAGCGGAGGGATTTGGGCGCGTCCGAAGACGATGAAGTTTTCGTATGTTCCGACCTGGATAGCTTCCTGTCCGGCCGGATGGTCGCCTTGGCCATCAATCTGTGCGCCATGGGATGTGACACTCAGCGTGTACTTGCCGGGTGGAACGGTTCCCCACACGATGGTCCCGGCATGGGCTAACTCCCCGGACTCGCTCGTCACGATCAGGGCGCTCGGTATCCAGGGAGCCCCATACACCTGCACATACTTTCCGTCGGTCGCACGGGTGGTTCTGCGTCCAAACCCTAGGATGTGAGTCGGGAGGGACCCCTGGAACGAGTACTGTCCGTCTACTGTGGAAGCGACTGTCGTGCGCATCCCGCCGGTCACGGGACCTTCTTGTGGGAGGGTGTTGTGTCGAACGATGTGGCCGTCCGCTAGGGGTGTTAGGTCCCCTTCGCGGATGAGGGGCGGGACACCACTCGTGCCTTTAGCGAAGGTGGTTATCTGGGCCTTCGGATCGTTCGTCCATAGCGAGTAGGCGTGGCGGGATAGGCCTGGCTTTCCGGAAGCCCAAACGACGATGTCGAAACCGATACGGCCAGAGCCGTTGGTCGGTGCATAAACCTTGACCCCTAGCTGTCGGGAGTCGCCGGAGGTTGTTGCCTCGGCCTCACTTTCAACTGGATCTCCTTGGCTGGCAACTGGTGTTTGGAACATGGTCCAGTCTTCCGCCTGACCAGGCTCCTCACCTTGGTCACGGGTTCCGGCTTCTACGAAACTGTATCCGACGACCGCATACTCCTCTCCGTTGCTGAGCTCGGAGAGTCGGATGTCTGAACTGATCATGAGGGTGCTGTATCCCTGCACTCCGGTCGCTTCCGCGACCGACAGGATCGAATGGCCACGGCGGATGTTGCCTTTGATGCGGAACCAGCCGGCCGTCCCGTGCTCGCCGAGATCTAGTAGTAGATGGGGGGCGAACTCCGGGTCGGGATTGCTTGGTCCTCTTGCTGCTGCTGTGCCTGGCCGAACGAGCGCGACCAGGCACAGCAGAACGACGGCGAACTTTGTCAAATGGGTAGACCTAGCGTGGGTCCGTGTCCCGCGCGGCATGTAACCGATCGGTCCATTGAGGAGCCAACCGGCCCGCCTGGGCAATCTCCGACCAGTAGGTCCCACATCAGGCCTTGCCGAAGTACGACTTCGAATTGACCGACCGCAGTCAGCAGAGCTGCCTTCCCCATGGGGTTGTAACGCGCGCGGCACAGTTGCAGATGAGCGGGTTGGCATTCCCCAAGGCTTGAAGCAACGGGGTCGATGCCCGCACGAATCGTTGTGAAACTGGCGCTGCTGCTGAGGCTGAGAATGTTGCCCGTGCAGGTAAGGATCGAGCTGGCCTCTACATATGGTTCTCCGGAGAATCCGTCGATCCCGGCCTCAGTCATAGCGGTCTCGCCGGTGCAGGTGATTCCGCCTAGGACCGAGACTGCTACGAACTGTGCCGTTTCTGGTGGTGGGATCTCGTCGGCTCCGGCACCGGTTGGGGCCAGCAGGCTTGCGGTGGCGAGCATGATGAACAACTTCTTCGAGATTCTCATCTCGTTCTCCTCCCTCCCGAGGGCTACTTATGTCCAGTATGAGAGAGAGAGAGAGAGAGAGAGATGTCAAGGGTTGAATAAGAGAGCCTATTCTTCTTCGCGGAGTTCCTCGGTGTCTAGGTCCTCGGTGTCCCCCAGCAGCATCAGCAGAGCTGCCACGCCATCCTCGGGCCCGATCGCGAGCACTCGATCCTCGAACCGAAGTTGCGTGTGTCGGCGGGGCCGGTACAGCCAGCGGCCGCCCCGCTGGATCGCGAGAACCTCCATACCGAGGTCGGTTCGAAGTCTCAGTTCGCCGAGCGTCTTGCCGATCGCTTCCGCATCCATCTTGATCGAGCCGCTGACGACCAGTTCATCTGTCTCGGCCAGAGCCTCGCGGATGATCGGATGCGGCACCGCTCCTTCCTCGACCAGCTTGGTCATCTCCTGTGCCGCATCGGCGATCCGTTCAGACGCGAAGGCCAGGTGCAAAAGGCCGCGCAGACGATCCGGGTCGGCCCCTTCTTGCACCGCTCGCAGCACCCAACGCTCGAGCTCATGCATCATCTCGTCGGTCTGATCCTCGATGACGCCGACCTCTGCGGCCAGTCCTTGCTCGCGCAGCAGGATCGCCGAGTAGGCCAGCCCGACGGCGACCTCGCTTGCGTTCTTCATCTCGACCAGCAGATCGACCGCCCGATCCAGACCGCTGAGCGTGACCTCCACGGGCGCCCCAACCTCCCTGGCGGGGGCACCCGCCAGTTCACGCAGCCGATCGATCCCATCTTCGGGTCCCTGCGTGAAGATCACATCGCCAGCCCGCAGCACCTGATCCCCTTCAGGGCCGAATATCCATTCGATGTCGCGCCTGATCGCGATCACCCACATGCCGGTGTCGAGCGGAAGTTCGATCTCTTCGAGCGCGTGGCCCACCAGCGGAGAGTCTTCCCGGATGCGTGCGCGCGTGAGGACCTCGTCGGCGTGCCGCAGATCCTGTCGAAGCTGGGTAGGAACACCGAGGTCCTTCAGCGTCACCCGCGCGATGTCTTCTGCTGCATCGAGGATCTTGTCGATGGCGGCAACGACCCTCAACACACCCGAGATCGCGATCGCGTCCTCTCTGCTCCTGGCAGCCAATACGGCGGCGACACGCAACTGCTGGACCGAGTCGTACAACTCGACACGCAGCCGCAACACCTCGGTGGCCAGATCATCGTCGCCGAAGAACACGGACGCATAGGCCAGGTCCACCATCAACTCGCTGGCGTCCTTAGCTTCGGCCAATAGGTCCTTTACGGTCCGTCTCTGATTCATATCCCTGCTCCGGTGAGGCTCACGGCGGCGACGACGCACATGACCCCGATGAGGTCCATGGTGCTCGTCACCGCCGCGATTCCGTGGTTATCTGGATCAAGATCGAGCCTGAAAGTGGCCACCGCCGTCAGATAAGCGATGATCGCCGCGCCGATGGTGGCCATCAAGCCACCAACCAGAGCGATGACGACCATGGTCCACGCCCCTGGCGAGTTCTTCCCCAGCGCGACTGCCGTCAGGTGCGCAACCACGCCGGTCATGGCGAAGTTCACCAACGCCCATGGAGCGGCCAGTGTGATGTCCAAGGCTGCCAGCCGATCGGGGATGGGGCGCGGCCGGATGGCGCCGAAGTGAAGTTTGCTCGAGAGACGACTCGACACGATGCCGCCGAGCGCTCCAGCGTTCTCTAGGAATGCCGGCAACATGACCAGAAGCGCCGGGAAGCTGATGAACCGCTCGATGCGGTGCTCGATCGCGACACCCGCGATGATGTCGATGCCGCCGGCTAACAGCAGCGTCAGCGCGGATTCTCGGATGATCCGTCTGGTCGTCACAGCCTTCGTTCGGAACGATGCGATCGCAGCCGCAAGGCTGAGGACGGTCAGCGTGATACCTAAGACATCGGTGATGACGCCTCGTTGCGCCAGCAAGGTGGCCAGCGCGAGGGTGGGAAGCGTGATGAAGTCGCCGAGGAAGGTGACGATGGGAGCGGCGACCGCATCCAGATCCCAGTTCCTCTTATCTCCCTCTCGCGCCAGTTGGATCGTCAGCACGAGGATGATCGCACTGGCCGTCATCCCGCCGAGGACGCTGATCAACACCAGATCCCAGACAGGGATCGAAGGCAGGCCCGTGATCGCACTGAAAGCGCGAGCGGCCAGGGCCAGGTAGAGCGACGATGTGAGCGATTGCAGGATCGCCGCTCGAGCGTTCTGCATCAGCAGACCGTTGCGGTCGCGGTTGAAGGTCAGCAGGCCAGATGCCAAGCCGGTTCCTAGCCTCGAGGCGAGCGCGCCGAAGATCGCTCCTCGCATGCCGATAGCACCAGGGATCAGGATGACCAGTCCAGGTAGCAGCGCGAGCCGTTCGTCCATGGCTCCCAGCGTCAGACCAGCCGGGATGCTGCCGAGTGCAGACACCGTCAGCGCGATCATGCCTTGGCGGAGCGTCGTGCGTTCGGCATGCCAGTAGCGCAACATCTGCCGGAGGCCAGATCCAGCCGCAAGTGCGGGCCGGACGGCGATCTTGGCGGGCAGCAGGACGGTGCGCGCGGCGCTAGCCGCCCGGACCCGTCGCATCCGCTGCTCGGTCGCCATCCATGGCGAGGCTAGCCGGGCGCGCTCGCTTCGAAGGGATATCGTCTGGTCATGGATCCGATCGTGGGCGCACTGCTGCTGGGCGGAGTGCTGGTCGTCAGCCTGCTCTTCTGGGTTTTCGTCTACATGAGGTTGTGGGGCGCGGTGTTCTCTTGGATGGATCGACGCAAGGTCCGCCGACGGAATCGCATCAGGTGAACCTCAGGCGGTAGATGTGAGCGACCGTGTTGATGTGGCCGTCATCGGCGCCGGAGTGATGGGAGCCGCCACCGCGCGGGCACTCGCGCACACCGGCCGCGAGGTGGTGGTGTTCGAACGCCGCGAGGTTGGCAACACCTTCGGTTCGAGTCATGGGACCGCTCGCATATTCCGCACCTCGTATCCAGATCCGATCTTCGTCCAGATGGCCACCGAGGCGCGACGCCTCTGGGATCGGTTGTCTGACGAGTGTGGACGACGACTGCTGAGCGCTTGCCCGGCGATCAACACCGGTCACGCTGTCGCCGATGTCGCGCAGGCGGTTGGGCTCGGGTCAGGCGGTGGACGATGGTTGCAAGAGGGCGAGATCCGGGAGATGTTTCCCTCCTCGAGGCTCGCGCCGGGTCAGGTTGCCTTCCTGGAACCCGGAGCGGGGATCATCTCGGCGGATCTGGCGCTGCAGGCGTTCATCCAAGGCGCAGTCCGACGAGGGGCGTGCTTGCGTGAACACTCGACCGTCGAGTCAGTGAGACCCAGCGGCGGCGGGGTCGAGATCGTTGCCGATGGGGCGGTGGTGCGCGCGCGCACGGCGGTCGTCACGGCGGGTCCGTGGGCCAAGGATCTGCTGCACGCAAGCGGGATCGACCTACCCGTGCGGCCAAGCCGCGAGACCGTCTCGCACTATCAGGCACCCGCCGGAGCGGTCCCGATCCTGATCGACTGGAACGAGCCGCTGCGATATTGCCTGCCGACACCCGACGGTCTACTGAAGGGCGGCGAACATATCGCAGGCCCGCAGGCCGATCCCGAAGGCCAGCGCAACATCGACGAGGATTCGGTCGAGCGGACGACCAGATGGCTCGGCGAACGCTTCGATCAGATCACGGCGCCCATACGCTCGGAGAACTGCTTCTACACCAACACCTCGGACGAGAACTTCATCCTTGCTCGCTACGGGCCGATCATCGTCGGGTCGCCTTGCAGCGGACACGGCTTCAAGTTCGCCCCCTTGATCGGCCAACGACTGGCCGCACTGGCCTCGGAGGTCTAGCGGGTCAGGCTGCGGCCGATCACGACACGCTGGATCTGGTTGGTTCCCTCGTAGATCTGTGTGATCTTCGCGTCGCGCATCATCCGCTCGACCGGGTACTCCCTTACATAGCCGTAACCGCCCAGGATCTGGACCGCGTCGGTGCTTACGCGCATCGCGGTGTCCGAGGCGAAGCATTTGGCGATCGCCGCGTGATAGCCCACATCGGGAGCCTTGGCGATGACCTTGGACACCGAACGGTAGGTCAACATGCGCGCAGCCTCGACCTGCATCGCCATGTCCGCGAGCATGAACTGGATGCCCTGGAAATGGCTGATCGGCTGACCGAACTGTTCGCGTTCCTTGGCGTAGCCGACGGCATAGTCGAGCGCGCCCTGTGCGATGCCGAGCGCTTGCGCCGCGATCGTCGGCCGCGAATAGTCGAGCGTCTTCATCGCGTAGGTGAAGCCCTCGTCCACCTCGCCGATCACATCGCTCGAGTCGGCTCGGTAGTCGCTCATCGTGATCTCGCCGGTGGGCGAACCGTGGATCCCCATCTTGTGTTCGAGCTTCGAGACCTCGAAGCCATCACGGTCTCGATAGACCAGGAACGCCGTGATGTTCTTGCCTTTCCGCGCATCTGGGTTCGTGACCGCGAAGTAGGTATAGGTGTCGGCGACACCCGCATTGGTGATGAAACGCTTGTTGCCGTTGATCACCCACGAGTCTCCATCCCGCACACCCTTGGACTTCATCGACCCCGCGTCACTGCCCGCCTCTGGTTCGGTCAGGCAGTACGCGATCTGTCGAGATCCGTCGATGATGCCGGGGAACAGGGAAGCCTTCTGCTCGTCGCTGGCCGCGATCAACAGCGGCAGAGAACCGAGCCGGTTCACCAGTGGGATCAGCGAGATCCCGGCCGAGACGCGAGAGATCTCCTCGATCATGATGCAGAACTCGACCGGTCCGCCGATGCCTCCGTGCTCCTCGGGATACCCGACGCCCATCAGTCCGTTGTCGACCAGCAGTTTGTGAATGTCCCACGGGTACTCGTCGGTCTCGTCGATCTCGGCGGCGCGGGGCGCCATCTTGTTCTCGGCAAGATCACGCACGGTCTTGCGGAACAGTTCCTGTTCCTCGGTCAAGCTGAAGGCGTCAGACATCGGTTCTCCCTGTGGGTGGCTTGCGTTCGAGGCTACCGGACCAAGCAGACGGCTATCCTGACGGGTTCGACAGGAGGGGGAAATGGCTTACTGCACCTATTGCGGCAAGGACATCTCGCCGGAAGCGCGGTCGTGTCCTGAGTGTGGGCAGCCGATGGCGCCGGGCCTTGCCGGACGCGAACTGGCCGACTGGGGTATCCGAGTGTTCGCCTACATACTTGATGGATTCGTATCGATACTGGGACTCCTTCCGCTCCTGATCGTTGGCTTGATGGGTCGCTCGCAGAGCGCCAGTGTGGTCACTGGCGGGGACGGGGTCAGCTTCTCAGGCGATGGAGGACTTCAGTTCGGGCTCTCGGGGGCGACCGGGATCCTGCTGTTCGTGATCGGGATCGCGTGGGCGATGCTCCACAAGCCATACTTCGAGGGCCGCACAGGCCAGAGCCTCGGCAAGAGAGCTACCAACATCAAGTTGATCCGCGAGGACGGAACCGAGGCGGGCATGGGCCTGGCCTTTGGAAGGTTCGCGGTAGCTTGGGCGATCAACCTCGTCCCCTTCGGTGGGATAGTCGACGACCTATGGCCGCTGTGGGATGATCGCAAGCAGACGCTGCACGACAAGGCCGTCAAGACGCTCGTCATCAAGGTCTAGGTCGAGATCCGTTACCGTAGGCGATCAGACTCTCGGCGATGGCCAGCGTGTGGGATTCCGTGTACAGGTAGGCATCTTCCGTGATGGTCAAGGAGTAGAGAGTCCCACCTACTTCCTCGAACCAACTGATCGAGCGGAGATTCTGCTCGCCTTCCCCGTTGAGGACTTCCAGTTTCCAGCCTTGGGTTCCTCGCACCACGACGGGTTCGGGGTTCTTGGGGGCGTCTAGATCCTTCGGCCGAGCCTTCTCCTGATAGAAGAAGGCGCCCCCCGCAGCGATCATCTCCCAATCCGATGCCTTCCAGGGCGAGAGTTCCGAGTCGATCACGGTCATGAGAGTCAGCACATCGCCTCGTGCGTCAGAGCCACTGAGCCACAGGGAGACCCCATGAGGGGTCGACTTGGGGAGGGCCAAAGCATCGTAGTCGGTCGCCTCGACCGCCTCGTCGATGGTCACCGGCCTCGTGTCCAGCGCACAGGCCAGAGGCTGTTCGCGGGACCGTGGGTCGAGGCTGTAGTACCGCTGGTTCGGGCACCGTGAAAGGTCTCCCTGTTGCGCCAATAGATATCCGCGTGCCAATCCGCCTCGAATCGCCTTCCTCGATCTCTCTGCAGGCGATCCGCTCGGATCTGTCCCTCCCGGCTTGGAGTAATCAGGGGCGACCGGGGTCGAATCATCCTTGGGGGATCCGGCCGTGCAGGCGACCGATGAGGCCAAGAACGCCACCATGATGAGTCGACTCACTGGCATATCGAGGCCGAATCTACATTGGCGCCGTTGTTGGCGACCCCTGGTCCGGTCGAAGCCACGCGGGGGCCGCATCGAGGTCTAGCGGTTTGACCCGGCCGCTTCGTCGGGTCATGCTTGCCGACAGCCACGCTGCCCGACGCACACAGGAGGAAAACAGTTGCCCAAGCAGCGCTACGACATCGGTGAGATCCCCCCGATCGGAGAGATACCAGCCAAGATGCTGGCCTCGGTCATCCGTCCGGAACGCTTCGGTGAGCCCGAGAAGGCCTTCCAGATCGAAGAGATCGATGTTCCAGAGATCGGACCGCACGATGCGCTCGTCATGGTGATGGCGGCCGGCATCAACTACAACAATGTCTGGGCCGGCCTGGGTGTGCCGATCGACATCTGCAAGGTGCACGGCAAGTTCGGTGAACCCACCGACTTCCACATCGGTGGCAGCGACGCCAGCGGCGTCGTCTACGCGGTCGGCGACAAGGTCACGAACGTGAAGGTCGGAGACGAGGTCGTCGTCCACTGCGGCCAGTGGGATGTCGAAGCGGTTCCTCCTGGCACCGACCCCATGTATCACCCGACCTTCCGCATCTGGGGCTACGAGACCAACTGGGGTTCCTTCGCGCAGTTCACCAAGGTGCAGGCCCACCAGTGCATGCCCAAGGCCCCACACCTATCGTGGGAGGAAGCCGCCGCTCCGACGCTGGTCGGCGCGACCGCCTACCGCATGCTTCACGGCTGGGCGCCGAACAACATCAAGGCCGACGAGCCTGTCCTGATCTGGGGCGGTGCCGGCGGACTCGGTTCGATGGCGATCCAACTTGCGCGAGAGGTCGGCGCGAAGCCCGTCGCCGTCGTCAGCAGCTCAGAGAAGTTCGATCACTGCACCCGGCTCGGTGCCGTCGGGGTCATGAACCGCAAAGACTTCGATCACTGGGGGATGTTGCCGCATTGGCAGGACGAGAAGGCCTATGGCGAGTGGCTCGAGGGAGCGAAGAAGTTCGGCAAAGCCTTCTGGGAAGCACTCGGTGAGAAGCGCAACCCGACGATCGTGTTCGAACACCCGGGCGAATCGACCGTGCCAACGAGCATCTTCCTGGTTGACACCGGCGGCATGGTCGTCGTCTGCGCTGGAACCACCGGATACAACGCGGTCGTCGATCTGCGTTACCTGTGGATGAGGCAGAAGCGCTTCCAAGGCAGCCACTTCGCCAACGACGATCAGTCCTATGCGTTCAACGATCTGGTCGTCGCAGGCAAGATCGACCCGTGTCTGTCACAGACCTTCACCTTCGAGGAGATCGGCACCAGCCACCAGTTGATGCACGACAACAAACACCCCGAGGGCAACATGAGCGCTCTGGTCATGGCGACCTCGGAAGGCCAGAAGACGCTTCAGTAGGACGGGTGGTATCTGCATATGGTGGGTGGTAGCATCTGCCACCTATGGAGAAGACGACCCTCTATCTGTCTCCGGGCACGCTCGAGCGGCTGCGTGCGCGCGCCAGCCGCGAAGGACGGTCTCAGGCCGACATCATCAGGGAATCGGTCGAGCGATACCTGGCTGACTCGGATCCCCTGGAAGGGTTCGCCGGCGCGTTCGAGGGTTCCACGGCGATGCCTTCTGGCGGTGAGGACCTCGATGCCTGGTTGCACTCCAACTGGATCAAGGATCTGGGCAGCAAGTTGCGGGGCTCCGAAGCGGAGGCGGGATGATCCTCGACTCTTCAGCCATCATCGCGATGGCCGACCGCACAGCCAGAGATCATCCTCGCATCATTTCGGCGGTAACAGACAGCGCCCGTCGGCCCCTGATCCCTGCACCCGTACTCGGAGAGGTTGGCTACCTGCTGCAGGTTGCGTTCGGCCCTCGCGCGGTCGACGCCTTCCTGGGGCGCGTGTCTAGCGGAGCATTCGAGGTGGTCTTCGAGCCAGCAGATGCCTCGGTCGCGAGGCGCATGCTTGCGGTTAGACCATCGGTGGGCTCGACCGACGCACTGATCGCAGCGTGCAGTATCAGAACTCAGCTCCCGGTCCTTACCCTGGATAGGCGAGATTTCGAGCCGCTCTCTGTCGAGTTCGGGTTCCAACTCGCCGCCTACTAGTTCGGGAGCTCGGGTTCAGCCAGGGGCGGGTTCAGGTAGCTCGGGTTCAATCAGGGGGCGGGGTTCGGGGGCCGGGTTCAGTCGGCGGCGAGCGTCACCGGGGCGATCTGCTCGAGGTCCGCCTGCACGGTGCTCGCGTCGCCCACCACCACGACCGACAGTTCGTCGGGGCGCAGATGTTGGCGCGCAGCGGCCGCGGCATCCTCGCGGCTGACCTCCAGGATGCGCTCGTGGAAGGTCGTCAGGTCCTCGTCTGGTAGGTCGTAGACCGCCAACTCCGCCACCGCCGAGGCCAGCTGATCGGGTGTCTCGAAGCGCAACGGGAACACCCCGGCCAGATACTCCTTGGCGGCAAGTAACTCATCATCGGTTGGGCCTTCCTCCCACATCCCTCTGACCAGTTCGATCGTTTCGCGCACCGCTTCTGCAGTGGACTGTCCCTGCACGGGCGCAGCGATCAGGAACGGACCGATCACGCGACGCTGGTCGAAATCGCCCCTGGCACCATAGGTGTATCCGAGTTCCTCACGGAGCCGCTGGTTCACGCGACTCGAGAACGATCCACATAGCGCATAGTTGACCAAGGCGAGTGCGTCGCGATCAGCTTCGTATCGACTGACGCCGGTGTGACCGATCACCAGGTTCGACTGGACCGACCCGGGCCGATCGATCAAGGTGATCCGCAGTCCGCCCTGTAGTGGCTCGGCGGTCGGGGGCTGACGGTCGCCTAACGATGCCTCATACGAGCCGAACGCCTTGCCAGCCTGTTCGATCACCCACGCGGGTTCGACATCACCGGCCACGACTAGGGTCGCCGATCCGGGACCGACCAGCCGAGCGTGGTGGTCCAGCAGCGACTCGCGGGTCAACCGTGAGACCGTCTCCTTGGTGCCGCGAAGCGAGCGTGCGTAGGTCGAGTCGGGTGCGTAGATCGTGCGAGGGAAGCCGAGCACCGCGCGCACCGCCGGGTTCGCCAACTCCTGATCGATAGCGGCCAGGCGCTCACCCTTGATGCGGTTGAAGTTCGACTCGGGGATCGAGGGCGTCCATGCAGCTTCAGCCATGAGTCCGAGCGCAGCATCGAGATGCGATCGCGGGGCCGACATGGTGAGGGTCAGCGAATCCCAGCCCGCTCCCGCCGCCAGCTGCATGCCGAGTCCCTCGGCGGCGTCGGCGAAAGCCGCCGCGTCCCGAACCTCGCTGCCTTCGTTGAAGGCGCGGGCTAGCAGGACCGCTGTCCCTTCGATCTCGTCGTGACACGCGCCTGCATCTGAGACGAGTTCCGCGGTGCACAGGGCGCGGCCTGGCATCGTGACCGTAACTATTCCCAGGCCGTTGTCCAGGCTCGCGCGATGGATCCCAGGGAAGTTGAAGGGACGCGGCTCTGTTGGTTGCGGACGGTTGCTCATGCCTTCCCCTCCGGGATGTAGGTCAAGGTGACCCGATTGTCGGCGTTCAAGAAGGCGGCGGCCGCCTCTCCGATCTGTTCGCTGGTGACTGCCAAGAGTTTCGGGAGGATCTCGTTCACCTCTCGCGGATCGCCATGAACCGTGGCGGCTTCACTGAGCGCATCCGCTCTCTGATCGCAGGTCTGGAAGATCGCCTCGATCGTCTGGCGTTCCTTCAATGCACGCAGCCGGTCGAGTTCATCTCCCTTCGGCGGATCGTTCGCAACGCTGTCCACCACCTCCAGGAAGGCCTTCTCCACCGCCTCCAGATCCACGCCCGGTCGAGGCGTCGCATGTCCGCCGACGAGTGCTGCGCCATTGGTACCGAAGGCGAAGAAGCTCGCGTCCTGACACAGTTCGCGTTC
Source organism: Actinomycetota bacterium (assembly GCA_046565595.1). Classification (GTDB taxonomy): domain Bacteria; phylum Actinomycetota; class AC-67; order AC-67; family AC-67; genus JBKHYG01. The sequence continues at coordinate 14,477 of JBKHYG010000048.1, read as the reverse complement.
CCGGACGAGCGTCTTGTAGATGCGCGTCGAACGGGTTCCGCCGCTCGAGAGCGCAGCCGAAGCCATCTCGATCGCCGAGAAACGGTCGTCATCGGGTCCTGGTCCGCGGTGGCCGAAGAAGAGTCTCGGTAGTGGCGCGAGTTTGTCTTGGAACTCGGCTCGCACTCCTAGCCCGCCCGGCTCCAACCGCACCTCGGGCTTGGTCGGCAACTTCGGGTTGGCGGGGATCGGACCGAAGTGGGACTCGATCATCTTCAGCGCGATGTCGGGTTCGAAGTCGCCGGCGACCGAGATCACCGCATTGTTCGGCGCATAGTGGGTCTTGAAGAAGGCCTTGCAATCTTCGACGCTCGCGGCAGTCAGGTCGTCCATGGAACCGATGGTCGCATGTTGATAGGGATGACCGTCTGGGAAGAGGCGTTCCTGCAGAGCCTCGAGCCATCCGCCGTACGGCATGTCGTCATAGCGTTGGCGGCGCTCGTTCTTCACCACATCCCGCTGGTTGTCCAGATTCTCCTGGGTTATCGCGACCGGGAGCGACGCCAGCCGATCAGCTTCCAGCCACACCAAGGTCTCGAGGTGATGGCTCGGCGCGGACTCGAAGTAGTTCGTGCGATGCCACCATGTCGTCGCATTCAGGGTTCCACCCGCCGACTGGACGATCGCGAAATGCTCGCCCTTGGCGACATTGGCCGAGCCCTGGAACATCATGTGCTCGAACAGGTGCGCGAGACCTGTCAGGCCGGGCTGCTCGTCGCGACTTCCAACGTCGTACCAGATCGATAACGCGGCTATTGGCACCGCGTCGTCGGGCGCGAGGATCACTCTCATCCCGTTTTCGAGCCGATGCTCGGTGTAGGCGATCGTTGGAAGAGTTTCGCTGGTCATGGTCCCTCCGCGGTCGGGCGGTCAGGCTAACCGACCGCGGGGGGTCTCAGGCCTTCGGCTTAGGCAAGGGGTCGACCTCGAGGTGCAATCCCGCGGACCGCAGGAAGTCCTCGACCAGCCGCAATTCGTCGCCCAGCAGAGCCGTCTGGCGTTCATCCAGACGCCGCAACATGCCGAGCTCGATACGAGCGCTGTTCTTGCGGACCGTGAGCTTCCAGATCCCGGCGATCTCGGAGTCCACCAGGATCGTCGGTTCGCAGAAGCCCCTCGAGTCGAAGGCCTCGTAGAGGGTCCGGGGTGTACCGAACCGTGGCAGCGAATCGTCATAGGCCATCAGCCACGAATCGCCTCGAGGCAGAAGCGTGACACGATTCCGCCAAGGCCTGAGACCGTCGAAGCCTCGAGCGTCGCGCTCATGCAGCATCAGCCCGCCCCCGACATCCACGATCTTGAGAGCTCCGAACGCCATGCGAGCATCGGTCTCATTGACGCCGGTCCACTCGGCGAAATCTCCGAGGGTCGCAGGCCCGTAGGCGGCCAGATACCCGTCGGCGAGCCGGATCAACGCCTCTTCGGGCTCGATCGGTTCGGGATCGCCGACCCAAGCGGTCGTCTCGACGACGCTCCACGAATCTTCCAGAGCCGAGACGGGCGCGACCTCGGTGAGTCGGCCTTCGGCCACCATCCGATCGATGATCGGACCCAGGTTGGATCTCACGCGCAGGATCTCCGCGACCTCGCCGCGCGGAAGTGGCGCATCCGTGGTGACGCGCTCGATCTTCGCGGCGGTCGTCTTGTAGGTGTCGGCGCTCACGCGGCCGCCTTTGCGGGCGCGTCGCACCGCGGGGACCATCGTGCCAAGCGGCACGGACATGTGAGCGGCGTCGAAGGGCATCAGGTAGGGGATGTTCTTGATGGCCCGCGTCCGGAAGCCGACCTGAACCGTCGTGGTGTCTGCGGCGTGCCCGGGTGTGAGACGAGGGACCCGCGCCAGCAGCGCTAGCGGACCCCAGGGGTGGGTTGCAGGAACCGCAACGACCGAACGGAGCGCGTCGTCGATGTTGCGGCACGACCGATCGAGTCGTTGGCGACGCCACGACCACCATCTAGCCTGCTCAAGGACCTCCTGCACGGATTCGCAAGAGTAGTCGCCCTACACCCGTCCTCTGGCCGTTCGGGTCACGACACGATCAGGGTCTGATAGACGCGGACACGCTCGGGGCGCCGCGGAACCCACTCGCCGGTGCGGTCGCTGGCGGTGACGGTATCGCCCAGGTAGTTGGCGCTCAACCGGTATGTCCCGGCCGGGAAGCGGTGGCCGGTAGAGACCCGACCGTTCGAGAGGCTCCGCTCGAGTCGCCTGTAACGCACCCACTCACCGGCCTGTTGCCGCTCGATCAGGAAGCGAGCCTTGCCCGTCGCGTCGCGCGGGTTGACGATCGCCGCCAGCACGATGCGCTCCCCAACCGAAGCCTCATATCGGGATCCGTTCAAGGCTGCCCCGATCACCTCAAGCCGGATCCGAGACCTGCGTCGGACCTCGGCTCTTAGCCGTAGATCGGTGCCTTCCTTAGCGATCGTCGGATCGTCATCCGACCAGAGCGCCAGGTAGTAGATGTCGCCGAAGCTTTCGTCTGCTGGCGTCCCGAACTTGAAGACGCAACGAGAGAAGTCCGGCTGGAGCTCGAAGCAGATGCATTCCTTCTGGAAGTGGAAGTCTGCTGCTCGGTCTGGGACATCGTCATAGGTGAACAGCGTCGTCAGATCGGTCCCGTCCACCGTACGCTTGTAGACCTGCCCGCGGCAGATCTGTTGGCCGCTCGTGGTCTCCCAGCTGAAGCGCGCGATCGTGCTCGGTTCAGCCTCGAAGGCGTAAACCGCTACTTGATCGTTCTCTCCGAGCTCGCACGCGTCGGGCCGAGCCTCCGCGATCGGCAGTGTCGAGCCTTCTATCCACCCCGAGTCTCCGAAGATCTTTGCTCCCGGAAGGAGGTCTTGTGCCTGGGTGAGGTCGGTGCCGTCGGTGGCCATCGGAGCTGCTTGCGCGGGCGCGGCATTCAGCAACGAGATGATCAAGACGAGCGGAGCGTACCGTCGCAACATATGGATTCCCCCTTCTCCTTCGGCTGGTGTGGGCCGAGCGGGGTCAGACGCGCACGATGAGTGCGTCGCCCTGCCCGCCTCCGCCGCAGAGGGCGGCAGCCGCGACCCCGCCTCCGCGCCGCTGCAACTGGTAGGCGGCCGACAGGACCAAGCGCGCGCCGCTCATCCCGATCGGGTGTCCGAGCGCGACCGCTCCGCCTTGCAGGTTCACCTTCTCGTCGCTGACGCCGAGGTCCTTCCCGCTGGCGATCGCGACCGAAGCGAAGGCTTCGTTCATCTCGTAGAGATCGAAGGAGGAAGCGTCCAGCGAAACCTTGGCGGCTGCCTTACGGATCGCGTTCGCGGGCTGCATGTGCAAGCTGGGGTCCGGGCCAGAGACCTGGCCGTGGCTGACGATCTCGCACAGGATCTCGAGTCCGAGGGTTTCGGCCTTCTCCTTGCTCGTCACTATCAGCGCCGCCGCGCCGTCGGAGACCTGCGACGCGTTGCCGGCGGTGATCGTCCCGTCCTTCACGAAGGCGGGTCGCAGGTTGCCGAGGGATTCGGCTGTCGTGCCGGGACGGATGCCTTCGTCCTCGGTGACCTCTATCGGGTCGCCTTTCCGCTGAGGAACCGAGACAGCCACGATCTCTTCCCCGAGCCAACCTTCCTTGGTCGCATGCGCAGCACGCTCGTGGCTCCGAGCCGACCACTCGTCCTGCTCGGCGCGAGAGATGCCCAAGACCGAGTTGACCTTGTCCGAGCCCTCGCCCATGTGGCAAGCATCGAACGCGCACCACAGGCCGTCGTGGATCATCAGGTCCAGCAGCGTGCCGTTGCCCATCCGATAACCGGCGCGTGCCTTCGGCAACGCGTAGGGGGCGTTGGTCATCGACTCCATGCCGCCAGCGACGATGATGTCAGCTTCCCCGGTCTTGATGAGCGCTGCGGCCAACGCGATCGCGTTCAGGCCCGACAAGCAGACCTTGTTGATGGTGAGTGCCGGGACATCCATCCCGATGCCGGCTTTGACCGCGGCCTGGCGGGCGGTGATCTGCCCTTGAGCGGCCTGCAGGACATGACCCATGATCACATAGTCGACCTGTTCAGGTGCGACCTTCGAGCGTTCGAGCGCACCCTGGATGGCCACGCCTCCCAGATCCATGGCAGAGAAGTCAGAGAGCGCTCCCTGGAAGCGACCCATCGGGGTGCGCGCGCCTCCTGCGATGACGATGGTGCTCATGGTGTCTCCTCTGGTCTCGAAGGCCCGGCGGACCCTTTGATCCGGCAGGTCGTTGCGGCCCCACCAGCCTATCGGCCTCGAGCGAACTCGGTCAGGGCCCTAGACTCGCGGCCATGTTCGAAAGGGTTGACCATGTCGGCATCGCGGTCCACGACCTCGATGCGTCCATCGCGTTCTACGAACGGGCTTTCGGGGTCGAGTTCACCTACCGGCACAAGGTCGAAGATCAGGGCGTCGAGGAAGCCATGGGCCGGGTCGGCGAGTCTTGGATCCAGCTGCTCATGCCGCTCGGACCAGACACGCCGGTGGGCAGGTTCCTTGCCAGCAAGGGCGAGGGTGTGCATCACATCGGGTACGGCGTGAAAGATGTTCACGCTGCGCTCGCGGCATGTGACGACGCAGGCCTGAAGCTGATCGATCACGCTCCCAGACCCGGTTCTCGCGGGGCCTCCATCGCCTTCATCCATCCGAAGTCGGTCGGAGGGGTCCTGACAGAACTCGTGCAGGAGCCAGACGAGGCGTGACAGAGCCGTCTGCGTCGCAGCCTGTCGAACAGACGCGCGACCCGCTACGGATCTTCTGGTGGCTGCTGCGGTTCGCCATCGGCATCACGATCATCTGGTTCGTCGCACGAGGACGCACCGACGAACTGGTCGAGGTCTATCGCTCTGCCCGGCCCACATGGTTGATCGCGGCGGTGCTTGCGTTCCTAGGGGTTCTGATCGTCTCGGCTGCCCGCTGGGATTCGTATCTACGAGCCACCCAGACCGGTTCGTTCCCGCCGATGCGCATCTTGCGTTTGACCTTCGTCGGGACCTTCTTCAACGCGTTCCTACCGACCGGCGTCGGAGGGGACGCCTACAAGACGATGAGGATCGTCGGGCGGGGCGAGCGTGCGCGCGCGGCAGCCTCGGTACTGCTGGACCGTTACAGCGGTTTGGTAGGTCTGGCCGTCGTCGGGTTCATCGCTATGGCTGCCGATCTTGACGCGATGCCCAAACGCCTCCTTCTGATAGCCGAGGCCGTGAGCGTCGCCATCATCGTCACCACGGTCGTGCCTAGGGCGAGCCGGGAGTGGGTCCTTCGCCGCGCGCACATCCCTCGCGAAGGTCGCCTCGGGGGAGCGATGTGGAGGGCCGTCGGCGCGGTTGCGACCGCGAACCGGTCTCTGTTCGTGGCGGGACGCGGCTACCTTTGGGGTGTCGCGTCGCAGGCGGGCATCCTGCTGGTGCATGTGTTCATCGCTCGAGGACTGGGTCTGGATCTCGGCATCGGAGTGCTGGCGTCGGCGGCCGTGGTGGCACAGTTGGTCGCGCTGTTACCGATCAGCATCAACGGGCTGGGACTGAGGGAAGCAACCTATGTGTGGGCTCTGGGGCTTGCGGGTCTGGACCCCGAGCCGGCGTTGGCCTTCGCGGTCGGCATGCTGGGGGTTCTGGTCATCGGGTCGCTGGCAGGCGGCCTGGTCTTCGTCTTCGGCGGTCCTCTCACAGACTTGGAGGGCCTGAGCCGCGGGGAGTCACAGGCCAGAGCGAGCCGCTAGGCACGAACCCTCGTGGACCTGTTCCGTTGGGTCCAGCGGTTCGACGCCGTGGTGTAGCGGACCTGATAGCGGGCCGTTCTCAGGGGATCCTTCGGGGCAAACTCCGATCCGATATCCGATAGCTAGAGCGCTCGAGCGGCCGTCGAAATCTGTGCTGGAGCCCGCGACGATGAAAGTGGCCGGTTCTGGACCGGGGATCACCTCCCTCGCCAAGTCCGAGCCCATGCCTGCGCCGGCGTACCTGTTCACCCATCGGATCGCTCCCGAGTCGAGTTCGACACCGATCGTTGCCCAGTCGTACCCGCTTGCCGCCTCGCCAGCACTGAAACCTGTTACGACCGCGAGGCGCATGTCGGGCAGGACGGTCACCGACATTGGGCGATCCTGTGCCGACCCCGGCCCGTCGTACCGGGCTCGCCACCGCTCGGTCCCATCGGTCAGGTCATAGGCCGTGACGACATAGTCGTGGAAGCCCTGGTCTCCCGACGATGTGCCAGTGATGGCACCCGTTCCGGCGACTATCACGGTGCCGTCTTCGGCGCTGATCTCGCTCACATACGCGCTCTGGTTCAGATCAGCTTCGTTGAGGTAGGACTCCCACATGATGACACCCGTCTCGGAGTCGAGGGCCACCGTGATGAAGTCTTCTCCTCCAGGCGGGCGATATGCCACCCCGCTGGCAACTACTGATGTGCCATCGGGGGTGACCAAGATGTTTCGGGCCAAGGACCGGCTGTTGCCCGCTGCTCCTCCGCGAGCGAACCAGATCACGCTGCCGTCCGATTCGTCGATGGCGGCCACCGCGAGCCCTAGATCGAGTTGACCGGTCACATATGCGACGCCGTCTCTTGACACGACTGATGTGGCGCCGTCACTCAGGGACGATCCGGGGATCGTTCGACTCCATCGGGCTTGACCATCGATCGCGTCGTAACCGATCACGAGCATGTCTCTCGGCTGGTTCGGTGAGTAGGCGGTCCCAACGACTATCACCGAGGCACCGTCAGAACTCATCGCCATGGCTCTGGCCGTGTGCCAGACATCTCCGGGCGCGTAGGCGATCCACCTCTCTTCACCCGTTGCCGGGTCTAGAGCGAGTGTGGTGAAGTCCGACGCGGCGTCGCTTCCGACGGTGGCACCAGCCACGAAGAGGTTCGCTCCGTCGGGAGAAAGGAGCATGGCTTGGGGCAGGTTGAATCCAACTCCCGTTCCTCGATGACGCCGGGTCCAAACGGGCTGACGCGAGGCTGTATCGAACGCCATCATGAGGAACTCGCTGGAGGTAGTGCTTGGCTCAGCTATCCCGGTCAGGTAGAGCCTGCTTCCGTCCGGGCTGAATGCTGCTTGGCTCGCGTTCGTTCGGATCGAGTCGGCTTCGCTGTGGCGGTACTCGGCCCCTGCTGCGGGGTCATCCGCGGAAGCATGCCCTGACCCGATCACCGAGACGACGATGAGTGCCCCCAGACAGCTAGAGCGGACGCGGCTGCGGGCGGGCCTCATGATCTAGATGATTCTTCCTCGAAGGCTCCGTTCCCTGCCTGTGAGCCGCCGCCTAGACTCGCCCCGCATGAGCAACGAGATCCCGACGGGGAACACGACCGCCGACAAGATCAAGAGCCTGATAGAGCACCGTGACGCCGCCCTCCACTCGGCCTCTGAAGAAGCCGTCAAGCGACAGCACGAGCGCGGCAAGCTGACCGCACGCGAACGGCTCGCGATCTTGCTCGACGAAGGTTCCTTCCACGAGACCGACTGGCTCGTGCGGCACCGTTCCCACGGTTTCGGGATCGAGAACAACCGTCCCTACGGTGACGCGGTCGTGACCGGCTGGGGGACGATCGGAGGACGCAAGGTCTTCGTATTCGCGCAGGATTTCGCGGTGATGGGCGGCTCGCTCGGCGAGGTGATGAGCGAGAAGATCTGCAAGGTCATGGATCTGGCCGCGAAGGTGGGAGCTCCAGTGATCGGCCTGAACGACTCCGGGGGTGCGCGCATCCAAGAGGGCGTCGTGTCGCTGGACTCCTACGGACGCATCTTCGATCGCAATGTGCGTTCGAGCGGCGTCGTGCCCCAGATCAGCGTCATCATGGGCCCGTGCGCCGGAGGCGCCGTTTACTCGCCCGCCATGACCGACTTCATCTTCATGGTCAAGGGCACCTCGCACATGGCGATAACAGGTCCAGAGGTGATCAAGACCGTCACCGGAGAGGATGTGACGCTGGAGGAACTGGGCGGTGCGATGGCGCACGCGACCAAGTCAGGCATCGCGCATCTGGTCGGAGACGACGAAGAGCACACCTTGCAACTCGTGCGGTACCTGATGAGTTTCCTGCCTCTGAACAACCTCGAAGATCCGCCCGTCTTCCCGACCACGGACCCGAAGGACCGTGCATGCGATCAACTGGCCGGGATCATCCCTGACACCTCGAATCAGCCCTACGACATGGTGGATGTGCTGCGGGATGTCGTGGACGACGGCGAGTTCTTCGAGATCTTCCCGCACTACGCCAAGAACATCGTCACCGGCTTCGCGCGCATGGATGGGCACACGGTAGGCATCGTCGGCAACCAGCCCAAGGTCCTGGCAGGCGTGCTGGACACCACCAGCAGCGAGAAGGGCGCTCGGTTCGTCAGGTTCTGTGACGCGTTCAACATCCCACTGCTGGTGTTCGTAGATGTCCCGGGTTTCCTGCCGGGCACCAACCAAGAGTGGGGCGGGATCATCCGTCGGGGGGCGAAACTGCTGTTCGCGTTCAGCGAAGCGACCGTCCCCCGGATGCAGATCATCACTCGCAAGGCATACGGCGGTGCCTATGTCGTCATGAACTCGAAGTCCATCCGCGCCGATGTGGCGCTGGCATGGCCGACGGCGGAGTTCGCGGTCATGGGAGCAGAGGGCGCGGTCAACATCATCCACCGCAAAGAGTTGACCAACTCTGACGACCCAGCGGCCAAACGCCAGGAACTCGTGGCTGACTATCAGGAGCGGTTCGTGAACCCATGGATCGCGGCCGAACGCGGGTACATCGACGATGTGATCGATCCTCGCGACACCCGCGCCCGCATCTGCGACGCGCTCGAGTTGCTGCGCACCAAGCGCGAGACGCTGCCGCCCTCCAAACATGGCAACATCCCCCTCTGAGCCACGCCACCATCGCCGTCTAGACGACAGATCAAAGGTCAGGAGAGAACAGATGGATATCGAGTTCAGGATCGTCCGCGGCGTTCCGACCGCCGACGAAGCCCGAGCCATAGAGAAGGCCTTCGCCAGGTTGGCCGCCGAAAGCAGAGCTTCGGAAGCGGGTCAGCGCCGATCGGGCGACGCCTGGACCCTTTCGGGTCGTCTTGCCGCGCACGGCGCAGCGGGCGGCCTAGCAAGCATCCGTACATCCTGACCTGGTCTTTTGCCGCTTTAGAGGGCAGGATCCGCCCGCTTCGCCACGACAGCAGCCGCTTGACGCGCACGGTTTCTACTGTTTCAATAGTGGAAACCTACGAGTGAGTTCCTCATGAGCGCTCAGACAGCCGACGACCTGCAGGATCCATACGCACACCTGGCCGATGCTTCCGCCGAGGAAGTGATCGCGTGGGCCTACGACCACTACCACCCGAGCCTCGGCATCATCACCGCCTTCCAGGCAGAGGGCATGGTGCTGATCGACCTCGCATGGCGCGTCCATCGAGATGTGCGGGTGTTCACCGTCGATACCGGCCGCCTGCCGCAAGAGACCTACGACCTCATGGACGAGGTCCGCAGCCGGTATGGCATCGTCGTGGAGGTCATCTTCCCCGATCCTCGCGATGTCGAGACGATGGTCGAACGCCATGGCTTGAACCTGTTCCGGCACGACCCCGCGTTGCGGCAACTGTGCTGCCAGGTCCGCAAGGTGTTCCCGTTCCAGAGAGCGGTGGACCATGTGGACGCCTACTTCACCGGTTTGCGGCGCTCACAGGGCGTCACCCGCGAAGACACCCCGAAGGTTCAGGAGGACCCCCAGCGCCCCGGCAAGATCAAGGTCTCTCCGTTGGCTGACTGGAGCGTCGAGCAGGTGTGGGACTACATACGAGCCAACCGCGTTCCGCATCATGCCCTCTACGATCAGGGGTACCGATCGATCGGGTGCGCGCCGTGCACGCGTCCGGTCCAGCCGGGCCAGCCCGAACGGTCGGGGCGTTGGTGGTGGGAGCCCGAGGAAGGCAAGGAATGTGGCTTGCATCGCGAGTCGCGTTCGGATCGGCTCGAGGAAGAACTTCGATGGTTGAGGGCGAACAGATGAGCACCCGTGATCTAGCACGCGAAGGCCGCGCACAGCGTTCCGAACCTTCCGCGAAGAAGCGCGAAGACAAGCGCGGCAAGGGCCAGTGGGCGCACGGTTACATGGAGCCGTTGAACCAGACGGAACGGATGAAGCGCGACGACGACGGCATGAACTGTCGTGTGCGCATCGAGAACATCTACTCCAAGAAGGGGTTCCGATCGATCGACAAGGGTGACCTCCGCGGTCGCTTCAAGTGGTGGGGCCTCTACACGCAACGGAAGCAAGGACTGCCGGGAGGCGTGACCGCTTCTGCCGAGCCTGAAGAACTCGAGGATGAGTTCTTCATGATGCGCATCCGGATCCCCGGCGGTCTGCTGACCAGCGAACAGACCCGAGTCGTAGCCGAGATCTCGGAACGCTACGGGAGAGACATCGCCGACATCACAGATCGTCAGAACATCCAGCTGCATTGGATCCGGATCGAGGATGTCCCGATCATCTGGGAGAAGCTCGAAGCCGTCGGACTATCTACCACCGAGGCTTGTGGCGATGTGCCCCGCAACATCCTCGGATGCCCGATCGCGGGCGTGGCGGCAGACGAGTTGATCGACACCAGCGAGATCATCCAGGACATCGCGGCAACCGTGGCCGTCGATCCGCAGTTCACCAACCTGCCTCGCAAGTACAAGACCACCGTGACCGGCTGCGCGCACCAGTGCGCTCAACACGAGGTCAACTGCCTGAGTTTCGTGGCGGTCGACAAGGACGGTGAGGTCGGATTCGATGTCTGGATCGGCGGCGGATTGAGCAGCAATCCACACATCGCTCAGCGCATCGGGGCGTTCGTGACGCCAGACAAGGTCGCCGAGGTGTGGGGAGCGGTCACCGCGTTGTATCGGGACTACGGCTACCGGCGTGTCCGGAACCGTGCGAGGCTCAAGTTCCTGATGGCCGATTGGGGCCCAGCCAAGATGAGGCAGGTGCTGCAGGATGAGTTCCTGGGCTACGAGTTGCCTGACGGGCCAGCTCCCGCTCCTAGCGCCACCGCGACACGCGACCATGTCGGCGTCTTCGACCAGAAGGATGGGCGTAAGACCGTCGGGTTCAGTGCGCGAGCCGGGCGGCTGAACGGCCACCAGCTGCGACAGGTCGCCGATCTATCCGACGAGCATGGGTCTGGATCGGTCCGTCTGACCACCCAGCAGAAAGCCGTCATCGTCGATGTCGCCGAGCCGGACGCCCTCGTCCAAGCCCTGGAGGACATGGGGCTAGAGGTGAACGGCTCGCCGTTCCGACGCTCCACCATGGCGTGTACCGGTATCGAGTTCTGCAAGCTCGCGCTCTCGGAGACGAAGTCGCGCGCACAGCAGGTCTACGCCGAGCTGACCGAGCGGTTCCCAGACTTCACCGAGGACATCCGCATCCACATCAACGGCTGTCCGAACTCGTGCGCGCGCTTCCAGGTCGCCGACATCGGCTTCATGGGCTGTGTCGCTGAGAGGCCGGATGGGACGAGCTCCGACGCGTTCCTGGTCACCTTGGGTGGAGGCCTGGGGGATCAGTTGGCGTTCGGTCGTCGGGTTCGCGGGCTGCGCGTCTTCGGAGAGGATCTGACCGACTACACCAGCGTCCTGCTCGAGCGCTACATCCACGGCGGCGGTGACGCCGAGACCTTCAGCGATTTCGTCAACGCGATGGACGACGAGCGATTCGCTCGATTCGCCGAGCCGCCTTCGGGCATGACGCGAGCGAGGTGAGGGATGCGAGCGACCCCGTTCCACTGTCCCTACTGCGGCGAGTCAGACATCGTTCCTACGCAAGAAGAAGCAACCTGGTTCTGTAAGACCTGCCAGAGGCAATGGAAGCTGGTCTTCCTGAGGCTCGGCAAACCTCGAGAGGAGTAGAGATGGCCAAGATCAGTGGAACCGTGCAGAAGGATGGCGCACCGCTGGAGCGTGCCTATGTACGCTGCGTGGGGCCTTCCGGGGAATTCGTAGCCGAGGAGTACACCGGCTCCGACGGCGCCTTCCTGTTCCATGTAGCTGACGGGACCTGGACGCTCGAGGTGCGCGCGGCCGGAGTCGATACCAAGAGCGAGAAGGTTTCGGCTGACGGCGACAAGGAACTGACGATCAGCGTCTGACGGATACGATCACGACAGAGGGCCGCCCGATCGGGCGGCCCTCTGCGTTGATCGTTGTGCGTTTACGAGGTGGCGTCGATCTTGATGCCGCACTCGGCCTCGTTGAACTTGTCGATCCGTTCGCTGGCCTCGTTGAACTCCTGGCTGTCGAACAGCGTCTGGAGCTTGGCCTGAGCCTCGGGTCCGAACTTGGTGATGTCGTAGTCGACCTTCTCGAACTCGGCGATGAACTCGAGGAAGATGCGTTGTCCGATCTCGAAATCTGCCTTGATCTCGGCGGGAACCGTGGGTGCGATCTCGGCGAAGGTCTCCTTGATACGGTTGAACAGGTCGCGCATCGCGTTCACATCGCTGGGATCGAAGTTGTCGAACTCGCTCTCGAACTCTTCCGCCTCTACCGCGAGACGACAATAGGCCTGGGTCGACGCCTTGGTGTCGCCGTTGCCATCAGGTTTCGGATCGGAACTGTCGCCCACACTGCTCGAAGAGTTGCAGGCGCCAAGCACGAAGATCAGGGCTAGCAGGGTTGCGATGCGCTTCATGTGGCAGGTCTCCTAACGGGTTGGAAGCCGCGACGGTAGCAGGGATGCGTCAGCGGTTCATCACAACGGTATCCGCCCGCTCCGGGCGGCATGCCTCCAGCAGGCGGTGTGGAAGTGTCTGCGCCCCCACTCCTCCCCGGATCGCCAGGCGACCACATTGGCCTGACCTCTGGGGATGTCCTTCTGACAGTACGGGCAGCGGTACGACTTCTCGCTGCTGTGGCTCTCGCGCGCCTGGAATCCTGGGGGAGCCTGCAACAGGCCCTTGGGTCGGATCTCCGCTTCCTCGAGGTCGGGGTCGCGGTCGCGGCGGTTCCTGCGAGGCATCAGGTCGCGGTCAGCCCACCGTCGATCAGCAAGGTGGAGCCGGTCATGTAGGAGGCCGCATCTGATGCGAGGAACACCGCTGCTCCTGCGATCTCGTGAGCTTCGCCCCAGCGAGCCATGGGCACGCGATCCACGAAGGCTTCAGCGGCTTGCTCGTCGGCACGGAAGTTCTCGTTCAGGTCGGTACGGATCCAACCTGGGGCGATCGCGTTGACGCGGATGTTCGCGTGAGCAAGTTCGACCGCCATCGACTTCGTGAGCCCGATGACGCCATGCTTTGCCGCCGAGTACGCAGCAAGCCCGGGCGCAGCCGAGACTCCGGCGACGCTCGACAGGTTGATGATGGAACCGCCGCCGTCGTTGCGCATGTGTTGGCCGGCGAGCCGCGAGAACAGGAAGACGCTCCTCAGGTTCCAGGTGATCAACTTGTCCCATCCATCCGGACGCATGTCGGGAACCATCGCTAGGAACCTGTTCCCGCCGGCGTTGTTCACCAGGATGTCGAGCCCGCCGAGCTCTGAGAGGGCCTGCCCGAAGGCAGACTCGACCTGATCTTCGTCTAGGACATCGCATGTGACGACTGGAGCGCTACGCCCTTTGGCAGCGATCCCTTGGGCGACCTCATCGAGGGTTTCTTTACTGCGAGACAGCAGCGCCACATCAGCCCCGGCATCGGCCAAGGCTTCCGCGATCGCGCGCCCGATGCCCCTGGATGCTCCGGTTACGAGCGCCTTCTTGCCGTCGAGTGAGAACATCATCGCCTCCTAGTAGCTGTAGAAGCCGCGTCCGGTCTTCCTGCCGAGGAAGCCAGCCTGAGCGAGGTGTTCGAGGCTTGGGACGGGCGCGTACGCCTTCTCGCGGAACTCTTGATAGAGGGTCTGGAGGATCTGGCTGGTCACATCGAGGCCGACGATGTCGGCCAAGGCGAACGGGCCCATCGGGTGTCCGCATCCGAGTTTCATCGCGGCATCGATATCCTCAGCGCTCGCATAGCCACTCTCGAGCATCCGGGCAGCATCGTTGATGTAGGGGAACAGCAGCGCATTGACGATGAAGCCTGCACGGTCGCCGCAGACGACCGCATGCTTGCCGATCCTGTCGGTCAGCGACATGATCGCGTCGAAGGTCTCGTCGTCGGTGCGCACCGTCCGAACGACCTCGACCAGCCTCATGACCGGTGCCGGATTGAAGAAGTGCATGCCGATGACCTTCTCGGGCCTACCGGTCGCGCGCGCCAGATCGATGATCGGCAGCGACGAGGTCGTCGTCGCGAGGATGCAGTGGTCGGGCGTGACCCGGTCGAGCTCTTCGAACAGCGGCAACTTGATGTCGAGTTCCTCGGCTACCGCTTCGATCACCAGATCGCAAGAGGCGAAGCCCTCGAGGTCGACGGTTCCCGATACCCGCGCGGCGATCTCGGCGAGTTGCTCCTCGGTCATCTTGCCCTTGG
>JBKHYG010000047.1:0-4670 GCA_046565595.1 Actinomycetota bacterium | reverse complement strand
CACAGATCAACGCCGATCCGATCAACAAGATGCCGTTCGAGTTCGTCGAGTACGCCGAGCTTCCGATCCGCGAGTGGACGCTCGATGATTCACTCGCGATCGGCGACTACCTGATCTGGACCTTCGGGTCGGGTGGTGGCCGCGAACTGTCGAACCTGAACGACCTTCAACGCGCGATCGCCGAACACGGCGAGACGCGGGGTCGTCAACTGTATGACGAGGTCCGATACACCCTCGACCCAGATGCCCCGGCGTCGATCCCCGAGGATTTCGATTGGCGCAACTCCCCGACCCACGCGCGTCCAGAGGCTGACGCAAAGACGCTCGAGGACGACGCTCGCCTGTCGCTCCCCGAGGACCAGAAGGTGTTGGGCCCTGCAGATGTGACCATCGACTCGGCGCGACTGGTGCGCGAGATGTTCACCCGGAAACTCGACGAGTCCGTGCTGAACCAGGTGTCGCCTCATGCTGCGCTTCAAGAGGCACTTCGCAAACTGTTCTTCAAGTTCGGCTCGAACGCTCAGATCGTAGGTCCTCAGCGCACGACCACCGGCAACACCGCGCTGCAGGCAGGCCCTCAGGTCAGTTACTTCGCTCCCGGCATCGTGGTGGACTTCGGTCTGCACGCTGCCGACGGAAGCGTCGACGCCACGGGCATGACCTTCGCCGGCGCGGGGCCGGCGGTCCTGATCGGGCGCGGCAACGGTTACAACTGGACGACCACGACCGGCGACTCGGATCTGACCGACACCTACATCGAGGTCCTGCATCCGACCGACGATCGCGCCTACCTGTTCGATGCTGACGGCTCGGCTGGTCCTGGCGAACCTGTCTGGGAACGCATGGAGTGCCGGACCGAGAGCTACAAGCAGAAGGGCGTCGAGATCGCGACGCAAGACATCTGTCGCACGCGTCACGGTCCCGTCATGGCCTTCGATCTCGAGAACCGCCGTGCGTACTCAGCTCGCATGGCGTGGATGAACCGCGAGGGCGGCACCATCGAAGGCTTCTGGCGATACGGCGAAGCTAAGTCGCTGGAGGATTTCGCGACCTACGCCAACATGCTGGCCAGCAACCACAACATGTTCTACGCCGACGACCAGGGCAACATCGGCTACTGGCATCCCGGCAATCACCCGATCCGGCCCGAGGGATATGACATCCGCTTCCCGTTACCTGGAACCGGTGACGCCGAGTGGGAGGGCCTGTATCCGGCACAGCAGGTTCCGCATGCGGTGAACCTCCCGAGTGGCGTGCTAGCGAACTGGAACAACAAGCCCGCAGCCGACTGGCCTCGCGAACGCGGTTGGGGCGCGTATCACGATGTGATCCAACTGCAGCAGAACCTCGCGTTGGACGGGCCGATCAATGCTGATCCCTACGGAGGATCGGTCATCCCCAGCCGCAAGATCGGGTTCCAGGATCTGAACCAGAGCATCCGCTACGCGGCGTTCCGCGACGACGATGCCGACTTCTTCCAGAGGTACCTGCCGACGACGGGTGCTAACGAGCTAGAGGATCAGGCGCTCGAAGTGTTGGCCTCTTACGACGGCTTCGTCATCGACCGGAACGGCGACGGACTCGTCGATTCGGCGGGCTACACGATCCTGGACCGGTTCGTCTCCAAACTGCGGTCGCAGGTCCTCTACGACGATCTGGGTTCTTCGCTGCGCGGCATGGGCGACAAGTCGAAGTTGATCCACGCGCTCGATCCGGATTCTCGCTTCCCTTCGACCGTTGACTTCCTGAACGGATCGACCGTCGCGCAGGCGGCGGCCAAGGCGTTCACCAGTGCCGTGACCGAACTCGCAGCCCAGTTCGAGGGCCCACCTCGAGACTGGAAACGCAAACAGCCGATGACCCACTACACAAGGTTGAACGCCGATCTTGTCACCGATGTGGTCCGCGAGATGGTGCGCGACGAGGTCCGATCCGGAACCGGTCTCGATCCAGAACCGATCCAACCCGGCGGCCTTCCGGTACCTCCCGGCAACTTCCCCGACCACCAGTCGATGGATCGGGGGACCTACAACCATCTGGTCGTCTACACCGACGAGCCTTCAGGCTCGGGAGTGCTCGGCGAGTCCGATGCCCAACACGGATCGGTCATCTCGGCCGGACAGAACGGCTTCGTGAACATCCTCGGCCAGGAAGGACCACACAGCCGGGACCAATGGGATCTGTATGTCGAGTGGCGCTACAAGCCGATGCCGATGAGTCTCGCCGAAGCCTCGCTACTGGCAGGATCGGTAGAAACCCTCAACTGGGGGTGAGGAACCAAGCGAAGGGCACCCCGTGATGGGGTGCCCTTCTGTTCGACCTGGCGCGGTCTGGGATGAGTGGACTAGATGTGGATCTGACGGCCGCCGCGTTCCTCTTCGAGTCGCTGGAGACGCAACTCCAGGCGGTGGATCTCTTCCTCACGGGCGTCGCTATAGCCGTCGCGACCGTCGGTGTAGCCGTCGCGACGGTCACCGTCGCCGGTGCTCCGATGGAACCTGTCGGTTAGCGACATGTCGCGACCGAAGAACGGATGCGCGCTTCCTGCCTTGGCGATCCCGCGGCTCAGCGTGTAAGTCGCTGCGAGCACCGTGATCAGCCAGCTCGTACGCGGCGCGTCGAGGCTCTCGAGCGAGAGCGTCGCGATCACCAGGAACACACCGGTCACCACCGTGGTCCAGAACTCGCTGGTGCGCAGGAACTCTTTGGTCTCGATCACCGTACCGGGAGGAGCTCCCGTCAGCGGATCTCGATCCATGTTGCGCAGTTGATCCTCGGTCCTCATCGCTTACCTCCTGTGGGGAAAGGTCGCGGCGGGTTTACCCGCTACCTGGCCCTCACGAAACCGGACTGGCAGGAAGTACCAGCAACTACAGGATCAGCGAACCGTCCTCGGCGAAAGGTATGTACGGGTTGTGGGCGAGTTCCCAGAGGTGGCCGTCGAGATCGGCGAAATATCCGGAGTATCCGCCCCAATCTGCTTCGACCGGCTTCTTCGTGGGGGTGGCTCCAGACTCGACAGCGTGATGGAACGCCGCATCTACCTCCTCGCGGCTCGCCAGGTTTATCGCCAGCGTCACGCCTCTGAATCCGATCATCGGTTCGGCGGGGACCGTCGCATCCTTGGCGAGTTCGGCCGTCGGGAACAGGCCGAGCTTTGCGCCCTCGAGGCTGAACCAGACGATGTTCTCGTTGCTGGACGGAGACAGCGGCCAGCCGAGACGCTCGTAGAAGGCCTTCGAGGCGGAAAGATCGGTGACGCCTAGGGTGACGATGTGGGTGCGCGCGGGGATCATGACTTCGAGGCTAGCGCGGCCGGTTCGCGCGGTCGGTTTCAGCCGTCTGCGACGGGGTCCAGCAGGGAGCGCAGCTCGTTGCCCGTCAATGCCGCGGGTTCGGTTTCCGAGATGAAGTCGTTGAGTGCCTCGACGAATCGCCCGGCCTGATCGTGGTGTGGGAAATGGCCTGCGCCCTCGAGCAGTTCGAGGCGGCTACCGGGGATCGCGTCCTTGGCAGAGTACGCATGCGTCACCGGGATCATGCGGTCCCGGGTTCCCCAGACGATCATCGTGGGGACCAGCGCCGCGAGGTGCAATCGGTCATGCGCGCTGACCCTCTGCCCGTCGACGCCAACGACTGCGCGCAACGATCGCAGCAGAGTGGTGCGCGCCTCTCCGGTCGCCAGAGACGCGTAACTGCGTCCGACGGCTCGGGTCGATGGGGTCGGCTGGAGGCCGACGCGTCGCAAGGCGCGCTGGATCGCGTAGCCGGCGTTCACGATCTGGGGCGCGCACCCGACCGCGAGACCGAGCTCGGCACCCGGCAGCGATAGCGCGCGCAGCAGACCTGCGACCTCACGGCCGAGACCTCCGCTGCTCACCAGTACGAGGCGCTCGCAACGCTCAGGGAACTGGTAGACCGATTGCATCGCGACGCCGCCGCCGAACGAGTGGCCGACGAAGGTAGCGGTATCGATGTCGAGGGCGACCATCAGGTCCCGAACGCAGGACGCCTGCGAGCCGAGGGAGAAGTCGCCCCCGGGGTTGTTCGATCCGCCCGCGCCTGGGAGGTCGGGAGCGATGACGCAATGGGTACGGCCGAGTTCGTCGATCACCGGCTCCCAGGTGTGGCTCGAGGAGGCGAGGCCGTGGATGAGCAACAGGACCGGGCCTTGCTCGCCGGCGGCACGATAGGTGGTAGTGCGCTGACCGATCGTGATCGACCGGAGCTGAGACATCTGACCCCCTTACTTACGGTAGCGTAGGTTACGGGACCGTAGGTTAGCGGCTCAGGGGTCGACGCGCCAGAGGGATGTGTCCTCAACATCCTGTCTGCCGGCGCCACTCCTTATCTGTATGCGGCGGCCTGGAGGGTGAACAGTTCTGCGTACAAACCGCCTTCGGCGATCAGAGCCTCGTGGGTTCCTGTCTCGCGGATCTGGCCGCCCTCCACGACGATGATCAGTTCTTCGGCGATGCCTTGAATCTCAAACTGACGGTCAACCGGAGTCCACGCCACAACTCACGCATCGAGCAGTGCGGCTTGGGGCCGAAACTGACTTTCGGAGGTCGATCGTCGCCCACGGCAAGGTCCGGCCCGCGTCGGGCAGGGGAACGCGTTCGCATGTCAGCCCAGCTTTTATCATGACCCCAACACGGCATGGCTGGACT
>JBKHYG010000046.1:0-3223 GCA_046565595.1 Actinomycetota bacterium | reverse complement strand
CTCCTAGCGATGGCTCGCGGCTAGAGCGTGTAAACCTGTAAGGCCCAAGCGGCGTATATCGATCATGCAAGCGTCGCTGGCGATCAAGGAGGCCCTGGTGAGGAGACCCTCGCAGGATCGTTACGCGACGCTCGGAGCCTGGTTCGCAGGCGAACATGCTGGCCTGTACCGGTTCGCTCTGATCGTGTGTCGTGACCCGCAGATCGCGCAGGACCTCGTTCAAGAGACCTTCGTGAAGATGTCGTTGGCAGGCGCCGATCCAGAGCGCGTCGGGATCGCCACCTACGCGCGACGCACCTTGTTGAACCTCGACCGTTCGAGGCTACGGCGGTGGTATCGCGAGAGGCGTGCGATGGATCGGCTCGCGCAACGAAGCGATGATCGCACCCTGGATGCAGAGCCCACCGATCCGGCCTTGTTCGCAGCTCTGGGTGAACTGCCGAAGATGCAGCGAGCGGTGATCGCGCTGCGGTTCCTCGAAGATCGCAGCGAAGAAGAGACCGCCGCCGTGCTCGGGATCGCCAAGGGGACCGTCAAGAGTCACACCTTTAGAGCACTAGCCGCACTACGAGACCGCCTGGAAGGTGAGAGAGATGGATGAGAAGGACCTCCGAGCACGGCTGCATGGGGCCGTCGATGGCACCGATCCCGACTCGGATCAACTCTGGGAGGACATCATGAGTGGCTCCGAACATGCCCGCCGCGTCCGTAACGCGAGGCGCACGGCGCTCGGGTTCAGCGTGGTCGCGTTGGCGATCGCGATCCCTGTCGCGATCAACCTGGCTGGTACCGAACGCGATCCGAACTTCGCTGGCCCAGGCGACGACATCCCACGCTCGCCGATCGTGGAGGGCACCCGGATCGAAGGCGTTACTCCGCTGTATCAAGCAGAAGCGACCTACATGAACACGCGTCTGAACATCGCTGTCGATCTGCCACCCGGGTTCAGGGCTGGCGAGTTCGAGGGCAATGTGAGCATCTATCCCGAGGGTCTCCCCGGCCCCGTCGAGGGCGGCGATACCGCCTGGCTCGAGATCTTCTACGGCGATGAGGAACTCGCCTTCGGGACCGATCGTGGGGAGAACGATCCGCCGATCACGCAGGAGACCATCGGCGGGGTGCCGGCTCGCAGCCAGGAACGGGAGCTTGCCAACGGTGGCCGTCACAAGGTCTGGTTCGTCGAGCGCTGGGTCCGTGATGCATCTCAGCGTGGCGCGGAATGCTGTCCCGACGCGAACCCCTCGATGATCGTGTTCATCGAGACCTCGGATCAGGCGTTGACCAACGAGTATTACCAGACCCTGTGGGCGATGGTGCGTTCGATCACGACGGCCGACGGAGCCGCCGATCAACTGCCCATCAGGACGCGGCGCGGTTCGGTTGCGACCGATCTCTCGGTACTACAGGGCGATGTCCAGTCGGTCGCGACCTTCCTGGACGACCGGTTGTGGAACGAGCAGCCCAAGCGCCTGCTCACATCGGAGGCGGTCGCCGCGTACGAGGGCATGGAGCTGCCAAGCGGCGACGACTGGCTGACGCCGACCCAGTACGGCTACTACGAGTCCTACGAGGTGACAGCATCGCGAGCCGCTGACGCGAACTCCGTTGAATTCGATGTGGTGCTTCGCTATCGCGATCAGCGTGACCGAGTGACGATCATCTCAGAGACGCTCTTCGTGGGGCCCGGGCGAACCAGCGGTGGGCAGCAACTGGATTGGGTGATCCGCGGCGTCGATGGTCGCCTGGGTGAGACCAGCGGCGGACCCGCGACACAAGGTTCCAAGGCAGGCGGTCCTTAGACTCGGCCGAGTGAGACTCGGTGGACGGACGGCGATCGCTTCTGCGGTCGCCGTCGCCATGTCCGCTGGGATCGTGGCTGTCGCCTTGGGTGTGACGCGAGCCGGTTGCGAGACCTTCGACGATGCCAGGCTGCTGGTCCTCCGGGTCGACGGCACGAGCCTCGGCGATTGGGAGCAGACACCCAGACTGCGCGCGCTACTTCCAGAGGCAGCGGCGGCCGTAGTGATCGTGCCCCCTCTGAACCCGATCTCCGCCGGATCCGACGCAGCTGATAGCGACCCGGTGCTGGCCGGGCGCCGAGCCGCCGCCGGTCTGACCGCCAGGATCCAAGAGGGCCCCGAGGCGGTGGTCGTCTCCTCGTCTCTCGACTTCGAGCCGCTGTTGCCCGTCGCCGAAGAAGTCGACGCCGCGACCGGCGATCCGACCAGGCCGACCGGGATGCGTCTGGATCCGTTCGCAGCCCGCCGGGCCATCACGACCACCCCCGGCGCGGTCGAGATCGACATCTCCGACACCTGGAGGGCCGAGACCGACCTTCGAGCCTCCGCGGCTCGCGCCAGTTGGGCCTTGGACTCGCTGCAGACGGTCGCTGCGCCCTTGGTCGAGCTGGGGTTACAAGACTCCCGGCCCGTCATGCTGGTCTCGGTGATCGGTTCGGTCGAGAGGATGCGGCAGGATCAGCAGGTCGCTGCCGTGGCTCTGTTCGGCGACCGCTCTGGACTCCTGCAAGCACCAGGCGGCCATCTGGCGGCCGGCATGGTTGGCCTAGCGGCGATCTCGAACCTGACGACCCAGCAACTCTGCGTAGACGGAACGAGCGACGGCGGCTTGGCTGCCTACGACCTCGAGCGCAGCCTGCTGACCGCTCAGCACGGACATGCTCCCGCGGTAGCGGTGATGTTGGCGTTGGCGACGCTCGTGATCTGGTCGTCGGTGTTCGCCATAGCCGGGGGTCATCTGGGCAGGGGTTCGCGAAGCGTCATGGTGATCACAGCCGCCGGGCTGCTGCTGCTCCCTGCTCTATCGATGGTCGAGGGCCTGAGCGTGTCGACCGGTGTCGTAGCCCGAGGCGTAGCCCTGCTGATGTCGTTCGCGCTTGGAGCCCTGGTGTTCATCCTTCGACCCACCTACTCGGCCATCGGAACCGCCAGCATCATCGGCGTCGCCGTGCCTTCTGTAGCCATGATGGTTGACCCGATCCTGCCCGCAAGAGCACTTCTCGCCTCACCGATAGCCAGCGGACTGCGGATCACCACGACCGATCCCGTCATACTCGGGATGATGCTGGCCGCGACCGCTCTGGCAGCCGCGTGGATCGCCGATCAGCCGCGAGATCGTGCGTTGCGTGCTGGGGTCACCATGATCGCGGCCCTGTCCTTGGGCGTGGTCGTCGGCATCCTGGGAGGCCTAGCTACTGTCCCGA
>JBKHYG010000045.1:0-1525 GCA_046565595.1 Actinomycetota bacterium | reverse complement strand
TGATCGAAGCTGAGTTCGACCGGGGTCTCCCGGCCGAAGATGTTGACGAGCACGCGGACCTTCTCGCGCTCGTCGTCGACCTCGGCGATGACGCCATGGAAGTTTGCGAAGGGCCCTGCGGTTACGCGGACGGGGTCGTTCTCGCTCCAGATGGAACGCTTGACCACCGGAGCTGCGGTGGTGCCCGGCGCGGCTTCCTCTTCCTTGCCGCGCGACAGGATCCGTTCGACCTCGCGCTTTGTCAGAGGCAGCGGCCGGTGCGTGTTCGATGCGCCTCCCACGAAGCCTGTGACGCCAGGGGTGTTGCGGACAGCGATCCACGCTTCATCGTCCAGATCGCAGCGGACCAGCAGGTAGCCGGGGAACACCTTGCGGTCGATCTTGGTCTTCTTGCCGCCCTTGATCTCTTGGACCTGCTCGGTCGGGATGATGACCTCGTAGATCTGCTCTTCGAGGTGCATCGCGGCGATCCGGTGTTCGAGGTCGGCCTTGACCTTGTTCTCGTAGCCCGAGTAGGTCTGGATGACATACCAGTCGCCGGGCAACCATTCGAGGTCGTCGGTGTCGTCGATCTCGGGATCGTCGGCGGATTCCAGCGCGTCTTCGACCTCTGCTTCCAGGGCCGGGTCGACGGTGGGAGACTCCGGCAACTTCTCCTCTGCGGGACCGTGTTCGGTCTCGTCGATCACTTGAACACCTCGAGGATCGTGTTGGCGAAGGCGAAGTCGAGCACGAAGACCAGCGCGGTCAGCACGGTCACGGTCACCACGACCACCACCGTGTAGGTGAAGATCTCGCTGCGGTTGGGCCACGAGACCTTCCTCAACTCGAAGCGGACCTCACGCAGGAAGCGCATCCAGCGTTTGATCCGGCCTTCCTTGGCCTTCTCTTCGCTGCGCTGCTTCGAGCCTGCGATGGCGGCAGCACGCACACGCTCGCGCTCGGCTTGCGCCTGCTGCTTCTTCATGATGCGCTTGGTTTCTCGGTTCATGCTCGCGCTTGGCTACCGGGTCGAGTCACGAAAACGCCGCGGACCAGGTCCGCGGCCCAGTGGTCGGAAGCCGGTGAGCAGTATAGGTCCGACCTCGCGAGGGTGTAAAGACGCTCCAAGCCGGTACCGTCAGGGCGTGAAGGCCGGGACCGTGACCCTGACGATCGAGCGGATCGTGGCCGGCGGCTATGGCCTGGCTAGGACCGATGAAGGCGTCGTCCTGGTCAGAGGGGGACTTCCCGGCGAAACCGTCACAACCCGCCCTAAGCCGGTAGCCGGGACCCTTCGCGGTCATGTGAGCGAGATACTCGAGCCTCATCCTGAGCGTTCTCGTCTTGAACTTCCGCCGGGGGCCGACCTGCCCCTGTCCTACCCGACCCAACTCGAGGTCAAGAGAGGTTTGGTCATCGAGGCACTAGAGCGCGTCGCCGGCGTGACCGCCGATGTGGCCGCGACGGTCCCGAGTCCCCGCGAGTTGGGCTATCGGGCAGTGGCCCAATACGCGGTGTTGCCAGATGGCGGACTCGCGGCAAG
>JBKHYG010000044.1:0-9904 GCA_046565595.1 Actinomycetota bacterium | reverse complement strand
ACTGAAGCGCTCTCTCCCCCGCAACTGCGGATGGTTCTCGCAGAGTGCGCGAACCTGACTCTCTACCCCTTGGCGACGCTCGTGGTCTAGCCGGGCGATGAAACTCGTCGAGGCGACCCGGGCGACCAATCCATCCGGATCCATCGGCTGTTCGTGATCAACGATCCATTGCTCGATCAGATCGAACCCCGAGGACGCAGAGGCCATGCCTGGCCGCCATGCGCCGTCCCGGTAACGCGGTACCCGGATCTCGTCTTCGAACGGATCGATGATCTCGGTCATCCGCGCGACCCAGTCGGTCCGATCGTCTCGGATGTTGAAGACAACGGCGAGTGCGCCACCGGGTAACAGCACGCGACGGATCTCTTCTATCGCAGTCGCGGCGTCGAACCAATGGAAGGCCTGTGCGACGACCACTCCCGAGAAACTCTCCTCTGCGAAACACAGCGACTCTGCAGTGGCCGCGACGGTCGGAACCTGCGGGAGGTCACCTACGAGGCGTTCCCTCATGGCTGCGACGGGTTCGGCGGCGATCAGGGTCTCGACTCGCCCCGACAGCAGCCTCGTGAAGATCCCGGTCCCGGCCGCCAGATCGAGCACGACCGGCCCTAACTCGTCGGCCAAGCGCGCAACCACTTCATCGGGATAGGAGGGCCTGGCTGCGGCGTAGGCGTCCGCGGCCGCCTGGAACCCCTGCCCCGCAGCCTCGTGAACCATCAGCCGACCAACTCGTGAGCAAGCCGGTAGAAGTATTCCTCTTCCAGACGGAGGGTCTCGGTGTCGACCCGCTCGTTGTCGCCGTGGAACATGCCCATGAAATCAGCGAAACCGATCCGATCGCTCTTGAGGCCAACCCCGTAACACTCGGCCCCGATGCGTCGGAAGTGACGGGCGTCGGTCGCGGCGCTCAGCAGCGTCGGGGCGATCTTCAAGCCGGGGTTCAGCGAATCGGTGACCTTGGCGATCGCATCGAGCGCGGGCGAGGTCGCCGGAGAGATGGTCGCTGGAGAGTCGCTGTCCGCCGTTATCTCGACCTGGTCCCAGAGGTCCCCTAGAGCCTCAGACAGCATCGCGCGCACCTCCGCAGCCTCGTGACCTGGCAAGGTTCTCACATCTACCTGGATCTCGGCTGCATCCGGGATGATGTTCGTCTTGACTCCTGCCCTCATGATCGTGGGGGCGAAGGTCGTATGGGTGCATGCGTGGAAGAGGCGAGCGACGGGTACGGGAGCTTCGGCCAGGAAGTCCTGCAGACGCGCGCCGTCGGTCAGCACGGCCACAGCCTCGTCTCCCAGATCGGCCTGCGCGACGAAACTGCGCCAGGCCTCGTGCAGGACGGGTGCCGGCTGGTACTCATAGAGGCGCCGCACAACCTCTGCGGCCTTCACGAGGGCATTGTCTGCGCGTAGAGGCATGCTGGCGTGACCAGGCGTGCCGGTGACCTTGATGGTGCACCAGTAGGTCCCCTTCTCGCCGACCGCGATCGGCACGACCGGGGTTCTCGAGAAGGGCAGCCTCATCCCCCCGAACTCGGTCAGGACGATGTCGCTCCGGACGGTGTCGGCGTGCTGCTCACACAGGTAGCCGGCTCCGTGGGTTCCTAGCGCTTCTTCGTCGGCAACCGCGAGCAGATGTAGCGTCCCGCGCGGACGGAACCCCTCCTCGATAAGCCGGAGGAACGCGGAGGTCATGGTCGAGGTCACATCGAGCATGTCGACGGCGCCACGGCCCCACACCACATCGTCGTGGATCTCCCCGCCGAACGGGTCGCGTTCCCACCGCTCTGGGGCCGTGACCGGAACGACATCGAGATGCCCCATGAAAATCACGCTCTGTGCGCTCGGATCACTTCCATGGATGGTTGCCAGCAGAGAACCGCGACCTGTGATCGGCTCGAAGGTGACCTGATCGTGGCCCTGGGTTGGCAGGAAGGAGCGGATCGTGTCGACGCTGCGGATCTCGCCGCCGGAGGATGGCGTGCCGTCGTTCACACACCGATTCCGGATCAGCTGTTGAAGCAGTTCGACGGTCCGAGACATCAGAAGCCTGCGCGGCCCATCCTGGGTCGTTCCTTGACGAACACGACCGAGGCGATCTGGTGGTAGGGAACCGCTACCGACAGCGGAGTCTCGAGATCGTTCCGGTCGACTCCGTCGATCTGCAGGAAACCCTCCGCGGCTTCGGTGACCGACTCGACCTTGATGACGCGACCAGAATGCAGCGCAACATCGACGGCGACGCTCGGAGCGTCAACGCGTCCCGCGAAGTCTTCGCGTCGTTGGTCGAGGCTTGAGAAGAAGTCTTTGTTCATGGGTAGGACTCTAGGTCCTAGCGCTTGCGTCGTTCGATGAGGGCTCTCACGACGGCCCCGGGTAGCCGGTCGGCCAGGTCGTCCCCGTCGGGGATGCAATGGTCTGCCCACACGGGCTCGTCGGGCCCTATCGCAAGCAACGCCGGCTCCTTGGTCGTTGGCTCGACTGCTCCGAGGATGATCAGCACATCGAAGCTCGCCGACGGATCGAGTTCGCTGCTCGAGGAGGCAAGGTCAGAGACCTGAACCTCTAGGCCCGCTGCCCGACGGATCCTCTGCTGATCCCCTTCGGGCGCGATGACCGCAGCCATGCACGCTCTACACATGACGCTGACGCTACAGGCCCGACGGCTACCATCGGGGCGTGAACCGTATCTACCTACGCGGAACCAGGGTCACCGGTGCGCGGCGCGGGATGTTCGAGATGGACGACCCGTCTACCGGCGAGCCGCTCGTAGCCGTTCATACCGCCGCCACCTCGCAGATGCGTTCAGCGGCCGTGGATGCCAGGGAAGCCTTGAGGGCCGGCCAGTGGCCGAGGACCCATGCCGCCTACCGCTCGGCGTCGGTGAGGTCGTTGCTGGCCAAACTCGAGACCGGGTCAAGGGTCTCCATCGAGCGGGAGGTCTCCGAACTCGGCACTCCCATATCCGCGGCACGATCTCGCTTCACACAGACGATCGATCGCCTCGGAGAGCGGATCCCTAACCTGCCTGAACTCGATCCGGAGGTCGTCGTGATCTCCGGCGACGCTTGGTCTCGGTTCGAGGATTGGGCGGTGGTGGCAGTGGAGGCGTTGTCTAGAGGCGGCGCTGTCCTGCTGGCTCCACATCCGCGCGCACGCGCGCACGCAACGAGCATCGTCGAGGCCGCCGATGCCGCGAACATGCTGTCCGGACTCGTGGCGCTCCTGCCGTCCGAGGATGCCCGAGAGCTTGCTTCTAGTCCCGTGATCGACCGGGTCGTCTGGCTGGGACGCCGTGCGGACGCCGTCGGGCTCGCGGAGGCGGCCGCATCGCATGTGGCTTCCTTGAGTGTCATAGATCCGACGACGGCGGTCGTCGCCGACGACAAGGCGGATGCGAACCAGGTCGCGGCGGCGCTCGCCGAGGCTTTCGGCACGGGAAGTGGCCCCGCCACCCCCCGCGTGGGCTTGGTCCATGAGGCGATCGCCGAGAGGGTCGGGAAGTTGCTGGCCGAAACTGCGGTGGTGAGTCGCATCGGCAGAGCTTGTGACGCGGCCACCGAGGTTGGGCCGGTTGCAGACGCCGAGACCCTGCAGCACGCTCTCGACTACTCAGCCAGGGTCGGACGCGAAGGGGGTGGGATCCTGTGCGGGGGGACGCGGATCTCGGGGGAAGGTCTGCCTGAGGGTGGACGGTACCTGGCCCCGACGGTCCTCACGACGAGACGAGAACCGGCCGGGTTCCTGGCTCCGCTGGTGACCCTATGTGTGCGCGATCGAACGGAGGAACTGCTGGCCGAACTCGAGAGATCCAAGGCGCCACGAGTTCGGGTGCTCGGGGACATAGATCCGAGCGAGGTGCTGATCGTCTCGGGCTCGATCCCCCTATAGCTCAGTATCGGGCCGATAGGTCGGAGGCCCGGCGACCATGAGAGTCGCGGTGGCTTCGGTTTCTCTAGAGGTGGCCGCGCAGACGATCGATCGCAGCCTTGACCTTCGGGTCTCCCGAGTAGGGCAGCGCTGCCTGCAGGAGTTCGTCTGCGGCTCGTTGGAGTTCCTTCCGGTCTTCCAACAGCGCGAACACATCCTTCTTGGCTCGTCCCGGCAAGACCGGAGCCAGGCGGTCGGAGTAATAGCGGCGGATCGCGCCAGCGGGTGCATTCGGCATCTGAACTGGTCCCCTTCGACTAACGGTCGTTGGGTCATATGCTACCCGCGTGGAAGAGGCACTCTGTCTGCTGCAGATCCATGCCCACCCCGACGACGAAGCCTCGAAGGGAGCGGGCATCGCTGCCCGTTACTCGGCCGAAGGGGCTCGATGCGTGCTGGTTACCTGCACCGGAGGGGAGGCCGGCGACATCTTGAACCCGGCCGCCGACACCGAAGAAGCCCGCACGGATCTTGCCAAGGTTCGCCAACGCGAACTCGAAGCAAGTGTCGAGATCCTGGGATATGCGGCCCTGCATCTGTTGGGCTATCTGGACTCCGGGATGCCAGACACCGAGCCCAATCGCCATCCGGGCAACCTGTGGAACGCCGATCAGCAGGAGGCTCTGGAGAGGTTGGTGCGGATCGTACGATCCGAGCGCCCGCAGGTGATCTTGACCTACGACGACGACCATTCGGGCTATCCGCATCCAGATCACATCCGCGCACACGAACTAGGAGTGGCGGTCTTCGAGGCCGCGGGTGATCCGGCCAGGTTCCCGGAGGCTGGCGATCCCTGGACACCCTCGAAGCTCTACTACATGGGATGGACGCATCGTCGCATATCCGCATTGCATGAAGCGATCGTCGCGAGCGGTCAGGAGAGTTGGTACGCGAAGCATCTCGATAAGTGGGACCCGAGCGGCGATGCCGGATTCAAGACGCGGATAGATGTTCGTCCCTATCTCCCGCAGCGAAGTGCGGCTCTCCTGGCGCATGCCACGCAGGTGGCGCCGGACTCGTTCTGGTTCGCGCTACCAGACGAGGTGGTCGCCGATGTATACCCGTTCGAGGATTACAAGCTCGCCAAGACCAGGGTCGAACCTGAGTACGACGAGACCGGGTTCGAGCGTGACCTGTTCAGCGGCATCCGCTGATAGAGCAACCGTCTAAGGTCGAGGACCGCCGGTCGGATAGCGGTAGGTGATCCGTCCTCGCGACAGGTCATAGGGCGAGAGTTCGACCCGGACCCGGTCCCCTGGCACCAGACGGATGTAATGCTTACGCATCTTGCCGCTGATGTGACCTAGTACCTGGTGGCCGTTGTCAAGATCGATGCGGAACATGGTGTTCGGCAATGCTTCGGAAACGAGCCCGTCGATCTCGATCGCGTCTTCCTTGACCGTCCCCGTCCTGGCCTGCTGCTTCTCGCGCTGAGCGGCTTTGGATGCCAACTTGCGTGAACGCGACCCTGGGCGGCCACCTCCGGTAGCGCCTGGAACATCGCGGGATTGCCGCGGACCTCTCCTCGAACGAGCCATATGAGGGACATCCTAGTCGGTGAGCAGCCAAGTCTCACCCTGGCCAGCCAGGCGCCGGCTCTAGACTGGACCCGCATGGATCCCAAAGCCTTGAACGCGCTGGTCCATGACCATGAAGCTGACGCCTACGATGACCGATTCCTGATCGACATCTCCCCCGGGCTCGGCAAGGCTGTTCTGCGCGAGCTCACCGAAGCGTTAGGCGGCGTGCCACGCGCCACTCGGCTGTTGGATGTGGCTTGCGGAACCGGATACCTGGCGTTGGGAGCGGGCATGGCCGGGATCGCCCAAGAGCTCGTCGCCACGGACATCTCGGCGGGGATGCTGAAGAAGGCGCGCGAGAACGCTGGCAAGGCAGATATCAGGTTGGAACTGGCTTGCGCTGACGGCGAAGCCCTGCCCTTCCGCGACGCATCTTTCGACCTGGTCGTGGTGCGGGGCGCCCTGCATCATGTTCCAGATCCCGTGGCCATGCTGCGCGAATGCAGGCGGCTCCTTACTCCGGTCGGCCGCGTCGCTTGCATCGCTGAACCGACCGCCTCGGGTGAGAGGCAGGTCGGCCGCGTGGTCGGCTCCCTCTACAAGACGGTGACCGCCATCCAGAAGGCGCGCGGCAAGGAACCCACGCCCGCGGACGCGGCTGCTCAGAACTGGGAACTTGCGAGCATGGCGGCGAACCTGCACACCTTCTCGCGTGAGGATCTGGAGCGGGCTGGCGCCCAAGCTGGGTTCTCCTCGGTGAAGGTCGGCTCGGCATCGTGGGCCTGGGTGCTGACGCTCGGGGTTCACTACTACCTCGCAGGGGCCTTCCCTGCTGCGTGGCGGCACGGCCCGATGCGGAGGGTGTCGGCGCGGGTCGTGCGCGCGGCAGATGCCTTGGACCGAGCCGTCCTGGACGCGGTCATCCCCGATCGCTTCCATCACACCCTCTGGGCGGTCATGTCGTGAAACTCGAAACGCCGCAGGGTCCGGTATCTGCATCACTCCATGGGCCTGAAGGGGCGCCCCGGCTGGTACTGACCCACGGAGCAGGCGGGTCCAAAGACACCCCCGGGCTGGTGCGGTTCGCTGAAGCGTGCGCGGACCGTGGACTCGAGGTCATCCGTTTCAACCAGCCTTCCGCCGAGGCTGGGAAGGGTCGGCCCGATCCCGCCAAGAGGGTCGAACTAACCTGGCGTCAGATCGTCGAGCAGACACAAGGTGCGCCGAAGCTGGTGATCGGAGGCCGGTCCTTCGGCGGCCGCATGGCGAGCCACATCGTGGCCCAGGGCGCAGCTGTGGACGGTCTGCTCTTCCTGGGGTATCCGCTACATCCCCCCGGCAAGCCTGAACAGATCCGAGACGCCCACCTCTCCCAGATCGAGGTCCCGATGCTGTTCATCCAAGGTTCGAGGGATCCGTTCGCAACGCCCGAACTGCTGCACGCCACGATCGAGGGTTTGCCGTCGGCGACGCTGCATCTGCTCGACGGCGGCAACCATTCGCTCGAGGTCAAAGGCCGCCCCAACGCAGAGGTCATCGACGAGATCGCCGACCGCACCATCGGATGGTTGGGCACACTCTCGTAGGCTCACGAGCGATGCTGAACGCTTACAACATCGAGGATCTGCACTCGATCGCTCGCGAGAGGTTGTCTTCGCCCGTCTACGGCTACTTCGCCGGCGGAGCAGGTGACGAACTGACCTTGCGGGACAACATCGAGGCGTTCCAGCGGATCAAGATCGCCTACCGCACGATGATCGACATCTCCGCGGCCAGCATGAAAACCTCGCTGCTTGGGATCGATCTATCGATGCCGATCATCCTCGCTCCCACCGCTCTGCATCGCATGGCACACGAGGAGGGTGAGATCGCTACCGCGAAAGCCGCGGCAGAGGCCGGGACCCTCATGACCCTGTCCACCATCTCGAGCGTACCCCTCGAGGAGGTCGCCGCAGCCGCGCCACACGGCAAACGCTGGTTCCAGCTGTACCTGTTCAACACCCCGGAACAGACCGAGACGCTGATCGCCAGAGCGGAGGCTGCCGGGTATGGGGCGATAGTGCTAACGGCGGATGCTCCCATCTTGGGCAGACGCGAGAGGGATCTGCGGCTCGGGTTCTCGCTTCCGGATGGGGTGCAGGCGGTTCACTTCGATCTCGTGCCGCGCTCGACCTTCTCTCCAGAGGAACCTCCCACGATCGGCGCATTCATCCACCAACCCGACCTGAGTTGGGCACACCTGGCCTGGATCCGTGAACGCACCCAGCTCCCGATCATCCTCAAGGGGATCGTGCGGGGCGACGATGCCGAGAAGGCTCGGGATGCAGGTATCGCCGCGGTCTGGGTCTCCAATCATGGCGGCCGACAACTGGATACGAGCATCGCTACCGCCGACGCTCTGCCTGAGGTCGTCGCCAGGGTGGGCGGCCAGCTGCCGATCATCATGGATGGCGGCATCCGCCGAGGGACCGATGTCCTGAAAGCTCTCGCTATGGGCGCCGATGCGGTTGCCGTGGGACGCGCGCAACTCTGGGGTTTGGCTGCCGGAGGGCGAGATGGTGTCGCTCTCGCGCTTCGCATGTTGAGGGACGAATTCGCGCAAGCGATGGCGCTGGCAGGAGCAGTCACCCTCGGTGATCTGACTCCTGATCTGTTACGGCGCCCTTAGGCTCCCAGCCCCGCGACCGTCATCGGAACCGAACGGTGGGATAGGCTGGCCCCATGGACCGCTTCCAGAACGCAGGACCCATAGGGGTCGGGTTCATCGGCATCGGGTTCCTCGTGATCTTCATCGCCTGGAACGGCGCAGCCGCCAAGGATTGCGCGCAATGCCAGATCCCCTACCTGATATCGGGCGGGGCGACTGGCATCGGGTTGATCGTCATCGGATGCTCACTCATGCTCTTCGAGGCTGCCCGGCGCGACCGAGCACATGCGGACGCACGCTTCCATGACATGATCGAAGCCCTGAAGGGCACGACCGTCCCGAGCCCGAGCCTGGTCGAACCCGACGCGCCGACGGGGGCGGTTCCGGCGATCCCCTCGAACGGGAACACGGTCGTCGTCGGTCGCTCATCCTTCCATCGCACCGATTGCCGACTGGTCGAGGGCAAGGAAGACCTGACCTATACGACGCGCACGGACGCCGAAGATCAGGGACTCGAGCCTTGCCGCGTCTGCGATCCGACCTCACCGGACATCACCGCAGGCAAAGGCAAGCAGAAGAAGAAGTCCTAGCCGAGATACTCGGCCCGCAGGTCCTTCTGCGCGAAATCCTCGCTGGTGCCGCTGAAGACGAGCGTACCTTTCTGCATGATCCATGCCCGATCTGCGAGCTTCAAGGCGCTCACATTCTGCTCGACCATGATGACAGTGACGCCGGTCTCGGCGATGGTCTTGATGGCTGCGAACATGTCCTGAGCGAACTTAGGTGCAAGCCCCAGCGAGGCCTCGTCAACCAACAGCAACTTCGGGTCGCTCATCATCGCTCTCGCCACGGCGAGCATCTGCTGTTCGCCTCCCGACATCGTCCCAGCCAACTGATCCTTGCGCTCATACAGGCGAGGGAAGATGTCGTAGCAGAGCTTCAGTTGCTTCTCGTATGTGCTGGACTGGCTCCTACGCACCCAAGCCCCCAACCTGAGGTTCACCCCTACGGTCAGTTGTGGGAATACGCGACGCCCTTCCGGGGACAGAGCCATTCCTGCCTCGACCCTCTGGGCTGGTTCCATCTCCGCGATCGAGGTTCCCTCGAAGACGACATCCCCGGACCAGGCCTTAAGCAAGCCGGTCAAGGCCATCATCGTGGTGGTCTTCCCCGCACCGTTCAGCCCGAGCATGACCCCGAACTCGCCCTGATCGATCTCGAAACTGATGCCGTGCAAGACCGGCAGCGCGCCGTACCCGGTACGCAGATCCTTGACCTCGAGCATCGCCATCAGCCTTCCTCCCCCAGGTAGGCGGCAACGACCTCTGGATGTTCACGGATCTCGTCCGGGGTCCCTTCGGCCAGCAGCTTGCCGAAGTTCAAGCAGTAGACCTGATCGCAGACACGCACGACGAGCGGAACATGATGCTCGATCATCAGGACCGTCAGGTTGAGTTCGGCCCGCAACTTCAGCAGCAGGTCTCCGAACTGATGAGCCTCTTCAGGACTCATGCCTGAGGTCGGCTCATCGAGCATCAAGAAATCTGGATCGCCCGAAAGGACCACCGCGATCTCGGTCAACTTCTGCAGACCGTACGGCAACTTGTTGACCCGATCATCTCGATACTCGAGCAGACCCATGAAGTGGAGTATCTCGAGAGCGTTCGCCTTCAAGACGCGTTCCTCACGGAAGGTACTCGGCAGCCCCAGCAGGCCGGCGACGGGCGAATAGTTGGCCTTCAGATGCTGCCCGACGAGCATGTTCTCCATGACCGACAGGCTCTTGACCAGCCCGATGTTCTGGAAGGTAC
>JBKHYG010000043.1:0-14197 GCA_046565595.1 Actinomycetota bacterium | reverse complement strand
GCTTCGAGGATCCGCTGGTAGTGAGCCAGTTGGAGGTCGTCCTTCTCGATGATCGCCTGCTTGTACTCTTCGTCGGGAAGCGCGGACTCGTATGCGAGCGCTTGCGGTGTTGAGACGAGCGCAGGTGCTTTCCCGTTGCCGATCGGCCCGAGCGCCTTGTGCGACTTCACATCGACCGGGCGGTAGCCGCCCGCGGGTGCGGCTATCAGGATGTCGGGCTTACCGACGCGACGCCCTGCCTCGTCAACGGGAAGCTTGGGCGACAAGATGATCGGTACTCGAGCTTGGATCGCGGCAACCGTCTTCGCTTCGTCCTCTTCAACATCCACGGCGTCGGGATGGTTGGCCAAGATCACTTCGAACAGGCTTGCCTCGTATCCATCACCCTGCTGGCCGAGCATGGCGTAGAAGTCCGGCTTGGGCGCCGGTTCGGTCGGTTGTAGGACATCCAGCTGACAGATCACCGGGCACTCTCGGGCCCGGTATGCCCCCTGCGGTGGAACCTTCGACCGATCGATAGCCATCGTCCCGATGGTAGTCAGGGGGTGGGACCTGGCTCCTGCTTGCGTTTAGCTGCCTTGCGTTCCCTCTCTTCCACCAAGCGTGCTTCGGCCTCATCGAAACTCGGGGCGCTGCCGCCCAGATGCGCTGGTAGCCACCAGGCATCCTCTGCGCTTGCCGGTTCGGCGGGATAGGCGCGCTGAGCCTCATCGAGGAGCTCGCAGATCGCGGCCATCAGTTCCTTCGTCTTGACCTCGGGATCGTCATCGGCGGTGAGCGGGATGGCGGGGCCGACCGCGACGGTGATCGGGATCTTGCGTTGGAAGTTCTTCGGACGCCACTTGGTCAAGATCCGATGCGTGCCCCATAACGCGACCGGCAGCAGGGGAGCGCCGGTTGCTTGCGCGATCCTTACCGTCCCGGTCTTTCCTGCGCGCGGCACGAACGAGGGGCTGATGGTCGCCTCGGGGAACATGCCGATGATCTCGCCGCGGCGCAGTTCGGCTTCGGCGGCGCGCATCGAATCCTGGGCCGCGCCGTGACGGTCAACCGGGATGTGACCCATCTGACGCATCAGCCATCCGACGCCCCGCTTGTCGAAGATCTCCTTCTTCGCCAAGAACCTCACCCGGCGTCCCCGGTCGCGGGCTGCGTATCCAGAGAAGACGAAATCGAGGTAGCCGATGTGATTGGAAGCCAGGATCGCGGGGCCTTCGGTGGGGATGTGTTCGGCGCCTGTGACCGTCACATCCCACTTCATCGAACGGATCATCGTCACGGCTGTACCGATGACGACGGAGTAGACGCGCTTGCCCATGCAGCCATCGTATCCGGGTCCCAGCCAGCCAGGGCGGGAGGAAGTTTCCAGGGTTGCAGCGGCGTTAGGGTCAGCATATGGAGATCGGCCTCTTCGCCTTCGTTCCAAGCTATGGGAGCGAGACTGACCCGCAGCGAGACGCGCGGACGATGCGCGAGCTGCTCGAGCAGATCGAGTTAGCCGACCAGGTTGGGCTGGATGTGTTCGGCATCGGCGAACATCACCGGCAGGATTTCTTGGCGTCGGCTCCGGCCGCGATCCTTGCGGCGGCAGCGGCCCGGACGGAACGGATCAGGCTCACCAGCGCGGTCACGGTGCTGAGTTCTGATGATCCGGTCCGAGTGTTCCAGCAGTTCGCCACGCTCGATCTGATCTCGAACGGTCGCGCCGAGATCATGGCGGGACGCGGCTCGTTCATAGAGAGTTTCCCCCTTTTCGGATACGACCTGGACGACTACGACGAGCTCTTCGCCGAGAAACTCGAGCTGCTGCTTGCGATCCGCGAGAGCGAGATCGTCACCTGGAAGGGCAAGCATCGACCTCCGATCGATGGCCGCGGCGTCTATCCGCGTCCTCTGCAGGATCCGCTGCCGGTGTGGCTTGCTGCTGGAGGGAACCCCGGCTCGGCGGTGCGCGCTGGCAAACTTGGGCTGCCGATGGCGCTAGCGATAATCGGAGGCATGCCCGAGCGGTTCGCTGGCTTCGCTCAGATCCATCGTGACGCCGCCATCGAAGCGGGACACGGGCGGTTGCCCCTCAGCATCAACTCTCACGGGCACATCGCCGACACTTCACAACAAGCCTTGGACGAGTCGTACCTGCCGACGATGCAGGCGATGAACAGGATCGGGCGTGAACGCGGATGGCAACCGATGGGGCGTCCCGAGTTCGATGCTGCCGCGTCTCTCCGCGGCGCCAACTTCGTCGGCAGCCCCCAACAGATAGTCGAGAAGATCCTGTTCCAGCACCAGCTCTTCGGTCACGACCGGTTCCTGTTGCAGATCGCTCTGGGCCCGATGCCCCAGCAACAGGTTCTACATGCCATCGAACTTCTGGGCACCGAGGTCGCGCCAAAGGTGCGAGCGGAAGTGGCTTAGGGGCCGGATCGCGACGGCCCTTCGTAGCCCGAGGGATCCGGTATGACTTGAGGCTGTCATATGTCCTAGTCAGTCGGGATTGACATCAACACGGGGTGGGCATATCCTTATGCCAAAGCCGCGAGAGGGGACATCTGATGCTCAAGGCGGTGTGTGGGTTCGCTCTGGCGGTCGCCTCGTTGCTACCCGGCGGAGCACTCGCCGTGCCCGACGATCATGGAATGAATGATCCGACAGGTTGCCCTGGTCACTATTGTCGCAACTACCGGCTTCGGTGTGCCTGGTTTGTCGATCGCCCAGATCTCGACCAGTGCAAAGGAGTGTCGAGTTCGCTGATCCGCGTCGAGTATTGGATCAATCCATCCAATGTCTGGGGTATCCCGCGGGAGGAGATCGCGAAATGGTTCGCGTATGCGGGCCGTACATGGGAGTACACGAACCCCCGACTCCGGTTCAAGCTTCTGGGTTTCACCGATGAACTCGCGATCCCCAACGACGGCAAGAACATCATAGCCTTTCAGTTGTTGGCGGCTCCGACCCCTGCTGCGGGAGCGGTTGTCTTCTCCCAGGGCAACTGGTCGGAATGGGACATGTGGCTGAACCTGTATCACGAGCCGGTCTGGTTGCCGTGCCGTTTCGATTGCGGGCGTGCGAATCTCCGATATTGGGGTGGTCTCCAGCATCCGTTGGAGGACCGCGAACTGAGGACTTTGACGCGTCTTGAGATCGGAACGGTGATCATGCACGAGTTCGGACATGTTCTCGGATTGGACCATCCTTCTCCGACCGAGGGAAGGGAGCCTCGCTGCGTGACCATGGATCCCGAGGGCTATTGCGAGCCAGACGGGCAGTCTTACGAACGGTATGGTCAGTCGCCGGCACTTGCTGAGTTGCTCGGTGTTCGAGAGTTGTATCCCTACCGCTGCCCGAAGGCTCCAAAGGGCGTCAAGAAGGGCGATCGTTCGTGGATGGACTGGCGCTACCGGCGCGTTTGTCCCACCATCAAGGTAGCGGTCCCATAAAGGCTCTTAGCGACCTTCGGCTGCGTCGGCTGCCAGGTCGGCAGCATCCCAAGCTGTGCAACGAGGATCAGCCGTCGTAGCGACCGAAACCGGATCGCTCGGGCCGAAGCCAAGTTCCCTGGAGATCCGCGTCTGCGCGCACATCACATGGTCGCCGATGGTCGGTGAGATGTTGAAGATCGAGTTGTCGTTGACCGCGACCTCTGCCAGCACCGCAGGGTAGGCCTCGACGGGAGCGATCAGGTAACCCAGTTGGTCATCGGCCAATCCGAGCGTCCAATGCAGTTTCGCGTCGATGCCAAGCGCCGACTCGACTCCCGCGGAGATGTTCGAGTAGGCCTCGCCTGGCGCTCCGTTGACCAGCAGGTTGCCGATCCGCAACGCGCTCACGGTCGTTAGGACCGTGTTGCCGATCACCCACGGTGCGTCGACCGAGCGAGCGATCGGAGCACCGACCGCAGCGCCGTTGGTGACCAGAGCGAACAGCGCGGCGTTCTCAGCGGTATGGCGGATGAATGCGCGTGAGGCAGCAAGTTCCCCCTCTACGGGGACCGCCGAGGCCAATGCGCGTGCGGCATGCCAACCCAACATGTAGGTGTACGCGCCCTTGCGATCGGCGGGAAGGTCCGGCCCGTACTTGGCCTTGTCGGTGTAGCCGCAGAAGGGCCTGCAAGGCTGGGTCGCTCCGACCGAGCCCTCGAACGCTATGCCGGTCCCGCCGTAGGTCTCTGACAGCTTCTCGCTCATGAACTGCGGCCAGTCGCCGTGCAAACCCGAGCCGCCGCCCAATGTGGCGTGAGCCGAGAACGACAGCACCGTCGTGATGACCCGCTCGGGTTCGTTCACCGATCGCGCCTGAAGTACGCGAACCAGCGAGTCCTTGTAGTTCAACCGTGGGTTACAGATGTTGTTCGGCGCCCCGGTGTTGCCCGACTGGTTCAGGGCCTCGGTGCAGTTCTGGTTGTAGATGATGTCCGGGGCCGCGTCCGCTCCCGCGGTTATGGTTGCGGGTTCGCGAGCCTCGAACGCCGCGACTATGGCGTCTCGAGTCTGGGCCGCGATGAACCTCGCATAGTCGTCAGGCACGAAGCCCCAAGCACCGATCATGTCCGGACCAGAGTGCGTGTGGTTGTTCGAGATCACGATATTGGCCGCCGGCAGATCGCCATCGGTCGCTTCCTCTACCTCAGCAGCAATATCCGCTATCCCTGGCAGTCCACGCTGATAGGCGATGAACATGCCTTGGGTCTCGACCGTCACCATCGCGACGCTCGCTCCATCCCGAGAGACCACGACCGCGCGCGCAGACAACGGTTCGCCCTGATAGCGGGCGGCGCCGCCCGGGCCGATCAGTTGCGAGACGACGCTGCTGCCGTCGCCGAGGCCGCTGCCGCCCTTCTGCACGGCCGTCCCTGGGGCAAGGGGAGATCCTGGAGCGTCGGGGTGGATCAGCCGGGTAGCCGCTCCGACCAGGTATGTCTCGGCGGTGATCGCCGGAGCAGAGGAAGCGGTCAGGCCGCTTGCCAGGACCAGGGAGGCGAGCAGGCCAAGGAGGGCACGATGGTTGCGCATACCCACAGATTCGCCGCGAGGAATACGGTCTCCTCCGCTGGTCGGCCAAGCGTGGTGCCCCCGGGAGGAGTCGAACCTCCGCACATGGTTTAGGAAACCACTGCTCTATCCACTGAGCTACGGGGGCAGGGGCGGGGGATGCAGAAACCTCGGAGAAAACCTCGTGGCCCGGTCATCGGCGTCCCTTGGGAGGATGTTACCGCACCGGTTGGGCCGTCTCGGGCGTGGGCGGCGGGGTGTGGGCATGTTGGGCTGGGGAAGTGAGAGCCGGGCGCGTTGACGCCCGGCTCTGTCGGTGTTCGGGTCCTTTAGTTCCTTTTAGGCGGCCGCTGTGGCTGGTGCTCTGGTTCGATGTCGGTGCAGTGCGAGGGAGTTGACCATGAGGGCGTAGCCGATCAGGTTCATGAGTTGCCGGCTGTGGCCGAGGCTGTGTGCGCGTCCGAGGTAGAGGGAGTCGTCGACCCCGCGGTTGATTGATTCGATGTCGTTGCGCCTGCGGAACAGTGGCTCGAAGTCTGGGTCTGATGGCGCGATGGCGCGGATGTTTTCGGTCCGGTTGAAGCCGCGTGCTCGATCATCATCGGTCGTGTCCAGCCGTACGATCACGGTTCTGCGGCCGAATCTTGGCGGGAGCGCGTACTCGTTGTACCAGCGGAACTGGCCGCACTTGTTGGCTTGTCGATGCGTCTTGAGTCTACGAAGCTGGGTGAAGATCGGTTCACCGCGCATGTCGAAGGCGACGAGGCCCACTGCCCCGGCGCGTGCATACAGCTTGACTGACTCGCTCCCGCCGCCTGGCATCGAGATCTCTTTGTCTTCGATGAATCGGCTCTTCTCGACGCGTCGCGCTTTCTTTCCTCCGCCGCGCGAGACCGATGCCGCGGCCACGCGGTTGATCGGAACGAGTCCAAGTTCTCGCAAGACGAAGCCCGCAGGATCATCCCGGTCAGCAACGCCTAGAGCGACAACACGCACACATCACGACGCCGAGGGCAAGGATCGTGGGCAGGTACTCGACCAATCGGAAGTCCGGTTTCGTCCCCTCATTCTGGAGGCATTGGTGTCTCTCGGGCGATTCTGCGCCCTCCGGAGTCACTAGGTGGGCGCAGACTCGCTCTGCTACCTCGAAGGAGTCTCGGCTTCGATGCAGACCCGATAGGGTCGGCCCGAAGGCCAGCAGAATCGCCACCCCCAACCCGAGGAGCGCGGGGAGCAGCCTCCCCCGTCCTCGCTTGCTTGGATGCTGCCCGATCACGTTCTCCGGTGCGCTCTGTTTAAGGCGGGGTGCGCCAGGCTTGCTGGCTGAAGTCGGCGTCGAGAGTGTATCCGGCCTGCATCTGCACGGCGAACTTCCATTTGACCGTGTTGGAAGGGAAGCTGGAACTCTTGACCCAGTGTAGATACCACGTTGGCCCCTTCGGTACGGTAGTCCAGCCTGAGGAGTAGATGGCAGTCTGGCTTCCTGACGTGTTCAACCCTTGCACGTAGACGCGTGCGACGCAGTCGGTCGCGTTCTGCGAGTGAGGGCATCGGAGGACCCACTCATTAATTTGGGCGGAGGTTCCCCCGGATGGCGGATCGGCATTGATCACGTAGCTGATGGTCGGCTGGGCCGAGCCTGACGGGCCGACTCGCCAGAAGCAATCTCCGTGGTATGAATTAAAGCCACAGATTCGAGAGTATGTCCCGGCAGTGACTCTAGGCTCGTCCGTGTCGGTTGGGTTCGAAGGGCAGCATTCCAGGCTGTAGTTCCACGCCCATGTACCAAGCGCGTCGCCGAATTCAGGTGCCTGCGTCGTGAAGCGCGGCGTGAGTCGAACGGTCTCGTCGGCGTAGACGTTGATTGAAGAACACGAGTCGGCGCCCGTGTGGCAGTGACCGACCTGGGCCGACACATTGTAGTCGCCATGGTCAGTCGGCAAGGGGCCTGTTGGGAACCCGCCCTGGCTGGGCGCGCAGTCGAACTGGATGGAGTAGTTGCGGTCCTCAATGATCCGCCAACTCCGCATCCCCCAGGTGTATTCGCCTCGGCTGATATCCCAGCCGTCGTGGTAAGAGTCCGGGGGGAGGTCAGTAATCAGGTTTATGTATCCTGGCCACCCAATCAAGGGGTTGGTGTCGCACCACCACCAACGCTGCGGGTTCATTGGCGTCGTCAAAGAACCTCAACTCGTGCTCGTAGGTGCCCTGCTGAGAGGGAGTTCTCGGCGCGTCCAGTCGCGTTAACGCGGGCCAATCGTCCCAACGGAAGAACTCGTAGACGTTGCGGCAGTACATCAGCAGCTCGCAGTTAAGAGGCTCAGATGTAAGCGTGTAACCGGTCTGGGCCTTCCACAAGATCCGCGCGGGCTCGTTGTAACTGTCTTCGCCGGCGAGAGCAGGAGCACTGAGGCTCCCGACTAGGGCCACCGCGAGCAGGGCAGCCAGGTGCCGGTGGTTCCGGTTAGCGGCCATACCTGCCCCCTGTTGCAATCACTCGATCGCGGTCTGGGTCGAAGGGCCAAATCGGCTGCTGATGGTCTGTGCCTGTTTCCGCCGCTCGGAGAGCGACTCCGCCTGCGGCGAGGTCGCTGAGTTGCTTAGGTGTACACAAGCATCGGAATCCGAATGAGCGAAGTCCCTCCTTCACTTGTGAGAGTTTGGCCTGAAGTGTTGCGAGTGTGCTGCTGATATCGCCCGCGCGCGCATCGAAATCGAGGCGCCCCTGGAGAACACGCTCGTAGTAGTCGCCCAGGTCGGCTGTGGGCTTCTGGCTTCCGGAGGTGAGCGACCAGCCGAACGATCGGATGTCGTGCTCGCCAACGGTCACCTCGCCTGAATCGGGGTCTGTCTGTAACCACACGTACACCATGGTGGGTTCGAGCCCCGCGATCCGCGCAGCTTCGAGCAATGCGGTTAGGGCGCGCGGCCTCTCCAGGGAGACGAGGTATGACCTGGGCACGAGCGGGGTGCTACCAAGGGCGATGCCGAGCGCCTCTCTTGCGCTAGTGATGCGAGCTGCCTCAGCCTCCTTGTGCGCCAATGCGGCCTGGACGCGTTGGTCAGCCGACGCGTATCGCTCGGGTGCCGGGGCTGATCCGTATTCGAAATCACCATCACTATCCATTTGCGCCGAAATCTGTGCGCCTGCCGCAAGGGTAAGCGCTGCACCGGCGGCGGCAACTGCGATCCATTTCACGGGTCTCATGCAAGACTCCTTCCCGGTTCATCACCCTGCTGGTGTGGCGGCAGGGCTCTGGCCCGAACCAGCAGGCGGAGAGCATGCTGCGCGGAATATCGAATAGGCGGTAGTTCGATCTGAGCCTGCAAGCGATCCCGACGACACATCGACCTTGCGCCAAGTCTCCTCAGAACCAGTCCGCTCACCCGTCCAGCGAATCAAGTTGCCAGCTTCCCCTCGAGCCTCGTCGTTCTTCTCGAACCCTCGATTGGCGAAGAAGGACGCGACGTCCTCGGTCGGGTCGTCGGTCACGTAGTCGCGACGCTGCGTAGAACAGGTGCTGCCGTTAGCTTCGAAGAGTTCGCTACTCGAATCCTGGTCATGCGCCGTAAGTGTCGCGCCTGGGTAGACATCAGCCCTCGTCTCCGGGCCAGCGGGTCTAGAGGTGCAGCCAGGCAGACCCACCAGCGCGACCACGCTCATGCACACCTTCACCAGCATCAAAGCGCTGCCCTTCAAGGAAAGCCAACCTTCATTCAACCCCAAGTATCGCACAGCCCGGCGCCGAAGGCTACCCATTTCAATCGCTCAAGTTGCTCGTCCCGGCTCCGGTGATCGGTCGCATTGCAGATAGCCGCCGTCCGCCGATTCGGCCCCACAAGATGTGACCTTCCCGCTCGAACTGTTCGCGGCGGCGCGCGAGCAGCTTCGGCTGGAGGGCGCCGAGATCCGTGAGTTCCTTGAGCAATGGACCCACGCGAACGTCCTCCCGCAGGTTTTGTCAGCTCCCATGACGCAAACAGTGACGTTTGACGATCTGTGGCCAGACCTGGCGA
Source organism: Actinomycetota bacterium (assembly GCA_046565595.1). GTDB lineage: Bacteria > Actinomycetota > AC-67 > AC-67 > AC-67 > JBKHYG01. Next base: position 5,192 of record JBKHYG010000043.1, on the reverse strand, counting down.
ACATGGGCAGAATCCCGACCGGCGGGATGGGCGCGACGACCGACGCCCTTCGACCTTCTGTGGAGGAGGACTCGTGCTCCCGCGCCTGCCAGTAGAGCGCCGACTGACGAGACGACCAGCAGGAAGACGATGCTTCCGCGCGTCGGGCAATCTTTCGGCCCCGGATCTGGTTCGGAGTTGAAGCCGCACTCGTAGTTGCTCCCGTCCAGATCGGCGGTCGGGAGCGCAGCCATCGCGGCGATCGCGACGAAGGCCAAGAGCACCGCGATCAGGATCAGGACAACCACAGAGTCAGGCCGGACGGCGCGCTTCATGTCGCTGAAGGAGTCTAACGAAGCCTCTCCAACCCGACGGGGGGCAAGGGGAAGGTTCAGGATAGTCCGAGAGGTCCTGTGCCGTGCCGTTGCCGAGGGTGGACCGGGTCGTTAGTCTCGCCAACGGTGGAAGAAACCAAACCTACGACTCCCCGCTCGGACGACGCCTGGTCGGACGAAGAGGTCGAGCGATTCCGGAAGATGCTTGGCGGCAAGCGGGGCATGATCGATGGCGCCGTCCCAGCGATCCTGTTCGTCGTCACCAACGCCATCTGGACGCTTACCACCGCGGCTCTGGTGGCGGGTATCTATGCCGTGTTGGCGTTGCTGTTCCGAGCGGTTCGCCGAGAGCCGATCCGCCAAGGGTTGATCGGATTGATCGGGCTGGGTGTCTCGGTCGGTCTGGCCCTTTGGACCGGTAGCGCGAGCGCCTACTTCGTTCCTGGTGTCGCATGGGGGTTCCTGACCGGCATCCTCTTCTTCCTGTCCATCCTTGTGCGGCAGCCGAGCAGCGCGATGATGGCCATGGTGATCGAGAAGAAGCCTCGCGAGTACTACGAGCACCCCATGGTCCGGCGGGCACACACGCTGGTGACCGCTGTGTGGGCGTTGACATTCCTCGGTAGGGCCGGACTGCGCGCGTGGCTCATCTCTAAGGATCAACCAGAGTTGCTGGGAGCATCCTCACTATTGCTCGGCTATCCAGTGACCATCGGCTTGATCGCTGCAAGCGCGTTCTATCTTCGCCGCACCGCAACGCGCGTTCCGCCCGAACTGCAGGTCGCGGCGCCAACCGACGACAACCTCGAGGCCTGACGCTAGGTAACGGTTGGCCGATGACCTTGTGTCCCGGCCGAGGCCCAATTTCGTCGGGAATGGCAGTTGTCCGGACGATCCCCCGTCTCCAGGGACGCACCTCTCGCTGCCGTCTCGATTGGTCGCTAACCCAGACGAGCATATGGCCTGGTCAAACGGGGTTGACATAGAGAGAGAGAGAGTGAGTCTACTTTTGGGTGAAGTGTTGGCCAAGAAGTAGGAGGGGATAGCGATGGTGGGGTCGAAGAGATTGGTTGTGATGTTGGCGTCTGTTGGGTTGGCTGTCGGCGGGTTCGTGGGCGTGGAACCTGCGGTGGCGAGTCATTTCCAGTGTTCTGGCTATGCGCCGGTGTGGGTGTCTGGCGCGCCGGGTGTCGAGGTTGCCGTTGACGCGGACCTGAACAACTGGGGTGGCATCTGTGTCTTTACCCGCGACGCGGCGGGGAATCGGACGAGTTTCTTCTCAGCAAAGGTTGGTCTATTCGACGAGGATCCGAGCCGACCTGGTGCGCAGGTGCGGTTCGGTACTTGCGGTGATCCGGCGGGTGACTGCTCAGCGGTTCTGTTCTCGACGGGCGCGGAGGTAGGTGCCGGATTCCAATGCGACCATGGACAGTTGCAGTTCTGTAAGACCGGCTCGTCGCTATGGGCCAATGGTTCGGATGTCCCGCTGGGAGATGAGCCAGGTGGTGTGGCCTTTGACGAGGACATCGCCATCACCGATGGTGCAGTTGTGTGTCCATTCTTGGTTTGCTACCAGGAGCAGCGCATCCAGATTGGGACTCTGCATGCCTTCATCGCGGATGGGCTTGGCGGCTTCATCCACGAGGATGCTGACTTGTGTGTCCAGGTTGGAGACCTTGGACCCGACTGTCATACGGTGCCGGGAACCTAGGGAGATTATGTTCAAGCGGCTTGCGATCGGACTCGTGGCCCTGGCGGCTATCCAATTGCCGGGGATGGGTCCGTTGCAAGCCGCTTGGGAGTTCAAGCAGAACGACATGCGCGACTGTCCGGGGCACTGGTGCCGAGCGGCGAAGTTCTTGAGTTGCCAAACGAGCCCTTACGGATGCCTCCCGCCTGCGGATCGGGATGGCCTCTATCGTTTCCCGTATTGGGTGAACGCTGAGTTCGCATCCCCGCGCGTGATTCCTTACAGATCGACCTCTGGGTTTGATGCCTCGGATCGTGAGCAATTCGCTGCTGCCGTCAAGTGGGCAACCCGCACCTGGGAGTATGCGGTACCCAATGTGAGGTTCGAGTTTCGAGGGTTTACCGATGTCCTGCCCGGCTTTCAAGATGGGATCAATGTGATCGGGCTCGCGCGATCTCACGCCAGTCGTGGGGCAACATGGAGGCATTCTCCGGTCCACGAGTTCGATGTGTCCGTGGACCCGGGGCAGTGGGAGTGGATGCCCTGCCGATTCGACTGCCGTCCAGTTCAGACCGTCAATGCGTTGGATACGGAGCCGGTCGGGGGGCACCGCAAGCTCCCGGAGATTGGCGACATACTGGTCCACGAATTGGGTCATGTGCTCGGGCTGGACCATCCGCACGGCTTTCCTGCATGTCCCAGCGTGTCGGACAATTTCGGATGCGGAGCCGATCCCCAGTCGCCGGATGACACCTTTGTCTCCCGCCATCGTCAGTCGCCCGCTTACGGAGAGCTCTTGGCGATGCGATGGCTCTATGGTTACAAGTGTCCACCTAAGCCTTCGGGCTATGTAGAGGTTGATCCCAACGGCCCGTTTACGCCAGAGGTCGCAAAGAAGCGTTCGTGGGTTCCGTGGCGTTACCGGCAGGTGTGTCCGACGATCCGGATCGGCTACCCATAGTTGCCTTTGCGGCGCTACGAGCGCGCGCCGAGGTCAGTCGGTGCCGGGGATCAGATGGACCGGAGCCAGGCGTCCTTCGCTGCTGGTGGCCAGACTCTCGCTGTCCAGCGTGTAGGTGATCGCTTCGCCTTGGACGGTCTGCGGCAGCGGGATAGGTAGAGGCTCGGCATCAAGTGCGGCAGCAACCGACATCGGTCCCAAACGCCACTCGTACGCCGTGTCATAGGTCCTGATCACGAGACGGCTCCCATCGGGAGCGATGTCTCCGCCAGTCGTCAGCAAGGATGCGCCGGGCCTGACGAATCGCCTCAGATCCAGATCGGCGACCCGCCTCAGCGTCCCCGGTCCTTCGGGCAGCGGTCCCGGTGCAGCCGCGTATACGCCGCTCTTGCCGCCGGCATCCTTCGTCACTACGAACAAGGTTCCATCGGCTGGATCGACCAGCAATGTCTCTGCGTTGTGAGGTCCATCTTCGAACGCGAGCAGGCGAGTCGCTACAGGTCGGACCTCGCGTGCGACGGTCTCGTCGATCGAGGGTTCTGCGACCTCGTAGATGGTTATCAATGTTCGAACCTGGTAGTTGTCTCCGAAGTCCGCGAAGAACAGAGAGCGTCCTCCCTGTGATCCCGGCCCAGCGGCCATGTCCTCCCAATCGATGTTGAGGCTGGGGGTGACCGCGAAGGTGGTCTTGGTGTTGCCGTCAGGACCGACGGCGAAGAAGCGACCCAGGTTCCGGTTGTCTCCAGAGTCGTTGTGCGTGTACCAGGTTCCTGGATCGGTCGAGGAAGCCACGAGTCCGCTCGACTCTGCGATGTTGCCGTCCAGGAAGTTGAACAGCCGGTACCCGTCGGCATATCCGGCGTGTGCGGCGCCCCCGGGTGTCAACATCACCACTGCGTATGCCAGCAGCACGAGAAGGTTCATCATGTCCCTCTGATTCTGCCTGTCGCCCGCTTCTTCCTGCCTTCGTCCGGAGGGGCCAATGATCCCTCGAGGATGTCAGCTAGATGCGCGGTCTCACGCACCAAGGGCACCGACATGAACGCGGTCTCGAACGGACTCGGCGGCCACCAGACCCCCTCATCGAGAAGGCGATGGAACCACGAGGCGAACGCCTCGGTATCCGAACCCAACGCATCCTCGAGGTTCCGGACGGGCCCCTGTGTCCAGAAGACGGTGAGCATCGAGCCAGCCCGTTGGACGGTGATCGGATGTCCGGCTCCTTCAAGACGCTGCTGGATCGTTGCCGCCGCATCATCGAGGGCCCCGTATGGTGCGTCTCTCTCTAAGACCTGCAAGGTCGCGAGTCCCGCGGCCACAGCAACCGGGTTCCCGCTGAGGGTTCCCGCCTGATAGACGGGTCCCACAGGGGCCACCATCTCCATCAGTGCCCTGCTCCCTGCGTAGGCAGCTAACGGCAGTCCGCCTCCGATGATCTTGCCCAACACGACCAGGTCCGGTTCGAACGGTTCGGAGATGATGCCGTAACGCAGCCGGAAGCCGGTGATGACTTCGTCAGCGATCAGCAAGCTGCCGTGGGTCCGGGTCGCTTCTCGCAGACCCTCCAGGAATCCATCGACCGGAGGTACCAGACCCATGTTCCCAGCGACGGGCTCGACGATCACCGCCGCGGTGTCGCCCATCGCGAGAACCTCTGACGCTGCCGTCAGATCGTTGTACGGCACCGTGATCGTGTCTGCGGCAGCTGCTGCGGTGACGCCTGCAGCATCGGGCAACCCGTGAGTGAGGATCCCGCTACCGGCCTTGGAGAGGAACGCGTCGGCGTGACCGTGATAACACCCTTCGAACTTCAAGATCTTGTCGCGTCCGGTCGCTGCACGAGCGACCCGGATCGCGCTCATCGCTGCTTCGGTTCCAGAGTTCACGAAACGCACCTGGTCTACGCAACCGATCGCAGAGGTGACCATCTCGGCGAGCTCGGTCTCGGCTCGGGTAGGAGCTCCGAAGGTGGTACCCCGCCCGACCGCCTCCTGGATCGCGGCGACCACTTCGGGATGCGCATGCCCGAGTATCAGCGGACCCCAAGACGAACACAGATCGAGGTAGCGGCGGCCCTCGATGTCGAACAGGAACGCCCCTTCGCCGCGGTCCACGAAGCGCGGGGTTCCCCCAACCTTGCCGAAGGCGCGCACCGGACTGGATACGCCGCCTGGCATGACGGCCTTGGCGCGCTCGAAAGCCTCGAGCGAGTCGCTCATGCTTCTTG
>JBKHYG010000042.1:0-27899 GCA_046565595.1 Actinomycetota bacterium | reverse complement strand
CGTCCTCGTCCAGCGCGACCTCGGCGTCGTAGAGGCAGCCAACGAAGCGTTGGGTCGCGAGTTCGTTCTGGCAGATCGAGAAGTACCGCATCTCGAACCCGCCGGTCACCTCTTGGCCCGAGCGGGTGTCGGGCGCCGTCGGCGCCTTTGCGCGGATGACGAACATGTCTCCGTCCTTGCGCGAGAAGAGCGAGTACAGATAGTTGATGTGCAGGTTGGATAGGAAGCCGCCGTTCTTCGGCGCATACTGCGCACCCTGGGGAGTTCGGCGCGCGAACTCGTGGGCGGTGCCCCAGAACTTGACGAACCTGGGTGGCGACTGCTCGGGCGGGTAAGGTAAGCCACGAGGGATCTCGTCTGGCATGTTCGCATCTCGGATCGCTTCGCTGACCACATCTTGTGTAGAGGGAGGCAGCGGCTCACACTCCGAGAGGGGCAGCGCGAAGGAGCCATCTCGGGTCCGCAGCGTCAGACGCGGCAGCGGCACGCTCCCCTCGATCGATCCCGGATCGTCCCCCACATAGACCCGATAGATGAGCATCTCACTCGGGTTCGGCGTCCCATCTCCGCGGCCCGCGTAGATCGTGTTGGGGCTGCGCACCTGGGGTGGGTCACCGTAGACGATGCGTGCCGAGTAGGTCCCGTGAGGAGCCCCCTCCACAGCGAAGGGGTTCTCCCCCTCGACATCCGGCGCGAGATCGAGATCCGCCAGGCCGTCGACAGGGGCCTGGGTCGCGTCGTAGACATGGAGGGAGAAGTAGCGGGCATGCGGGTACCGGCCGTCGATCGTGATCTCCGTCTCGGGTGTGACCGCGAAGCGCGTTATCCAGTAGTTGGCGTTGTCGTCGGGGAAGGCGAAGTTGGTCGAATCAGCCTCGAACTTACCTGGCCACGAGCATCCGACCTCTTGCACACCAGCCGACCCCAAGCCGGCGGCCTCCTGTGCACCAGCCGACCCCGAGCCGGGGACCAGGACCGACAGGATCGTCGACATCACCAGGGCAGGTCGCATGGGTCTCATTGAGGGCCAGGATTCCTCATCGCGCATGGGAACTCCTGCCGGAGCGCCCCAGTTGCCGGAACGGTCCGTTAGGGAGGTTTCGCGGCTTCCGCCGCGAAAGAGTAGAGGTCCAAAAGAGACCGGAGGAGCCATGAGACAACGACGGGTAGGCCTCGCCTCGATCATCGCGACCCTGCTGCTGGCCGCAGCGTCAACGGTCAGCATCGTGGGAACCGCGAGCGCGTCTCCAGGTGACACCCTCGTCGAGTTTGACGCGTCGGTTACGGCGGGCGTTCCCTACTGTTCGGTGAACACCGGGATCGCGTTCGATGGCGACAGTTTGATCCTGAGTTGTTGGTACGACAACCAGCTCCACCTGGTGGACGCGGAGACCCACGCATCGAACGGGTCCGTCTCGATCCCAGGCGTCAGCGGGATCTACGCGATGGCGTACGACTCGGCGCGGGATCGGCTCTGGATCTGTACGGGCGGTTACACCGTCCGGCTGGTGGACCTCAACGCAGGGACCCTCGATCCGAGTTTCACGCCGTTCAACACCAACGGGTGTTTCGACGGTCTCGCATATGACGGTGAGGACGACACGATCTGGTCATCCAACGATGTGTCGTCCACGATCCAGCACTACCAGGTCGACGGAACCCTGATCGCGTCCAACTCGGTCCAGGGGCTGATCGGTGGGTGCGGGAACTCGGGTATCGCGGTGGGCGGCGAATACCTGTTCCTCGGGAACAATGGTTGCAGCCAGATCTATCAGATGCCGAAGGACTTCTCTTCGTCGGTCCTGTTCGCGAGCTTCCCGCGGCGGATCGAGGATCTCGAATGCGATGATGTGACCTTCCCGGGAGTGGGGGCCATCTGGGCTCAGGATGCCTATGACCGGATCCTCACCGCTTACGAGATCCCGCCCGGACTCTGCAGCTATGGCGGTGCCAGCACGACTTCCTTGTCGTCAGCGCACGCGGCACGAGCCAAGTTCGGCCCTCTCGGCGTGGATACCGGAGACATCGGCTGGGTTTCTGCCAGGGATGAAGGGTCCGCTTCCGAATCGCAGATCTCGTTCACCGAAGCGGCGCCGGTAGCGACGGTCGAGGCGGGCAGCACTTCCGCCTGGGCCTCCAGGGACCCTGTGTCTTCGGCTTCATCGGCCACGCTGACAGGTGTGAGCATCGCTGACGGCCTCATCCAGGCTGAGGCGTTGGTCGTCCAGGCAAACGCATCCTTCGATGAAGGTGCAACGACCCTCTCGAGCGAGGGAACCTCCTTCGCAGGGCTGACCATCGATGGCGAGCCGCAGTCGCAGGAGGTCGAACCCAACACCAAGATCGTCATACCCGAGGTCGGAACCGTAACGCTGCGGCGTGAAGCGACGAACCCCGAGGGGACCTCGCTGTCGGTCGAGGGCATCGTCTTCGAATCTCTGGATGGCTCGACGCAGGTCGTCATCGGTTCCGCGCAAGCTGGGGCTGGAACGAGTGTTCCAAGTGCCGAACCGAGCAGCGAACAGCTCCCGGAACTCCCGGAACCGCCCGAGTTGCCTCCCTTACCTCAGGTCTTGGGACCATCGGCATTCCAGTCCAGCTTCGAAGAGGGAGAGACAGCCGAGTGGCAGTTCACAGGAAGCTGGGCGATCGGCGAGGCAGATGACGCTCCCGACGGGTCCCGGATCGCCGCAACCAATCCCGGCGGCTATTACCCCAACAACGATCAGGCTCTCCTGACTTCGCCACCGATCGATCTCTCGTCGATGGAGGACCCGGTATTGGCGCCAGAGACCGCCACGCTGCGGTTCCAGCAGAGGTTCCGCTCGGAATCCTTCTGGGACTGCGGGCTGATCCAGGTCTCTACCGACGCGGGGGCCAACTGGAGCACCATCGCTCCCGAGGTCGCATACAACTACTCCAATGGCTACTGTGGTGGCACATACTTCCCGCAGTCCTACTCGGGCGTGGTTCATCCCGGTTGGACGGCGAACTCACTTGATCTGACGCCTTACGCCGGCGAGCAGATTCAGGTGCGGTTCCACTTCGCCTCGGATGGCAGCGTCCGCGATCTTGGATGGGATCTGGACGACTTCCGGCTCGTGTTCGACCAAGGATGACCCCTACAGGAAGGAAGCCGATGAAACGCATCATCACCCTCGCCGCGATCGCAGCACTGACCATGCCGGTGTCCGGGGCGCAGGCCGAGGTCGACCCCACCTGCGGTCGCCAAGGCGGCCCAGACGGCAGACCTGTCGAAGCTCAGATCACCAGCCCCTCAGGGGGACAGTTGGTCATCTATCACCCGGCGGGTCAGGTCAGTTTCACCGCCCAGGGAGCGACCGATCAAGGCATCGTGGCTTCAGGCACCGGCTTCATCGATGTCACCGTGCAGCACTCGTGTCTGATGCTCCTGCACCTGACCGTCACCGATGATGCGGGCAACATCATCCACGACAACACCACCGAGGTGAGTTGTGACGACGATCTCGAACACACCGAATCCGTCGAGATCGGCCTGGATGCAGGCGAGTTCACCTTCTCGCTGAACGGGAGCGTCGGATGTGATGACTCCAAGGTGAGAGATGCGGGGAACGGTCACTATGTGGCTGACCCGCCGATCCCGGCTCCCGATATCCGCCGTTCGATCGCCTAGCCACAGCATCACAGCGGGGTCACGCAACCGACGGAGTGATACCGTTCGGGGCGTGACCCCGCTCGCTGCTTTCTGGCTCGGACGCGTCGCCTATCAGCCGACGCTCGAGCGGATGCAACGATTGGCCCAGGCCCGAAGGCAGGACGCGATCCATGACACGCTGCTGCTCCTAGAGCACGAGGATGTCTACACGCTCGGACGACGCGGGTCCGATGACGACATCGTCGCAGAGCCTGCGATGCTGCAACGACGCGGCGTAGAGATCGCTCGCACCGACCGAGGTGGCTTGGTCACCTATCACGGTCCCGGACAGCTCGTGGCCTATCCGATCCTCGACCTCGGTACGGATGCGAGCCCTCCCGCCTATGTTTCAAAGCTGGAACGCGCGATCATCTCGTTGCTGGCTGGCTTCGGGGTCGAGGCGGGCACGGTTGATGGGTTGCGTGGTGTTTGGGTCGGTGACGAGAAGATCGCCGCGATCGGGATCCATATCTCTGGTGGCATCACCACCCACGGGGTGGCCATCAACCTCGATCCGGATCTGAAGATGTTCGAGGGCATCGTCCCCTGCGGGATCCCCGACCGAGGCGTCACGAGCATCACGCGGCTCACCGGAGCCAAGATCCCGACGACGCTGGCGGCCAAACGCTTCGCTCGGGCGCTCGCTTCCGAGATCGACGCACAGTTGAGGTGGCCGCATCCAGCAGACCTGATGGAGGCGGCGAGTGGCTGAACGCAGAGCGCTACCCCTGTTGCAGCAGCGCGTCCAGGGCCCGGCCAGACATCTGGACATGCCCGAGGTGGCGACCGGCCGCAAGCCCGAGTGGCTGAAGGTCAAACTTCAAGGCGGCCCGAACTACGCGGATCTGCGCAACATCGCTCGCGAAGGCGGGTTACACACGGTCTGCGAAGAGGCCCGCTGCCCGAACATCGCCGAATGCTGGGAGGAACGCGAAGCGACCTTCCTCATCGGCGGGAACCTCTGCACCAGGAGGTGCGCCTTCTGCGATGTGACCACCGCGCCGCCTGAGGGTTACGACGAGACCGAGCCCGCCAAGATCGCCGACGCCATCCGGCAGATGGGCCTTCGCTACGCGGTGATCACCGGCGTGGCGAGGGACGACCGTCCAGACGGCGGCGCGTGGCTCTATGCCGAGGTGACCCGTCAGATCCGGGCCAACATCCCCGGGTGCGGCGTCGAACTCTTGGCGCCCGACTTCAAGGGTTCGCCCGAGGCTCTCCGCCAGGTGACCGACGAGGCGCCGGAGGTTCTAGCGCACAACCTCGAGACGGTACCGCGACTCTTCGGACGCATCCGTCCCGCCTTCACCTACGAGGGATCTCTCGAGTGGCTCCGCCGTGCGCGCGAATGGCTGCCGACGACGAGCTTCACGAAGTCCAACCTGATCCTCGGTATGGGCGAGACCCGCCCAGAGATCAGTTCAACCCTGAAGGATCTGCGGGATGCGGAGTGTGATCTGCTGACGATCGGCCAGTACCTGCGGCCAAGCGACCTGCAGATGCCGGTCGCACGCTTCGTGCATCCAGACGAGTTCGCCGAGATCCGCGAGGAAGCCGAAAGCCTCGGGTTCGCTGGGGTCGAGAGCGGACCTTTGGTACGTTCGAGCTACTTCGCCGGGCGCCTCTACCGGCGAGCTCTCGCCGGGAACGGGCACACCGACGACTCGTTCTGATACTAAATGAGCCCTAGAACGGCCTGCTCGACGGCGTTGGTGCTGGCCCTCTCGATCGCCGCCTGCACCAACGGTGACCCTAGCGCCAGCCCCTCCGTCGACCCCGGTCCGAGCAAGTCCTCCCCCGGTGAGACGGTCGCACCAAGGCAACCCCAAGATCCCACCGCTGCTCCGCCATCAGCGACCGTGACCCACCCAACTGAGCGAACCCCGCCGAGCACTTCTCCTGCCGAGTTGTTGCGCTTCCCCCCAGGGACATTTGAATACGAGGTGCGGCGCACCGACCCACCATCCAGGCCCGATCAACAACCGTCGGAATCCATAGCCGAGTTGACGACCACCGTTACCGCGGCTGGGTCGACGCGGGTTGAAGAAGGCACGCTGGATGAGGGACCGGGATACGCTCCGACCGAGAGTCGTCAGCGGTGGCGGGTGAGCCAAGGATCGCTCATGATGATCGCGGCCGGGCCAGAGGGAGAAGAGTGCCCGATCGATCCTCCTGCCATCTACATCGACCTCGGTCGTGAGTCGTGGTCAGGCAAGCAGCGAATCTGCTCCGAGGAGCGCTCCTACACCGGCAAGTACCTCGGAACCAAGCAGATCGAAGCGGCGGGTCGCACCTGGAGCGCTATCGGCTTCGAGGTGACCTTCCCCCAACGGGGGCCTCAGGGATCGGACGAGACCTGGAAGGTCGAGACCTGGTACTCGCAGGCGGAGTGGATAGAACTGCGAAGCGTCACCGGCCGCGACACCGTGTCGACACTGACCCGCTTCCGGCTCGCCCCGTAACAAAGCCGTAACACTCGGGTTACGGGTCGGATACCCGACCCCTCTAGGTTCGAGTCGTGGTGGGGGCCGGATTGGGCAGGCCCCTCAACCCGGCGTAGGGTCACTCCTAGCCGTAAGCCGACGAAAGAGGGGACAGCGGTGCCTGACTTCACGCAATCAGCCAAGGATGTCGTCCAGTTCATCAAGGACAACGAGATCCAGGTAGTGGATGTGCGCTTCACAGACCTCCCGGGTCTGATGCAGCACTTCTCGATCCCGGCGGCAGACGCCGATGAGAAGTTCTTCGAGAACGGCGTTCCCTTCGATGGGTCTTCGATCCGCGGGTTCCAGCAGATCCAAGAATCCGACATGCTGCTGATCCCGGATCCGACCAGCGCCTACATCGACCCGTTCCGTCCCGTGAAGACGCTGAACCTGATGTGCTTCGTCAAGGATCCAGCAACGGGCGAGGACTACACGCGCGACCCGCGTAACATCGCCCGCAAGGCCGAGGCGAACCTGAAGGCGTCCGGCATCGCCGATGTCAGCTATTGGGGTCCTGAAGCCGAATTCTTCATCTTCGATGAGGCCCGCTTCGATCAGAGCGCGAACTCGGGCTTCTACTTCCTCGACTCGGTCGAGGCCGTATGGGGTTCTGGTGACGAGGGCGGCCGCGGCTATCGCATCCGTCATAAGGAGGGCTACTTCCCGGTTCCTCCGATGGACCAGTACCAGGATCTACGCACCGACATGATGTTGAACCTGCAGAAGGTCGGCATCACCGTCGAGGTTCAACACCACGAGGTCGGAACCGCGGGGCAGGCCGAGATCGACATCAAGTACGACACCCTGCTGCGGTGTGCCGACAACCTGATGACCTTCAAGTATGTGATCAAGAACACCGCCTGGAACGCAGGCAAGACCGTGACCTTCATGCCGAAGCCGCTGTTCGGCGACAACGGCTCGGGCATGCACTGTCACCAATCCTTGTGGCGTGACGGCTCGAACCTGTTCTTCGACGAGACCGGCTATGCCGGCTTGAGCGACACGGCACGCCACTACATCGGCGGGATCTTGAAGCACGCGCCAGCGATCTTGGCCTTCACCAACCCGACGACCAACTCGTACCGTCGCCTGGTACCAGGCTATGAGGCGCCGATCTACCTGCTGTACTCGCAGCGCAACCGGTCTGCCGCCGTCCGCATCCCGCTGACGGGCAATGTGGAAGCAGCCAAGCGGGTCGAGTTCCGCACCCCCGACCCGTCAGCGAACCCGTACCTGGCGTTCAGCGCCATGCTGCAGGCGGGCCTTGACGGCGTGCGCAACAAGATCGAGCCGCCCGATGTCGTGGACAAGGACCTCTACGATCTCGAGCCCGAAGAGAAGAAGGACCTGCCGAGCGTCCCGGGTTCACTTGATCAGGTGCTAGATGCCCTGGAAGCCGACAACGAGTTCCTGTACGAAGGTGGCGTCTTCACGCCGGATGTCATCGAGACCTGGATCGACTACAAGCGCGAACGCGAGGTAGACGCGGTGCGTCTGCGTCCAGTCCCGCACGAGTTCAACCTCTACTACGACATCTAGACGGCTCGTTCACGCTTGATGCGAGGTCAGGCCTCGCATCAAGCGTGCCCGGAGAGACTCGATGTGATCGCGCGGATACCGCCGGTGGCCACCGGGGGTCTCCATGTAGGGCAGTTCGCCGCGTGCGGCCCACAGGTTGAGGGTCCTTCGACTGATCTGGAGTCGCTCGGCTGCCTGGCTGGGTCGAAACATCGCATCTCGGTCCATGGCTTCGATGATGCATCCGCGTGGTCGCTCGGTCCATTCTGGGCCGAAGCAGACGCTCATGTCGGTCGTCGCGAACGCCCCGATCCTGATGAGGTCAGCGTGCGAAAGGTGGGAGATCGCCGACCGCACGCGCCCCCTGGGTTCGGTCTCCCCTGGCCGATGGCCGCTGCTTCTCGAGGACGCCGCCGTAGAAGAGCTCCTCGCAGATCCGTCGGGCTCGGCGCGTGATCCGTCGATGGTCCTCCATGAAGGCCACGCGCGCACCCGGAGCCGGATAGCCAAGCGCACGCGCCAGGGTCTCGAGTTCCTGAGGATCTCGCGGCAACTGGTCGACCTGTCGACCCTTGATCAGATACAGCGCGTTGCGCGCGCGGGTCGCCAGAGCCCAAGCATCTTCGAGGTGGCTGGCGCGTTCGCGGTCAAGCAGGCCCGAACCTGCGGCCGCTGCGATCGCCTCCAGTGTGCTGGTCGTTCTAAGAGCGAGGTTGGCAGAGCCGTGCCGCAACTGCATCAACTGGACCGTGAACTCGACATCGATGAGCCCGCCGTGTCCGATCTTGAGTTGGGTGCGGCTGTCCTCGCCTCGTCCCAGCCGCTCCTTCTCGACCCGCGCCTTCAACATCCGTAGTTCCCTGACGGTTTCTTCGGGCAGCTGCGGCTTCCAGATGGAGGGACGCACGAGGTCGAGGAACCTGGCTCCGAGGGCCGGGTCGCCCGCCACGGGACGGGCCTTGGTGAGCGCCATGAACTCCCAGGCTTCCGCCCACTTCTCGTAGTACTGCGCGTATGCGTCGATCGAACGGACCAACAGCCCCGAGTTGCCTTCCGGTCGAAGTGCCGCGTCCACCTTGAACACCGTGCCTTCTTCCGTCGGGGCCGCGAGCCTAGAGATGACCCCCTCGGCCATCTTGGTCGCCCAATCCAGCGCTCCCCTGGCTTCGGCCGGCGCGTCATAGACGAACATGACATCTAGGTCGCTGCCGTATCCAAGCTCGTTGCCGCCGAATCGACCCATCGCGATCACCGCGAACCGCGCACCCGCTGGCCGGCGCAGTTCCTCTTCAAGAGCATCTACAGCGGCGTTCAAGGCCCCTTCGGCCAGGTAGGTCAACTGCTTGCAGACCTCCGCGATCGGGGCCTCCCCCGCGAGATCACGGCACGCGACCTGCAGCGTCCCTCTCCTCTTGTAGCGGCGCAGCGCCGCATCGCGGTCGGCTGGAGAACTGCGCCACGCGGTCACCGCGGACGCTTCCGCCAGCCAGCGGTCCCGATCCTTGGCTCCCCACGCTTCGGCGTCGGCTAACTCTGGGATCAGGTCCGGTACCTGCTGCAGGTACTCCCCCAAGGTCCTCGAGGTTCCGAGGACTCCGCACAGGAGACGCACCACCGGCGGTGAGTCGCGCAGGACTCCAAGGGTGGCCGGGTTCCCGCCGACCCGCAGAGCGAGATCACGGAACGAGGCGACCGCGAGATCCGGATCGGGTGAGCGGCTCATCCAGTCGAGCATGACCGGCAGCAGCACGCGCATCAGTTGCGCGCGACGACTCAGCCCAGCGGTCAGATCTCCGAGCATCTTCAGCGCCCGGCCGGGTTGCAGGAACCCGAGGGCTCGCAGACGCTCTTGGGCCGCGTCGGGATTCAGCGCGGGGGCTTGCGCGAATCGTTCCAGCAGTGGCCGGTAGAAGAGCTTCTCGTGGATGCGACGAACCAGGCGTTGCGTGGCGCGCCAATCCTTGTCGAATGCCTCGAGCGCTGTCCGCTCCACCTCATCCCTGTAGCCCATGGAGCGGGCCAGTCGTTTGCGGGCGACATCGTCCTCGGGGACCGTGTGGGTCTGGCGTTCCTGCGCTAACTGGAGCCTGTGTTCGACCTGTCTCAAGAACCTGTAGGAGGCTCCCAGCTCCGTGGCGTCCTCTTCGCCGATATATCCACGCCGCGCGAGCGCCTCTAGTCCGGCCAAGGTGTTCGGCGTCCGGAGCCTCTCGTCACGACGACCATGGACCAACTGGAGCAGCTGCACGGCGAACTCGATGTCGCGGATCCCGCCGGGGCCACGCTTGATCTCTCGGTCTGCGCTTCCGCGCTGGCGTAGTACCTTCTCAGCCCTCGCCTTCAGTTCACGGATCTCGCGTACGGCATCGGCGGACAACGCCTCGGGGTAGGCGACCGGTTCAGCCATCCGAGCGAAGGCCTCACCGAGTTCCTTATCTCCTGCGATCGGCCTGGCCTTCAGCAACGCCTGCCATTCCCAGGGCTTGGCCCACTTGTCGTAGTAGGCCCGGTAGGCCGCGAACGATCTGACCACCGCGCCGGCGCGTCCCTCTGGTCGAAGCGTCGTGTCGACCTTGTAGAGCTGGCCATCCTCGTGCGCCTCACCCAGTATCGAGGACAGGGAATCAGCGACCGTTGTGGACCATGAGCGGATCTCCTCTGAATCTTCGACCGCGTCATAGACATAGAGCAGATCGATGTCGCTCGCATAGTTGAGTTCTTCGCCTCCGAGCTTGCCCATGCCGATCACAGCGAACCGGGCGCCGGCGGGCGCAGGATGCTTCGATGTAACGACGGCTAAGGAGGCCCGCACGACGGCCTCTGCGAGATGAGCCACCTCGGCTGCGATCTCGTCCACGGGAGCTCCCATGGCCAGATCCCTGGCCGCGATGCGAAGCGTCTCGCGTCGACGGTACCTGCGCAGCGCCGCGAGCGGTTGATCGTTCTCCGCCACGACCCGTCGCGCCTGGCGCCGATACGCATCGAGGGACTTCTCTGAACTGAGTTGCTTGGTCTCGAGGACGACCTTGGCCGCCTCTGGATAGCGCGCCAGGAACGAACCGAGCGTCGAACTGAGACCGCATACCTTCGCGACCCTCTCCAGCCCGGTCGCCGACGGCAGGGAGCCGGTCATCGCCAGCCAACGGGTCACCGAGGCCACAGCCAGATCAGGATCGGCTGCCTTCGCGCACGCCTTCGCGACCCGCTTGACTCCTTCGGTGCCAAGCATCAGCGTCTCGAGTGCTCGCGCGCTCTCGATCGGCCGTTCGAAACCAGCGCGAGCTAGGGCAGCTTGCAGGTCGCTGGCGCGCCGGGGTTCAGGCACCAGACCTCACAGGATCGGGAGGTAGCGCTTGACCTCGAACGGCGAGACGAAGGTCCGGTACGACTCCCACTCGATGCGCTTGTTCCGGAGGAACTCATCGAACACATGCTCCCCGAGGGTCTCGGCGACCAGCTCGGAGCGTTCCATCTCGATCAGCGCCTCGGCCAGGTCCCCGGGTAGCGACTGTGCGTCGGTGCCGCCTGCCTCGGTGGTTTCCGCGGCTAGCGCATAGTTGCGCTCCAGCCCGGCTAGCCCCGCAGACAGGATCACCGCCAGCGCCAGATACGGGTTGCATGCCGGATCGGGTGAGCGGATCTCTATGCGAGCGCTCTGAGCCTTGTTCGGCTTGGCGCTCGGCACCCGCACCAGCGCCGAACGCAGGTGCCTGGACCAGCAGACCTTCACGGGCGCTTCGAAGCCAGGCACCAGACGCTTGTAGGAATTGATCCACTGGTTGGTGACGGGGGTGATCTCTCGCGAATGTTTCAAGATCCCTGCGATGAACGACTTCGCGACCCCCGAGAGGCGTGCCGGATCAGACTCGTCGTAGAACGCGTTGCGGTCGCCCTCGAACAGCGACACATGCGTATGCATCCCGCTCCCCCACTCCCCCTCCAGGGGTTTGGGCATGAAGGTCGCGTGCACGCCTCGCTCCTGAGCGACCTCCTTGACGACGAGCCGGTAGGTCATGATGTTGTCGGCCATCGTCAGCGCATCGGTGGCTCGCAGATCGATCTCGTGCTGACTGGGCGCCACCTCGTGGTGGGAGTACTCGACGCTTATGCCCATCGACTCGAGACGCTGGATCGCGGTTCGCCGGAAGTCCTGAGCGGTATCGAGCGGGGTCAGGTCGAAGTAGCCACCGTTGTCGAGGGTCTCGGTGGTGTGAGGTCCCTTGAAGAGGAAGAACTCGATCTCGGGATGCACATAGAAGGTGAAGCCCATCTTCTGCGCGCGTTCCAACTGGCGTCGCAGCACCAGTCGCGGATCTCCCGGGAAAGGCGTGCGATCTGGCAGCGCGATGTCGCAGAACATCCGAGCCTCTCGCTCGGCGCCGTCGGCGGTCGGGATGACCTGGAAGGTGGCCGGATCGGGGATCGCGACCATGTCGCTCTCTGCGACGCGCGCGAAGCCTTCGATCGCACTGCCGTCGAAACCCATGCCGTCCTCGAACGCCCCTTCGAGTTCGGCAGGCATGATGGCGAAGGATTTCAGGAAGCCGAGGACATCGGTGAACCAGAGGCGGACGAACTTGATGTCCCTCTCTTCCACGGTTCGTAGGACATAAGCGACCTGGTCTGCTTGGTGATCTGTCACGGTAGGGCGAGTCTACGGTCGTCTCCCGGTGCTAGCGTCGATGGCATGCGGACCCTGCGCGTTGCGGTCGCCCAGATCAACCCGACCGTCGGGGACCTGGAGGGCAACGCGAACCTGATCGAAGCGGCTTTCGTCGAGGCCCTGCGGTTCTCCCCCGATCTCGTCGCCTTCCCCGAACTGGCCCTGACCGGCTATCCGCTAGAGGATCTGGTCCTGCGCGACGATCTCGCCGAGCAAGCCGAGAGCACGCTCAGACGCCTGGCGCCGCGATTGAAGGGCGCGGTCGCGATCGTGGGTACCCTCGACTCGGACGGTCCGCTCAGATACAACGCTGCTGCCGCGATCGCGGGAGGACGCATCCGCGCGATCTACCGCAAGCAAGAGTTGCCCAACTACGGCGTCTTCGACGAGGGGCGCACCTTCGCTCCCGGCACCGAACTGGTCTTGCTCGAGATCCGCGGCGTCAGGGTCGCCCTGACCGTCTGCGAGGACCTCTGGGAACCAGACGGGCCCGTTGCCAGATCGGCAGAAGCCGGAGCCGAATGTGTCGTGACGATCAACGCGTCGCCGTTCCATCGCGGCAAGGCTCTGGAGCGACAGGTGCTCGCTCATCAGCGCAGCGTCGATCATGGCATCGCGATCGTCTACTCGCAGATGATCGGCGGACAAGACGAGTTGGTCTTCGACGGCGGCTCGATGATCTTCGACAGCGAGGCTCACATCGTCGCGAAGGGCTCGAGATTCGAGCCAGACATCGTGTGTGCCGATCTCCGGTTCTCCGCCCAGCCCGAGCGCGCACCAGAGATCGAACCGATCGTGATCAGCGCCACGCCGAAGCGCCAGCCGAAACGCTCAGCGTTACCCGAGCATCACCCCCTGCTCGCGCGCAGCCCGGTCGAAGAGGTCTACGAGGCTCTGCTGATCGGCGTTCGCGACTATTGCAACAAGAACCGGTTCCCGGGTGCGATCGTCGGGCTGAGCGGCGGCATCGACTCTGCGCTTACCGCCACGATCGCGGCTGATGCTCTGAGCCCAGATCGCGTACTCGGGATCGCCATGCCGTCCCGCTTCAACTCCGGTCAGTCGCTCGCCGATGCGAAGGAACTCGCGGCCAACCTGGGCATCGACTTCGAGGTGACCCCGATAGACCAGATGCTCGCGGCTTTCGAAGAGATGCTCGAAGACCCGCTCGGGGCGCCTGAGGGCCTTTGGCACGAGAACCTGCAGAGCAGGATCCGCGGCACGATCCTCATGGCTCGTTCGAACGATTCCGGGCGGATCGTGCTGACGACAGGCAACAAGAGCGAGCTGGCGGTCGGCTATGCCACCCTCTACGGCGACACGGCTGGCGGCTTCGCCGTCCTGAAGGATGTCCCGAAGACACTCGTCTACGAACTCGCCGCATATCGCAACACCTACGGCTTGATCGCGATCCCCGAGCAGGTGTTCACGAGACCCCCCACGGCAGAGCTCCGACCAGATCAGGCCGACACCGACAGCCTGCCGCCCTACGAGGAACTGGACCCGATCCTCGAGACATATGTCGAGAAGCGCATGTCTCGCGACCGGATCGTCGAGAGCGGCTTCGATGCAGCTACGGTCGATCGGGTCCTAGCCTTGGTAGACGCAGCCGAGTACAAGCGACGTCAGACGCCGCCAGGGGTGAAGATCACCCCGCTCTCCTTCGGCCGCGACCGCCGCTTGCCGATCACGAACCGTTTCACCCGGGAGGCCGAGAGATGACGACGATCACCGACCTCCGCGACTTCAAACAGCGGGGAGAGCGCTTCGCGATGCTCACCGCCTACGACGCGTTGACCGCGAGACTCTTGGATGAGGCCGGCGTGCCGGTCCTGCTGGTCGGAGACTCCTTGGGACAGGTCGTCCTCGGATACGACTCGACGGTCCCGGTGACCGTCGAGGAGATGTTGCATCACACCGCAGCGGTCGCCCGGGGCGCAAAGGATGCCTTGGTCGTCGGCGACATGCCTTTCGGCTCGTATCAGGCCAGCGTGGACGACGGCATGCGCAACGCCTTCAGATTCCTGAAGGAAGCTCGAGCGCATGCAGTGAAACTCGAAGGGGCGCGGACCGATCTGGTTGCGGCGCTGGTGGATGCGGGCGTGCCCGTCATGGGGCATCTGGGCTTGACGCCGCAGAGCGTCAACCAGTTCGGTGGCTACAAGGTCCAGGGCCGCGGCGACGAGCAGCGCCAGCAGATCGTCCGGGACGCGAAGGCGCTCGAGTCGGCCGGGGCTTTCGCGGTCGTGCTCGAATGCGTGCCAAGGGATCTCGCCGCGCAGATCACTTCAGAGTTGAGCATCCCGACGATCGGGATCGGAGCTGGGCCAGACTGCGATGGCCAGGTGCTGGTCATCCAGGATCTCCTCGGGCTGAGCACAGGTCGGCTGCCTCGATTCGTCAAACGCTACGCAGACGGCGCCGAGACCCTCACCGCCGCCGCGAAACTATTCCTCCAAGAGGTCGCCGAAGGGAGCTTCCCTGGCGGCGAACATTCCTACGAGTAGTCATATCGCGGGAGCAGGCACGAGAACATCGCGGTAGTAGTCACGAGAACAGCGGGGCGAGTCGTCACCCGTGCAGTGGCGTGAAGCCGCGCTCTTCGAATCGCGCCAGCATGAAGAGCAGGTCAGCTAGCCGGTTCAGATAACGCACGCATTCGCCGTCGGCGAGCCCTCCAGCCTCAGATAGCGCGACCGCTCGTCTCTCGGCTCGTCGGACGATCGATCGAGCCAGGTCCAGAGCAGCCGAGACCGTCGTCTCGCCTGGGATGACGAACTCCTTTGGCATCTCGGTTCGCCCCTCGTACTCGACCAGCAACCCTTCCAGACCGTCCACCATCGCCGAGGTCACCTTGGTGCCCTTGTCCGCGGACAGCTTGCGATGGTTGTCGGGAGCGGTCGCTAGTTCGGCGCCGGCCACGAACAGTTCTCGTTGGAGGCGCAGCAGGATCGGCCTCAACCCGTCGTCGGCCCCGGACCGTGCGAGCCCGATCGCCGCGACCGCCTCATCGGTCGCCCCGTAAGCCTCGACACGCAGATCCGCCTTGCTCGTGCGACCTCCGTACAACAGTCCGGTGCTGCCGTCGTCGCCCGTCTTGGTCCAGATCCTCACGCAGCCAGCCTAGAACGCAACAGCCGTGCGACGGCCCGACCCAAGGCTGCGTAGCGAGGCGGGTCAGATCTCGCGCGCACTCGGGCACCTATCGGCGATCACGCAATCTCCACATCGGGGCCTCTTGGCGTCACAGATCGCTCGCCCGTGCAGGATCAGCAGATGACTGACCGAGGTCCACCTTGCTTCGGGGAACAGTTCCATCAGATCTCGTTCCACCTTGACCGGATCGTTGGCGTCACTGAGTGCCAGGCGCCAGGAGAGCCGATGCACATGAGTATCGACAGCGATCCCAGAGCGAACCCCGAAGGCGTCTCCGAGAACCACATTCGCGGTCTTGCGGGCCACCCCCGGAAGTTTCAGCAGATCCTCCATACGGCCCGGGACCTGCCCGTCGAACTCGTCCACCAGTATCTGACAGGCGGCGCGGATGTTCCGAGCCTTCTGGTTGAAGAACCCTGACTGGCGGATCAGTTCCTCGATCTCGCCGGGGCCGGCAGCCACCATGGCCTGCGGCGTCGGGAACCTCTCGAAGAGGGCCGGCGTTATCTCGTTGATCTTCTTGTCGGTGGACTGCGCGGACAGGATCGTGGCGACGAGCAGTTCGAAGGGGTTGCGATAGGCCAGGGCGGTCTTCGGCTCGGGGTATTCCCGGCGCAGCCGACGCAGGATCAGCGACCCTCGCTTCCGCTTCTCCTCGAGGGATTCTCCCGACGCCCAGGCTGCTCTGGGTTCTCGTTTCGGTTGGACCAAGGTTCCGTTTCGTCCTCTTCTTCGCGATGGGCGAGCGGGACCGTCGTCACTGCGGGCCAACCGCGCCATCTAGGCAGGATAGAGGCTGCTCCGCGTCGAAATCCCTCCGCCATGATGCGCGATCTGTCTCGCTTTTCCCGTTCGATCATCGCCCTTGCCGCGCTGATCGGTGCGACCTTGCCCGTGGCCGCTGACGCTGCTCCCATCGCGGGCCCCCGCGTCTACTGCATGATCGCTTTCAACGACGAGATCCCCGACCGCTGCGACCCGGCTACCTTCCGTCACGAGCCGCAGTACATCGGCAAGTTGGCGCCCTCGATCGAGGTCTACCCGTCACAGGCAGGCGTGCTCTATGTGGAAGGTAACGCCGACCCCGGCGCCAAGGTCACCGTCACCGTCACCGACGGGGACAAGTCCATGACCGAGGTCGTCACCGCTCTGGCAGCTCCGGACCCAGGCACCGGAGAGCGCCGAGGAGACTTCCGCGTCGCCTTCGATCCGGTGAACGACCCGAACGAGACCGCGTCCATCGCGGAACTCGGCAGGCATACCGCTGATCCTGGCGACGACCCGCTCACCGTGTCGCCACCTGGTTCGGGTCTGACGAGGCTCACCGTCATCGCGACCGCCGAGATGGGCGGGATCGAGGGGACCCCGCTCGAGGTCTTCGTCGACAAGTACGCAGCTTCCGCCGGCGACACTCAAGCCCCCGTGCTGAAGGGCCTGAAGTTCCCTCCGGCCCACTGGTGCAGATACTCCTCGCGCGGGGCTCAGATGCCAGGCGTCAATCAGCATCTCGGCGGGGATGACGATGGACGCTGCGGCACGCTCAGCATGGATGGAGTAGGCGCCATCCCCGATGCAACCTGGGTCTTCTGCGTGAAGGAAACCAGCGAACTGCCAGACCTCGTCCGCAACGGCCTCGTCGACCTCCAGTCGATGTTCCCTGGCGGCCCGTACTGCGACTACAACTGCATGTCCAACCCCTTCCGGGGCAACTACTGTCGAACGAACGCTGCTCGAACGGTGCCTCATGGGGAGGCACCCGTCATAGGGCTCGCTGACGACAGCCGCAACGACGGGACCGGCTCTGAGATCGCCAGCGTCGTGATCGAGGTCTTCCAGGGATCGACCCTGCTCGACAGGTGGGATGACCGGTTCGCCCGTGCGACCTCGACCACCGCTCGCTGGGGCTTCGTACTCAAGATCAACGACTTCGAACCCAACTGGCCAGGTGGCGTTCCGTATGTGGTGAAGGTAACGGCTACCGACGCCTGGGGCCGTGTTTCCAGCGCACAGTCCGCCCCGATCACCGTCTACCCCTACTAGGGGATATGCCCGAGATCGCTGATGATGCGCGCAAACCGAACCAACCACCTACCCCGAGCCCCCAGACAGGGAGGAACGGGGCGTCAAGGGTCGAAATCCTGACCTGAGGCGATAGGAGAAGGATCACAGGATGCGAACGACTATCCGAGGTAGGAGCCGCTACAGGCCCATAGCCGTGCTGGTGGCCGGCGGTCTCTTCGTGTCGCTGATCGGGACCATCCCCGCCCAAGCCGCAGCCCCGATGGTGTTCTGCGCTCAGGCGTTCGGACACGAGATCCCTGCGCAACCCTGCGACCCGAACCCGAACCAGTTCGCTCCGCCGCTGCGGGTCGGCAAGAGTTATCCGTCCTCCTCGCTGTATGTGACCAGCGGCGGCACGGGCGGATTCGCGCAGCCGCCCAAGGGAACGATCTGGGTCGAGGGGAACGCGACGCCAGGCGCTACGGTCGCCGTACGCGTGACCGACGGGACCCGGACGCTCGGCCCGTTCTTCGTCGACGCCTCCCTACAGCAGAGCCCTGGGGGTCACCGCAGGGGCGACTTCCGTGCCGAGATCCAGGTAGCAGAGTTGGGCGGCCATGTTGCCACCCCTGGCGCTGACGCCGACTCGATCGGAGACGACGAGTTGGGCCCAACCCTGCTGACGATCGACTTGACCCCCTCGCTGTCTGGGGCGACAGGCGCGGTCAAGAGCGTGCAGCTGGTGAAGCATGCCGCGAGCGAGGGCGATGTCTTCAAGCCGGTCATCCAGAACCAGAAGTGGCCACCCAGAGCCTGGGACCGCAACTGCTTCGCCAACATCCCCTTCTATGTAGTCGAGATCATCTTCTTCCAGTTGTTCGTCAACCAGCCGACACCGGCTCACGAGTGCGCTGTATGGGCGGTCTCTGGAACGATCCTCGAGGAGACGACAGGTTCGGCGAACCGGTTTAGCGAGATCAGCGATGTCCGGATCGAAGTGATCAAGGGCAACAAGAAGTACCTGGATGTTCGTGATTCGGTAGACGGCGAGAAGATGCGCGCTCGCGGCGAAGGCGGGATCCTTACCCGGTACTCGACCAACGCCAACTCTTATCGTCTGCTGCTGAGTTCCTATGACTTCCCTGCGAACAACGGTTATGACCTTGGCATGGACGACCCGTACAACATCCGCGTCACGATCTGCGACGCGTGGGGATCCGTCGATGCACCCAACGCCACACCCAACAACTGCGTCGTATCAACCAGCTACGACATCGTCATCAGCCCCCTGTAAGCAACGAGCGACTCCTATCCGGAGGAACCACAGATGAACGCACAACCCACTCGCAAGACCCGCAGAGCCCTCGGCTTGGCGGTCGCTCTAGCCACGGCTTTCTCGCTCGTGGGCGTAGCTGAGGCGAACCATTCCAGTTGCACCCAGGCCGGACAGAACTACCCGGTGAACGGGGGCAACGCCAACTACTGCCCGGAGTTCTCCCCCGGGTTCACCTCGAACATCCGCTATCCGTACCGTGACACGCCTGCCGCCATCCAGATCGAGATGAGCCAGGCTCGCCACGAGTCGTTGACGATGAAGACCGAGGTCTACTACCCGCGCGGCTGGGGTTTCACGACCAACATCCGGCCATCCACCGAGGCAACCTGCCAGGCGGCGATCGGTCCGATCGTGAACGCCACAACACTCAGGAACGCCAAGCTCGAGGGCGTGTCCGCTGCGGTCGGCATGGAGGTCTACGAGGGCGCCAACGGATACCGATACCTCGGTAGGGCTCCCGATACTCGAACGGTCCTTAGCAGTGCCCAGGCGAGCGCTCAGCGGTCCCAGCCGAACGCGCTGATCGGGTTCCTGAACTGGGACGCGAGCTACACCGCTCCGGGCGTCAGGGGCCGCATCACGCTCTGTCTCGCCATGGCCGAGAGGCCGCACGGGAGCACCCCGGCGAACACGACCGATGTGGTCGAAACGATGTACCTGGACGCGCTGACCGACGACCCAGACTACGGGTGGCGCTTGAGCATCGACACCGCACGGATCTTGAACCCCGCCAACGGCTATGTCGCTGCGGACGCGGGCATCTCGTACTTCGACATCGACTTCAACGACATCACCTCGGGTACCTGGCACCTGGTCAACGGGGTCAAGACCAAGACCGTGTGGAGTCGTGCGCCACGCAACCCGGTCCAGACATCGTGGAAGACGGTTGCAACGACCTGCCGCAGCGGAACCAACGGCTACTCGCTCGCAGCGTGTCCCGCCGGCAACATCTACCAGGTGTCGCGCGTACAGCCCTTCAGTGTGAGCCAACCGCCCGTCATCCCGGCTCAGGCCTTCTCTTCGATCACCAAGGCCGGCGGAGTCACCATCCCCGGAACCGGCGACGCCACGACTGGCACCCGACCGGTCGGTAACCCGCAGCCGGTCAGCGGCTTCGGCTTCTCCGACGGGACCGAACTGAACGGTGGCACGACCATCCCCGTCCAGTGGAACCTGCCTCCCGCGAATTCAGGGGCAGAGGTCACAGGGTTCGCCATGGCGGTCGCCGAGATCACCAGCGACTACGACCCCGTCAACCAGGATGCCGAGATCGCGGCAGGACGCTTGCGGTACATGCGATTCGACCGCGCGGCCGTCTGCTCCGCAACAGCTTGTTCGACCAACATCGACCTGTCGTTGTTGACACCGAACAACCAGACCATCGACGGCAAGTACAACATCGGGCTGGTGACCATCTACAAGCTGGGGGCCTACGAGGGCTACCGTTCGGATCTGCTCTGCGACGGAGTCTCTTCTGGTGCCGATGCGAACGACCTTGGCCGCGGCGTGCTCTGCCCCGCCGACCGACCCGCATGGCTGCTCGGTAACCCTCAGAACAAGTTGGGGGCCGACCGGTACCAGGTGGTGGTACGGGAGCGTCGCTGGCCGATCAGGTACAGGATCGCGAACCCCCTCAGCCTCATGCTCATGGACACCTCGACCAAAGAGGCCGAGTATTACATCTGGGGCGCTACTCAATCGACGGGCATACCTCCCCGCCGAAGCAACAGGGAGCGAGACATCGGGCCTGGCCAACGGTTCCTATCTGCTAGCAACCTTGTCGTCAACCCGACTTCCCCCACGACCGCGGCCTTCGTCTGGGGGAAGTTGAACCCGGACCAGGATGGCAGTTACACCTGGCAGATCGTCGGGGAGATCGGAGTGCCCGGCAATCCTTTCTACGCCCAGCTGCATGAGTATTGGAGTGGATGGGCCGACCTGGACTGGGTGGACATCCCGGGGATCGATCCCGCCGATCCGACGAACCCAACGCTCTGCTTAGATCGGCAATGCGGGAGCAACGAAGGGCCGCCGCATCTGATCCTCACCGAGCTGTCAGGAAGTTCCTTCTAACCGTCATCGATCTACCACCGCGAGACCGGGGCATCAGCCCCGGTCTCGCTAGTTCTGCCCCACTCCCCGAGGGTGGTCCGGCCCCCCTGAGTTAGTCCTGGACCCGCGACCGCGGATCTATGTGACCACTGTGGTGTCGGATGCTGCCGAGAAACGGCACCAACGGAACAGTCGGCAACTTCGGGCTTCCCGGGTCTACCGGACGACAAACCTTCCACTTAGAATCAACTGGCATGGAAGGGCGGAACGGTCAGAGGCTCCCTCTACGCCTCAACGACCCTTTGGGGCACTTGGTGCCTCCCGGCCAAGTGCTCCCTTCAGACCTGATCCGCGGGTTGATCAACGCGCTTGCCACATCCTCGACGCCTGGGCGACAGAGCGCCACCAGTTTCGAGGTCCGGATGCATCCAGCCGACAGGGCTTGGCTACCCGCCGGGTTCGAGAGCGAGGCTTCCAAGATCCTCACAGAACACGCTGACACAGCAGGCATGTTCGCGCTGGACGGGATCCGGGTCCGTTTCATCAGCGACGAGGGCTGCGACATGGGCCGTCCCGGCATCACCGCGATCCGGCCCGCACGCCACCTCCGGCTGGTGGATCCGGTCGAGACGCACCCGGCCTGAGACCGGCGTTAGGCCCCATCTGCTCTTGCACCTGGTAGAGAACCTGGGTTGCAGCCCGACCTGATCCAACGAAGCCGCGCCGGCGACCGGGAAGCCTTCGCCGGCCTGGTTTCGCTGTGGGGAGATCGGGCCCTACAGATCGCGCTGGTATGCACCACTCGGACAGAAGACGCCGTGGGGGCGGTAGCTCGAGCGATGCGCTCGGCTTACAAGCAGATCCCGTCGCTGCATCCGCGATCTACCTTCCGGCCCTGGCTGATGCGGCTGGTCGTGAAGGAGGCGGGCAGCAATCCTCGAGACGAGCGACTGCGTGCGCTGCTCGGCTCCAAAGGGCAGCGAGGGCTCGCTCGCGCGGACGAGGCGATCGTCAGCCATCTCGCGGTGCAACCCAAGTATCGGCTCCCCGAACGGTTCTTCACTGACGAGGTCGAGCCTCACCTCGAGGAACCGCTGTTGAGAGCGGTCGGGCGGCCGGCGCCTGCGTGGCGGGTCGACGATCTCGCGTTCGCCGCAGGTGCTACGAGCGGAAGTCCAGGTGCTTCGGTGTGGGCCAAGCCCGGCATGCAGCGCAGGCTCCGGGGCGCCCAACCTGGCCCGTTGAAGAGCCGAGACATCCTCACCGTCCTGGATGCGGTTCCTGGAACCAGACTCGCCTGGTCGGCCACCTCGTCCTTCCCTCTGATACCAGGGTCGGTAGATGTCGTCTACGCGGCCGATGTGACCCGCGAAGACCTCACCTTGTACATCCGAGGTGTCGCCATCGCCGACGCTCCTCTCTTCCGCGGTTGGTGGCGCGCCAAAGCCGAGGCTGGGCTGGCGGTGAGGGAGGCGCGGATGAGGTCGGCTCTGGCCCCCGAGCGACGCTAGGGTCAAAGGATGCCTGTTCCGAAGTGTGAGCGTTGCAACGAGCCCAAGATCCAAGAGGGCCGATACGGAGACTTCATCTGCAACTGCTGCGACCGCAGCTCCAAGTGCAAACATGTGAAGCCGTGGACCCGCTGGAAACGGCGCATGCTGGGACGCCAGGTGTGAACTCCAGCGAAGTCGTCGCGAAGGTGCGACGACGAGAGAGCTCGATCGAGGAGATCACGCGCGAGGCCCTCGGGTTGGTGGACACTGCGGAAGGCTTCGGCGCGATCACCTGGCGAAACGACGAGCGTGCCCTCTCGGATGCCCGCGACGCAGACCAGCGCCTGTCGTTCGGCGCCGCGACCCGGCCTCTGGAAGGCGTTCCGTTCACGGTGAAGGAACTCCTGGCGGTCGAAGGAGAGGTCTGGGATCAAGGTTCGGCAGCCTTCGCCGGGCTGAAAGCCCCGGCGACCTCGCGGATCGTCGACAGGCTGCGAGCGGCCGGGGCGATCCTGGTTGCTGGCACCGCTTCAGCGGAGTTCGGTGCCCTTCCGACGACCGAGAATGTGCGCGGCGCCTGCCGCAATCCCAACGATCCGAGCCGGACATCCGGCGGGTCCTCCGGCGGCGCGGCCGTCTGCGCCTGGCTGGGGATCCCGCTGGATCATGGCAGCGACGGCGGCGGTTCGATCCGGATCCCGGCAGCCTGCACCGGCGTCGTGGGGTTGAAGCCCACGCGGGGTCGTGTCAGCGCCGGACCCTTGTCTGGCGATGGTTGGGGCGGACTCTCGGTCAACGGGGTGCTTGCACCACGCGTGGATGATGCGGCGGGGTTCTTGGACGCGGTTGCCGGTCCAGCTAAAGACGATCCCAGCATGGCACCGCCGCCGCGGAGACGGTTCCTGTTCGCTGCGGCAGACCGGAAGCCGCGTCGTATCGGTGTCGCGATCACGCGGGATGGCATCGGTGTCGAACCGTCTGCGGAACGCGCTACGAGACTCGCAGCGGATACGTTGGCGGATGCTGGCCACGATGTCTTCGATGTAGAGCTGAACCTCGACGAGCTCGAGGAGGGCTTCGGCATCCTCTCGCAGGTCGGCATCGGAGCGACACCCATACCCGCCGATGCCGCGGATCAACTGCTGCCTCGCGTGCGCCACATCTGGGAGGCTGCACAACAGGTCACCGGCCGCGAGGTGATGCGCGCGCTCGAAGGGACCGCCATCCGGTCCCGTCGCGTGTTGGAAGCGTTCGCGCGGTTCGACGCCCTGCTGACGCCGACGCTCAGCGGTCCGGCTCCGATGCTCGGCGAGCTAGGTGCCGACCCAGACAGAGCCTGGGAGGACTACCGCGTCTTCCTGCAGTGGACCTGGCCGTTCAACGCGACCGGGCAACCCGCGATCACCATCCCCTTCGGAGAGGTTGGCGGTCTGCCTCTAGGGGTGCAGTTCGTCGGGCACAAGGGCGACGAGTGGAGCTTGCTCGCGCTGGGGGCCGAACTCGAGGACCTTCGCAGCTAGGCGATCTCGCGGCGTTTGAAGACCAGACCTGCTACCCCGGAGGCGACTCCCAGGAACGCGGCCAGAACCAGCGCGGACTGCCAGAGGTAACTCTGAGAGAAGGCAACACGATCGGGTCCGTGGAACTCGACCAAGGGTTCTGCCAATGTCAGCGCGATGCTGTTGGGTGCGAACATCCAGCGTCCGATCCAGGGCTTCCAGCCGACGATCAGCGGCTCCAGGACCACCAGGTAGACGAAGACGACGCCGAAGGTTCCCCCGGTGCTTCGAGTAACCGCCGCGGTTAGCGACCCGACGAGTGCAACGGCCGCGCCGAGCGCCCCCAGCCGAAAGATCGTTCCCACGGTGCCCAGCAGCGAGAAACCCTCGAAGGTTCCTTTGAATACGGCAACCAGAGACACTCCGGCCAGCACCGTCAGCAGGAATGTGACGAAGACCGCGGCCGCGGTCAAGCCGATGGCGATCCCCTTCGCAGCAACCAGCCTTAGTCGACGAGGCTCATAGGTGAGCGCCTGCGTGATGGCTCGGCTAGCCCAGTCGCCACCCACGAAGGATGCGCCGAACATCAGCATCAAGGCGAAGAGAGGCGGCAGGTACCCGAACAGGAAGCCCTCGAACCTCCGCATCTCCAGGCCCCTGTCGATCGGTTGGCCATATAACTGCGAAGCGATCTGCTCGCAGAAGCGAGGGGCTATCTCTACATCCGACCCCGGTGGGATGAACGCCCCGCCGGGCCCCTGAGGGACACCGTCGGGGAAGCCGTCCCTGCAGGCCTCTACGAACTCGGTCTCGGCTGCCTGACGGCGTTCCAACTCCTTGGCCAGAGCACCGGTGGGCTTCTCGTTGTTCAGCCAGGCGACGCCCATGACGAACAGCAGGGTCGCCAGAAGGCCTACCAGTGACCATCGCAGGATGCGGCGAGACCTGGCTCTCAGCATCTCCGCACCGATCAGCGAGATCACGCGTCCTCCCCCACGCTGCTTCCAGCGATCTCGTCAGCGGTCAGCGAGAAGAAGACATCCTCCAGGCCGAGCCGCTCCTTGGCTCGCACCTCGTAGGGGTACAGGCGTTTTCCAGCCAGCGCGCGCACCGCGTCAGCAGCGTCGGCGGGATCCATGGCTACACGGATGTGATCACCGACGATGGCTGCCTCGAAACCCTTCTTTAGGAGATGCGCCAGTCCGGCTTCCGCCTCGTCCATCCGGATGATCACCACCGAGCCCTCGTCGCCGCCGCCCAGGACCTTATCCACCGAACCGATCGCCACCTCCTTGCCCTTGCGGAGGATCGCGACTCGGTCGGCGATCTGTTCGACCTCGGCCAAGATATGGCTCGACACGAAGACGGTCCGGCCCTCGGCTCCCAGGGAGCGCAGCAGCTCTCGAACCTCGCGGATGCCGGCCGGATCCAGGCCGTTGGCTGGTTCATCCAAGATCAGCAGCGAGGGGTCCTTCAGCAGCGCAGCGCCGATCGCTAGTCGCTGCCGCATGCCAAGCGAATACCCCTTCACGAGTTCATCGCCTCGACCGGCCAATCCGACGCGCTCGAGTATCGGATCGATGCGACCGCGGTCGAAGCCCCGCATGCGTGCGAGTATCTCGAGGTTGCGGCGTCCGCTGAAGCCAGGGAACAGCGCGGGAGCTTCGACCAGGGCGCCGATCTTGTCGATCACCTCATGCAGGTCCTGTTGAGCGTCCTTGCCGAAGACACGGACCCTGCCCGAATCCTGACTGGCCAGAGCCAACAGGCAGCGGATGGTGGTCGTCTTGCCAGAGCCGTTGGGACCGAGGAAGCCGAAGACGCCTCCCTCGGGAACCTCGAAGCTGACCCCGTCCAATGCGACGGTCGGCGGCTTGCGGAACCGCGTATAGGTCTTGCGGAGGTCTTCGACCTCGATGATCGCCGACATGGTGTCCTTCCTCGAGTGCCGGCAGCCTAGCCGCGGGAAGTTCGGGAACGGCCGCCAGGAAACACAGGCGTAACCCAACGGTTACCGCCTCGAGACGCGAGGGTCACCGGCGGGCAACACCGACTCGTCAGACTCGCTCCGCATCGATCCTCTCAGAACAAAGGAGCAGATGATGAGACCCAAACGGTGGGGACTTGCGGCACTAGGTGCCGTCGCCCTCGTGGTCGCTGCACCAGCGGCCGCGTTCGCACAGGACGCCCCGACGCTGGAATCGGTCGCCGCATCGGCGGCCGACAACAAGATCCTGTTGGACACCCTCTGGACGCTGGTCGCCGCCGTCCTGGTGTTCCTCATGCAGGCTGGATTCGCCATGGTCGAGGCGGGGATGACCCGGACCAAGAATGCAGCGAACATCGTCATGAAGAACCTCATGGACTTCTCGATCGCCAGCATCGCGTTCTGGGCGGTCGGGTTCGCCTTGATGTTCGGAGCGGGTAACGCTCTGGTCGGCACCACCGGCTGGTTCCTGGGTGGCGGCGAGGGCGCGTTCGATTCCCTGGCCTGGGCAACTCCCCCGCTGACGGTCAAGTGGATCTTCCAGGCCGTTTTCGCAGGCACGACCGCGACGATCGTGTCGGGAGCGATCGCCGAACGCACGAAGTTCAAGAGTTACCTGCTGATCTCCGCTCTGATCTCGGGCATCGTCTATCCGATCTCGGGACACTGGATCTGGGGCGGCGGCTGGCTCGGTTCCGAGGGCTTCCTGGACTTCGCTGGCTCAACGGTGGTCCACTCGGTGGGTGGCTGGGCAGCGCTGATCGGTGCGATCATGGTTGGTCCGAGGCTCGGCAAGTACGCCAAGGACGGCCGTCCGAACGCGATCCCCGGCCACTCGATGCCGCTCGCCATACTGGGGGTCTTCCTGCTGTGGTTCGGCTGGTTCGGTTTCAACGCGGGTTCCACGATGGGCGCCGTGTTGGACATCGGTCACATCGCGCTGACCACCAACCTGGCTGCTGCATCGGGATCGCTGATCGCCATGATGGTCGCCTGGTTCCTGTTCAAGAAGCCCGATGTTGGCATGGCTGGTAACGGTGCCCTGGCGGGATTGGTCGGGATCACCGCCGGCGCCGCCTTCGTCGAGCCCTGGGCTGCGGTGATCATCGGGATCGTCGCCGGAGGTCTGGTGGTGGGTTCGGTCCTGGTGATCGATCGGCTAGGTGTTGATGATCCGGTCGGGGCGATAAGCGTCCACGGCGTCACCGGCGTATGGGGAACGCTCGCGGTCGGTCTCTTCTCGGCGCCTCGGCTGACCACCGATCTCGGCCTCGGCAAGTCGGCGGGCGCGTTCTATGGCGGCGGGTTGGGTCAGCTAGGCATCCAGGCTCTCGGCGCGGTCGCCGTCATGGCTTACACGCTGGTAGCAGCGGCCCTCGTCTTCGGACTCGTCAAGGTTCTGATGGGGCTCCGCGTGGACGAGCAGGAAGAGATCGACGGCCTCGACATCCACGAGCACGGGATGTACGGGTACCCGGAGGTCTTCCTCGGACACTCCGGTACGCCCGCGACCATGGCGGTCGCAGCCGCACCCAAGCCGACCGCACAACCGTCCTTCAAGCCCGCGCTCGAGTAGACGCGGTTCCCCACCGCAGTAGTGAGACCCCGCCTAGGCGGGGTCTCACTCGTGTCAGGTGCGCTCCCCACGCACACCCGCCACACATGGCGCGGTTCCCCGCCGCCAGCCATCAGGTCTTGGCTGAGCTCCTGGTGCCTTCCTGTTTCTGACTGATCGCCGCCGCGTCTTCGCGCGGCTGGATGACCCAGACCTGGGCGAGATAGTGGCTCGGCTCCTTCAGGATCTCGGCGGCCTTCGGGGAAGCGGTCTCCTCGTGATGGCGCTGCACGAGCGCGTGCACGACCGACCGTTCCTCGATGGTCGCAGGTCGCGCCTCGACCAATCCGGGGTTGACGCGAGCCTTCACCGAACCGGTCGGATCGAACACGAAGCATCGACCGCCGGTCATACCCGCGCCGATGTTCTGCCCGACCGGACCAAGGACGACGATCGTGCCACCGGTCATGTACTCGC
>JBKHYG010000041.1:0-20104 GCA_046565595.1 Actinomycetota bacterium | reverse complement strand
TGAATCGCGGGACCTTGAAGATCGGTGACTCGATCGTATGTGGTGGTGCGTGGGCGAAGGTCCGAGCCATGTTCGACGACACCGGCAGCAAGATGACCCAAGCCGGTCCGGGGTCGCCGGCACAGGTGCTCGGATTCGACACCGTTCCGATGGCCGGAGACGATTTCCGTGTCGTGGCAGACGAGCGCAAGGCCAAGCAGATCGCCGC
Source organism: Actinomycetota bacterium (assembly GCA_046565595.1). GTDB lineage: Bacteria > Actinomycetota > AC-67 > AC-67 > AC-67 > JBKHYG01. The sequence continues at coordinate 19,896 of JBKHYG010000041.1, read as the reverse complement.
CAACCGAGCTCAGAAGTTGCGTGCCGCTGAGCTCGTCGCGCGCAAGCGAGTCTCGCTGACCGATGTCTTCAGCCAAGCTCAAGAGGGCGAAGAGATCCTGCTGAATGTCGTGCTGAAGGCCGATGTGCAGGGTTCGCTGGAAGCGGTCGCCGATGCGCTCGAGAAGCTCAAGGTCGAGAACGCTGGCGTTCGCGTGCTTCACCGTCAGGTCGGCGCGGTCACCGAAGGTGATGTGACGCTCGCGGAGGCCTCTAACGCGGTCATATTGGGCTTCAATGTGCGCCCGGACTCCAAGGCTCGTGTGGCGGCCGAAGAGGCGGGCGTAGAGATCCGCACCTACCAGATCATCTACAAGCTGGTCGAAGAGATCGAAGCCGCGCTGAAGGGCATGCTCGAACCGGAATACGAAGAGGTCGTGCTCGGTCGTGCCGAGGTCCGCGAGGTCTTCAAGATCCCCAAGGGCGTCATCGCCGGTTCCTTCGTCCTGGAAGGCACGATCACCCGTAACGCGAAGGCGCGTCTGCTTCGTGACGGCGTCATCGTGCATGACTCGACGATCGGTTCGTTGCGGCGCTTCAAGGATGATGCGCGAGAGGTCCAGCAGGGCTACGAGTGCGGTATAGGCATCGAGGGTTACACCGACATCAAGGTCGGCGACCACATCGAGGTCTACGAGATGAAGCTCGTCCCGAGGTTGTAGAGATGTTCGTGGCCTGGGCGCGGTACGAGTTGCATCTGCCGGACGCTCGGTCGTTGAAGGACAAGCGCGCGGTGGTCCGCAGCCTGCTGGATGGGCTCCACGCCAAGATGCGTATCGCAACGGCCGAGGTCGATCATCTGGATCTGCATCAGCGGGCGGCGCTCGGGGTAAGCATCGTCTCGAACGAGTCAGGTCATGCCCGAGGCCTGCTAGACCAGGTGTCTAGACGGATCGAGACCGCGCCGGGGTGTGAGTTGTTGAGCATGAGGTCCGGCCTGGTAGGGGAGGACGACGAGTGAGCCCCAGGAGTGAGCGTGCAGGTTTCGGCAAACAGCCGAAGGCCTATTCGCGTCGAGACCGGGTCGGCCACCAGTTGCAACAGGTCCTCGCGGATCATCTGGAACGGACGGCCGACGAGAACAGCGACTTCATCACCATAACGGGCGTGGATTGTTCGCCTGATCTTCGCAACGCGACGGTCTTCTACACGGTGTACGGCGACGAGAAGGCCGAGAAGCACGCTGCGAAGGAACTCGCGGCTCGGCATGGCGAGTTGCGGACCGTGATCGCCAAGAGCGTCCGGATGAAGCACACCCCGGACCTTCGTTTCGAGCAGGACACCTCGATCGAGCGCGGCAACCGGATCGAACGGTTGTTGCACGAGCTTCGCACAGGCAAGCGAGAGGACGAAGATGATCAGTGACCAAGCCTGGCGGGATGCCGTCGCGCTCGTCGTCAAGGCGAAGAGGATCGCGATGGCGTGTCATGTGAACCCAGACGGAGACGCCCTGGGGTCGATGCTCGCCGTGGGCTTGGCTGCGCGTACCCAAGGGGTCGAGGTGCAGGCCTCGTTCGCGGAGCCAGCCGAGGTTCCGCAAGGCCTGAGGTTCCTCCCGGGACTCGATCTGATCGTGCCGCCGGACGATCTGGATCCCGAACCCGATCTGTTCCTGGCGTTCGATACGGGGTCACTTGATCGCCTAGGGGCGCTTGCGAAGAAGGCGACGGCGGCCAAGAGCTGCATAGTGCTCGACCATCATGCGACGAACGATGGGTTCGCCTCGGTTGACCTGCTGGACCCTGACGCAGCGGCTACCACGGTGGTAGCCCGCCAACTCCTGGCCCGCGTCGGTTGGCCCTTGGACACCGATATCGCGACCTGCCTGTATGTGGGTCTGGTCACCGACACGGGCCGATTCCAGTACTCGAACACTTCTCCAGAGGTTCACGAACTGGCCGCCGAGCTGTTGTCGCTCGGGGTGAAGCAGGACCGGATCTCGCAACGCATCTACGAGACCCGGCCGTTGGCTGCATTGCGTGTGGACGCCAAAGCGTTGTCCCGGCTGAAGGTCGTTCCCCAAGCGAACCTGGTGTGGACCTGGATCGGCCAAGAGGACATCGCCGAAGCATCAGCCGGAGAGGATGAGTTGGACGGCTTGATCGACACGATCCGGGTGGTGGACGGCATCGATGTCGCGCTGCTGCTGCGTGAACGCGCAGATGGCCGTTGGAAGATCTCGATGCGATCGCGTGGGGATACCGATGTCGGTTCTGTGGCGGCCTCGTTCGGTGGTGGCGGTCACCGTCTCGCAGCAGGGGCCACTGCTCCTGCGGAGTTCACAGAACCGGGAGCGCTTGCTCGAGCGGTGATCGAACGACTGCCAGGCCGCAAGGACTGAGCCTTGAGGAAGGACTCGGGTGTCGACGGCTTCCTGGTCATCGACAAGCCTGCTGGGATGACCAGCCACGATGTGATCGGTCGGCTGCGTCGTGTGCTCGGGACGCGTCGGATCGGTCACGCTGGGACGCTTGATCCGATGGCTACCGGCGTCTTGTTGGTAGGTGTGGGCCGCGCGACGCGGCTGCTCGGATACACCGGCGCCGAGAGCAAGGAGTACCGAGCGATCGTTCGTTTCGGTTCGCGCACAACGACCCTGGATGCAGAGGGCGAGGCGACCGAACGCGCATCGACGGACGGGGTCACGCGCGACTCGGTGGAGGCTGTGCTGGAAGGGTTCCGCGGAGAGATCGAGCAGATCCCACCGATGGTCAGCGCGATCAAGATCGGCGGCGAACGGCTACATCAGAAGGCACGCAGGGGAGAAGAGGTCGATCGGCCGCCTCGTAAGGTGACGATCTTTGAACTCGAACTAGAGGGGTTCGAGCCTGGCGACGAACCGGAGGCGACCATGCGGGTCGTGTGTTCGCCCGGGACTTACATCCGCACGCTGGCGGACGACCTAGGAGTAGCGGTCGGGTCGCTGGCTCATCTTGCCTGGCTGCGCCGGACCCGCAACGGACCGTGGCGCGATAGCGATGCTGTGCAGCTGGAGGATGTGTCCGTCGAGACGCTTCGGCCGATAGAGGACGCCGTCGCCGCACTCCCGCGTATCGAGGTAGACGCAAAGTCGGCGCAGGATCTGCGTCACGGCAAACAGCCAACCGCCGCCGGATCCGAGGGCCCCTGGGCTGCGGTCGGCCCTGAAGGCATCGTCGCGATCTGTCAGGACGGCGCCGACGGTGCTCGCATCCTCGTCGGCATCCCGCCGGCGAGCGGGGAGTCATGAGCCTGCGAAGAGAAAGGGAGCCTTTAGACGACCCTGACGCCCTTCACTGATCCTGCACTGATGCGGCGGGATGTGCTCCGGTCCCCCTCCCCGGTCGATGTCTCTCGTAGTGTGGCCGTGTGAGTGGCTCTATCTACGACGGACTCGAGCAGGTCCCGGCCGATTTCGGTCCGAGCGCGTGCACCATCGGCGTATTCGATGGCGTCCATCGCGGCCACCGGGCCCTGGTCCGACGGGTCCTGGCTGACGCCGAACGCAACGAACTGATCCCGACGGTGGTGACCTTCGATCGGCATCCGCTGGCGCTCATCGCTCCGGGCCGTGAACCCAAGATGCTCTCGACCGTCCAGGAACGCGCCCAGATCTTCTTGTCGCTGGGGATCCGAGCCGTCGTCGTGTTGGCCTTCGACGAAGAACTGCGAGGCCTACCCGCGGAACGCTTCGTCAGCGACATCCTGGTCGAACGCCTTCGGGCCAAGCGGATCACCATCGGAGCCAACTTCCGCTTCGGCAAGGACCAGGCTGGCACGATCCAGACGCTGGATGAACTGTCCAGCATCTACGGCTATGAGACGAACATCTTCGCCCTGCAGATGGATGACGATCAGATCGTCAGCTCGAGCCTGGTGCGCAAACACCTAGCCGACGGTCAGGTGGAACGCGCCGCTTCTGAACTCGATCGCCCCTTCAGGTTGACCGGCACGGTAGAGAGGGGCGCCGGCCGAGGCAAGGGGCTCGGCTTCCCTACAGCCAACCTGCGGATCGATCCGGCGATGATCGTCCCCAAGGTAGGCGTCTACGCCGGCTGGGCGATCATCGAGGACGGCCAGCGGGTCCCGATGGCGGTCAACATCGGATTCAACCCGACCTTCGAGGACCGGTCTGAACCGGTCGTCGAAGCGTTCCTCCTGGACTTCGATCAGGACCTCTACGGACGCGAACTGACGCTGGAGTTCCTCCACAGGCTTCGTGACGAGGCCAAGTTCGACACGCCCGAAGCCTTGATCGAACAGATCGCCGACGATGTGGTCCGCACCCGCGACCTCCTGGGTCTGGACCACTGATGTGGTCCGCACCGGCGACCTCCTGGGGATGGACCACTGATGTGGTCCTCAGCCCGCCACCTCCTGGCTCTGTGATCGCTAGGGCGGCGGGCATAACCTCAGAGGGACGCCCCGGTGGAGCGTCCCTCGTTTACTTGCCTGACCAGCCTTCTAGCCGGCCTGACCAGACTGTTGCTGTCCCTGATCGCTCTTGGACTGATCGTCGTCGGTGCAGCAGTGCCCCGCCTCAGCGGTGTGTTCAGCATGGGTACGGCCGTCACAGCACATCTTCTCGCCCTGATCCTTGTCGTGATCTGCCATCTTGTAACTCCCTCCGTCGGGGTAGGTTGCGCTAGGGATACCCCCTTCTGGCGAGCTCGAACCCTCCCCCTCTGACCTGGGAGGTTCCCCGGATCTGCGGGTCGACCAAGGACCAGGTGGCTGCTATCCTGCCGCCCCCGTATGAGCTTCAAGACCACAGACAAGCAGGCGGTCATCGCTGATCACCGCAAGAACGATTCCGACACCGGTTCAGCCGAGGTCCAGGTCGCCCTTCTCACCGCGCGCATCCAGACGCTCACCGAGCACCTGCGCAGCAACAACAAGGACCACCACAGCCGCCGCGGCTTGCTTCAGATGGTCGGACGCCGCAAGCGTCTACTCGACTACATCAAGCGCCACGATGTCCAGCAGTATCGCGATCTGATCGCGAAGCTCGGACTCCGGCGATAGACCTCGAAGGGGCGGCACCGCTGCCCCTTCGTCGCGTCTGGGGATAGTCTCTGGACGACCGCGGACCGCCGGCGGCACCAGGCGGCAGATATCTGAAGAGAGAGCCTCGACCAGGAGGCGGCGCCTGCCCAGACCCGGAGGTCGGTTGGCGGTTGCGACCGGCGCACCCGATGCGCAGGCCACAACCGGTAACCGGCCACTAAACGGACCGGGACCGTGACGGCACTCAGCCATCCTCCTGCGTCGGGATAGGAGGCTGTATGCCCAATTCCGTCAACCCGTTCGTGCTAGAGCGCGAGATCGCGGGGAAGACATTCCGATTCGAAGCCGGTGGCGTTGCGCTGCTGGCCGACGGAGCGGTTCAAGCCCAGATCGGCGAGACCATCGTGCTCGTCACGACCACCGCCGGCAAGGAGCCGCGCGAAGGTTTCGACTTCTTCCCGCTGACCGTAGATGTAGAAGAGCGCATGTACGCCGCGGGCAAGTTCCCCGGCGGCTTCTTCCGCCGTGAAGGCAAGGCGCCCGACGACGCGATCTTGACCGCTCGCCTGATCGACCGACCGATGCGTCCCTCGTTCGGCGAAGGGGTCCGCAACGAGATGCAGGTCATCGTCACCGTCCTGTCGGTCGACCACGAGAACCCATACGATGTCCTATCGATCACTGGAGCCTCTGCGGCCACCTTGATCGGCGGGCTGCCCTTCGAAGGTCCGCTGGCCGGCTTACGGATGGGTTACCGCAACGGCGAGTGGATCGCCTTCCCCACCTATCAGGAACTGGACGACTGCGTCTTCGATCTGGTCGTCTGCGGTGGCGTCAACGAGGATGGCTCGATCCGGATCGTCATGGTCGAGGCCGAAGCCACCGAACATGCTTGGAGCCTGCTGGCCGAAGGTCACGCCGCACCCACCGAAGCGGTCGTCGCTGAGGGGCTCGAGAAGGCCAAGGAGATCATCCGCGAGATCTGCGACTTCCAGATCGAGTTCGCCAAGCTCTCTCAGAAGCCCGGCCGTGAACTGCCCCGCTTCGCCGACTACGAGGACGACGCATTCGACGCCGTCAAGCAGACCGTCGAGTCCGACCTGGGCGCCGCGCTTCAGATCGCCGACAAGACCCAGCGCAACGATCGCATCGACGAGATCAAGGCGGTGATGAGCGAGAAACTCGCAGAGAAGTTCGAGGGCCGCGAGAAGGAACTGTCAGCCGCCTACCGCTCGCTGCAGAAGAAGCTGGTCCGTCAGCGCATCGTCTCGGAAGGCATCCGCATCGACGGTCGCAAACTAGACGAGATCCGTCCCCTCTCGGCCGCGGTCGACCTGCTGCCGCGCGCACACGGAACCGGCATGTTCAAGAGAGGCGACACCCAGGTGTTGTCGATCGCGACGCTTGCGATGATGCGCATGACTCAGATGATCGACAACCTCTCACCCGAGGAAGAGAAGCGCTACATCCACCACTACAACTTCCCGCCCTTCTCGACCGGCGAGGCCCGTCCGCTGCGAGGCCCGAAGCGCCGCGACATCGGCCACGGTGCTCTAGCCGAGCGCGCCCTGTTGCCGGTGGTACCCAGCGAGGACGAGTTCCCGTACGCGATCCGCGTCGTCAGCGAGGTGCTTGCCTCCAACGGTTCGTCTTCGATGGCTTCGGTCTGTGGTTCGACGCTTGCGCTCATGGACGCCGGTGTCCCGATCCACGCACCTGTCGCCGGCATCGCGATGGGCTTGATCTACGAGGACGGCGAGTACCGGACCCTCACCGACATCCTGGGCGCTGAAGACGCCTTCGGCGACATGGACTTCAAGGTCGCAGGAACCGAAGAGTTCGTGACCGCCATCCAGTTGGACACCAAGCTGCGGGGCATCCCTAGCGAGGTTCTGGCCGGTGCGCTCGATCAGGCCAAGGTCGCTCGCTTGAAGGTCCTGGAGGTCTTGGCGGAAGCGATCGGCGAACCGCGTACCCAGGTCTCCGAGCACGCGCCGCGGATCATCACGATCTCGATCCCGACCGACAAGATCGGAGAGGTCATCGGCCCGAAGGGCAAGATGATCCAAGAGATCCAGGCCGAGACCGGCGCCGAGATCGACATCCAGGACGACGGGCGTGTGTTCATCGCCAGCCGCGGATCCGAGGGTGCCGAGAACGCGCGCGTCATGATCGAGCAGATCGCCAACCCGGTCCTGCCCGATGTTGGCTTCCGTTTCAACGGCAAGATCGTCGGCGTCAACGAAGGCCTCGGCGTGTTCATCCGTATCCCCGGTTCGGCCAAGGACGGCCTGTGCCACATCTCGAAACTCGGGATGGGCGAGCGGCTGGAGACGCTGGGCGGCAAGTGGAAGGTCGGCGACACCATCGAGGTCGAGGTCCAGAAGGTCGACGAGGTGCTGGGCAAGATCAGCCTCTCGCCGATCAACCCCGACACCGGCGAGGCCTACCACGGACCGGAGCGTCGCGAGCGCGGACCGCGGGAAGGTGGCCGCGAAGGCGGCGGCCGTGACCGTGGCGGTGACCGCGGGGGCGATCGTGGAAGTCGCGGCGAAGGTGGCGGCGGGAACCGTCGTCGGCGTCGTCCTCGCGAAGACCGCGGATGAGATGTTCGGCCCGGTAGCCTCGGGCCGTGGACAACATCGTTCGAACCGATCTATCAAACGGCGTACGCGTCATCTCGCAGGACCAACCTCACGCCCTGACGGCCACCGTCGGGGCGTGGCTCGGGGTCGGTAGCGTCGATGAGTCCGCGAGCCAAGCTGGGCTCGCGCACTTCCTCGAGCACCTGATCTTCAAGGGGACGCCTTCACGCAACGCGCGGCAGATCGCCGAGAGGTTCGACGCTCTCGGCGCGGACATCAACGCCTTCACGACCAAGGAGACGACCTGCGTTCATGCGCGGGTCCTGCCCGAGGATCTGACCGAAGCGGTTGAAACGATCGCCGACCTGATCGAGAACCCCACCCTTGGAGACATAGACATAGAGGCCGAACGGGGAGTGGTGCTCGAAGAGATCGCGATGCACGAGGACACCCCAGACGATCTGGTCTACGACCTCTTGGCGGAGGCTGTCTGGGCCGAGCAAGGGATCGGACGGCGGATCCAAGGGGTGGCGCGGACGATCAAGGCCGCGACGCCCGATGCGATCCGAGCCTTCCATGCTGCCACCTATCCGAGGGTGCCTCTGGTGTTGGCGGCCTCTGGCCGCGTCGATCACGCGGCGCTGGTATCTACCGCTGAACGCTGCTTCCGATCGGAGCGTCCCTCGGCTCTGCGTGCGGACATCTGGCCGAGGACCACTCCGGCGCGTGCGGTTCTTGGGCGTGATGTAGAGCAATCCCATCTGGTGCTCGGCGTGCCGGGCCTGTCCCGCACAGACGAGAGGCGATGGGCCTTGGCGGTGCTGAACTCGGCGCTAGGGGGCGGGATGAGCAGCCGCCTTTTCCAGCAGATCCGCGAGGAGCGCGGCCTGGCCTACCAGGTCGGTAGCGGCAACCAAGGCTTCGCTGGATGCGGCCTGTTCACCATCTACGCCGGCTGTCATCCCAAGCATGTCGCCGAGGTTGCCGGCCTGATCCGAGGCATCGTTGCAGAGGTCGCCCGCCAGGGGATAACCGACGACGAGCTCGAGCGAGCCAAGGGTCATCTGATCGGCGGGCTGTTGATGGGATTCGAGGAGCCGGGCGCGATGATGCATCACCTCGGCAAGAGCCTGCTTCTGACCCCGACGCTGCTCATGCCAGATCAGATCCGTGACCGGATCGAAGCCGTCACCTCGGCAGCCTGCCTGGAGGTGGCGCGAGAACTCTTCTGGAGCACGGACTGGTCGGTCGCGGTCGTCGGCCCGACGCCAGACCCTCAGGTCGAAGGGTTCCGACTAGACGGGGAGGCAGCTTGATGAAGGTCGCGGTACTCGGTGCCCTCGGCAAGATGGGAAGCGAGGTCGTCCGCGCCGTCCAAGCCGACAGCACCTTGCAGTTGGCCATGGCCATCGACCCAGCCTTCGCCGAGACCGCACCTCTGCAGGGAGTCGCCTCCGAGACCGACATCTCGGCTGCTGCGGGTTGCGATGCGGTCATCGACTTCACGCACCCAGACGCGCTGGCCGGGAACCTTTCGTGGTGTATCGAGAACCGCGTGGATGCCGTCGTCGGGACCACCGGGCTGGCGGAACCAGACCGAGAGGTTCTCGCGAAGCGTGCCGAAGCCGCCAGCGTCCGGATCTTCCTCGTGCCGAACTTCGCGATCGGCGCGGTCCTGATGATGAGGTTCGCATCCGAGGCCGCCAAGCATCTGCCGTTCGTCGAGATCACCGAACTGCACCACGACCAGAAGGCCGACGCTCCCAGCGGTACGGCGTTGCAGACGGCCCGCTCGATCGAGTCGGCGCGAGACGGTGACGCGCCGACCCGCGCACGCGAGAGCGTCGAGACGATGCCGGGTGCGCGCGGCGCAGACGCCGGAGACCAGATCCGGATCCACTCGATCCGGCTACCAGGCCTGATCGCACATCAAGAGGTCCTGCTGAGCGGCCCCGGGGAACTGCTGACCATCCGCCACGATTCGCTCGACCGCAAAGGCTTCATGCCCGGCGTCATCTTGGCGACACGGAAGATCAAAGACCTACCATCCGGGCTCACCGTCGGCCTGGAGGCCGTCTTGTGAGCAGGTACTCGCCAGAGGAAGAGCAGATCCTGCTTCGCTACTTCTCGAACACCGACCGTCCGGTGTTCGCGATCAGCAACCTGCCCGAGATCGTGAAGGGCGGCCTGTTCGCTCGCTACTCGCGGACCGCGAAGGATCTTCGGCGACTCTTCCTGGATGAGTTCTACGACGGCAGCGATCATGCTGTCGGCAGCATCGCCGGAGACGAGAAGGCTCAGGCGCTCTACGATCGGATCTTCATCGAGTACGGCGATGATTCCGTCGCGCAACTCGGAGGGGCGCATCTAGCGGTCGAGGGGGCCTCGAACCTGCTGACCAAGATCCTTGAGAGGCCCCGCCTGGCCGGCTACCTGGAACAGTCCACGCGCTACATCGCCTACGACGACAAGCCGAACGGCAGCTACAGGTACCACACCCCAGCCGAACTGAAGGGGGAACTGCGCCAGCGCTATCGATCCGAGATGGACGCGATCTTCGACGCCTACTCGGCAGCAGCCCGGGCGGCTATGGAGGGTTACGAGAGGCGCTTCCCGAAGCAGCCCGAAGACACCAAGCTGGTGTACACCCAGACGATCAGGGCCAAGGCGTTGGACCTGGTGCGCGGCATGTTGCCCGCCGCCACGACCAGCAACCTCGGCATCTACGCAGCCGGTCAGACCTTCGAATCGCTGCTGCTGCGCATGAATGCGTCACCTCTGGCCGAAGCACGCGAGACAGCCAAGCTGATGCTCGACGAACTGCGTACCGTCGTCCCGAGTTTCATGAAGCGCATCGATCAGCCGAACCGAGGTGTCGCTTGGAGCGACTATCTGCGTGAGCGCAGAGAACGGACCGCAGAGGTCGCAGCCGATCTGCTCGCTGACGACAAGGCCGAGGACCGTCCACTGGTCACGCTCACCGACTTCGACCCTGAAGGCGAAGAGAAGATCATCGCTGCGATGCTGTACGCAAGCAGCAACCTGGCAGACGATCAGTTGCGCCGCATCGCCCGTGAGATGAGCGACGACGAGCGCAAGCGCCTGGTTCGGGCGTACACGGGTGAGCGCGCCAATCGGCGCCACCGGCCGGGCCGAGCCCTCGAAGCGACCGGCTACCGGTTCGATGTCTTGAGCGATTACGGGGCTTTCCGAGATCTGCAGCGCCATCGCATCCTGACCATCGAATGGCAGACCCTGACGCCGCAACACGGATACGAGGCAGCTCCCGACCTGGATGCCTTCGGGATCCGAGGAACCTTCGATGAGGCCATGCAACGCAGCGCCTCGCTGCATGCCGCCATCCAAGACCAGGCAGGAGCCCAGGTCGCTCAATACGCGGTGTGCATGGCGTATCGGATCCGTTACGCGATGCAGATGAACGCGCGAGCCGCGATGCATCTGATCGAGCTTCGCAGCAGCCCGCAAGGCCACGCCGTTTACCGTCGTGTCGCTCACGAGATGCATCGCGCGATCGCAGAGGTTCACCCGACGATCGCCGGCCTCATGAGCCATGTGGATCACAGCGATGTGGACCTGGAACGCCTCGAAGCGGAGCGCCGAGCAGATCGGCGCAGACGCGGCAACCCATGAGTGGGTCATGACTGGCCGGTGGGGGCGCGATGTTCGGGTTCGCGGCGGAGCCCTCTGGTACCGTCAAGGGGCTAGGAGGTAGCCATGCATGGCCGCTTGATAACCGCGATGGTCTCGCCCTTCGACCCTGACGGCGAACTCGACCTCGAAGGTGCCCGCACGCTCACCGAACATCTGCTGTCGGAGGGCTCTGATGGCGTCGTCGTAGCGGGTTCGACGGGCGAGAGTCCGACCCTCACCTCGCAAGAGAAACTCGAGTTGTTGAAGACCGTCGGTGAGGTCTGTAAGGGCCGTGCCGAGGTCATCATGGGGGTCGGTACCTACTCGACGGCGACGACCATAGAGAACGCCAAGCTCGCGCACGAGACCGGAGCTGACGCGCTGCTCGTCGTGACGCCTTACTACAACCGGCCGCCACAGTCGGGTCTCTTGGCGCATTTCCGAGCGGTCGCCGATGCGACGCCGCTGCCGAACATCCTCTATGACATCCCCAGCCGCACCGGCCGCAAGATCGAGCACGAAACGATCATCCAACTACTGGACCACCAGAACATCGTTGGGGTCAAGGACGCTGCTGGAGACCTGGCCGGGACCGCTCGTCTGATGGCCGACAAACCCTCGGATGCGATCATCTGGTCTGGCGACGATGCGTTGACCTTGCCGATGCTTGGTCTAGGCGTGCACGGGGTCATCAGCGTCGCCAGTCATATCGTCGGACCACGGATGCGAGCGATGCTGGACGCCCACGCTAAGGGTGATGTCGAAGAAGCCGCCAGGATCGGCGCACGCTTGATGCGTGTCTTCGATGTCCTGTTCATCACGAGCAACCCGATCGCGCTGAAAGCCGCTCTGAGGTTGAAGGGGCTGCCCGGCGGAGATCCGCGATTGCCGTTGCCGCCAGCAACCGACGAAGAGATCGACCGTGTATCCACCGTCTTACGCGAAGCGGGGGTACTCTAGAGATACGCTCGTACCCGCTACTCGCGAGAGGATCGAAATGGCAGCGAAGAAGCGGGGGCGAACGCCTGGGGGAAAGGCAAGGGGAGGAACGCGATCAGCGTTCGGCCCACATCTCGGTGATGCCTACGGCATCGCGCTCATAGTCCTGGCGCTGCTCTGTGCGCTGGGCATCTGGTTCGGCGCGGTCGGCCCGGTCGGTCGCGGCCTGGAACTCATCTTCAGGGGCATCCTGGGTGTCGGCGGCCTGCTGTCGCCGTTCATCTTCGGGTACCTGGCCTACGCGATGTTCACCACGAGACCGGGACCGGAGCGGCCGAGGATAAGCCTCGGTGTCGGGCTGACGGTTGCCGGTTTCATCGGCTTGTGGCACATCTTCAAGGGCACGCCGGATGTGACCGACGGAGCCGAGGCGTTGCGGGGAGCGGGCGGCATCGTCGGAGCGATCGTCGCTGGCCCGCTGGCACGCTTCCTGAGTCCGATCGGCGCGAGCGTCGTGCTCTTGGCCGTAACCGGACTCGGTCTGCTCGTAGTCACAAAGACGCCAGCGCGGGTCGCGCTGGACAACATCGCCCGATGGGTCAAGATGGCCGGATCACGCCTGGGGGGCCACATCGGGTCGGCGGTCGGCACCGTCGCTGAACGCACTGGCGAGAAGGTCGAAGAGGTGCGTCAGCGTCGAGCCGAACGCAGCGAAGGCACGGACGAAGACGACGGCGGCGAGGACGACGAGGACAGCGAATGGTCGGCTCACGACGAGGACCCAGATACCGTCCTCGAAGCCGAGATCGCTTCCTTCGACCCCGACGAGGAGCAGGCTGAACTGGATGCCGCCGGGTTCGTGGCGATGTCACCAGCAAGCCCCGAACCAGAGGCAGACACGATCCGGTTGCCACGCGATCTCCAGGTCGCTGCACCGATCGTCTATGACCTTCCCAGCCTCGATCTGCTGCGTCGTGGCGTCTCGAGGGAAGGAAGCCCTCGAACCATCAGGGCCACCAAGGACACCATCGAGTCGGTCTTCGCGAACTTCGGTGTGGAAGCTCAGGTGACGGGCCACACCAAGGGCCCGACCGTGACCCGTTACGAGGTCGAGTTGGCGCCAGGGGTGAAGGTCAACAAGGTCATGTCCCTGAACAAGGACATCGGCTACGCGCTAGGTACCGCCGAGATCCGGCTGCTGGCCCCGATCCCCGGCAAGAGCGCGATCGGCATCGAGGTCCCTAACCGGGAACGCGAACTCGTCACCCTTGGCGACATCTTGCGTTCCGAAGAAGCCCAGTCCAACGACCATCCGATGATCGTCGGTCTCGGTAAGGATGTCGGTGGCGGCTCAGAGATGGTCGACCTCCGAGCCATGCCCCACCTCCTGGTCGCTGGTCAGACCGGTGCCGGCAAATCGACCTGCATCAATGCGATCGTCACCAGCATCCTGGCTAGAGCCACGCCAGAAGAGGTCCGGCTGCTCCTTATAGACCCCAAACGGGTCGAGCTGATGCCCTACAACCAGGTTCCGCATCTGCTGGCGCCGGTGATCACCAACGCGAAACGCGCAGCGAGCGCCCTCGCGTGGGTCGTGCAGGAGATGGAGAACCGTTACGGCGACCTCGAACTGAACGGGGCGCGCAACATCGACATGTTCAACGAGGCGGTACGAGCCGGGAAGGCGAACATCCACGGCCAGGCTGTGAACCAAGAGATGAGCTATATCGTGGTCATCGTCGACGAGTTGGCCGATCTGATGATGGTAGCCGCGCGTGATGTCGAGGACGCGATCTGCCGCATCGCTCAGATGGCGCGAGCCGTCGGGATACACCTGATCGTCGCGACCCAGCGTCCGAGCGTCGATGTCGTTACCGGCGTGATCAAAGCCAACATCCCCAGCCGCATCGCCTTCACCGTCGCGAGCCAATCTGACAGTCGCGTGATCCTGGACCAAGGCGGGGCAGAGAAGTTGGTCGGTAAGGGCGACATGCTGTTCCTGCCCAGCTCGCTCGGGAAGGCCAAACGCGTTCAGGGAGCAGCGGTTAGCGAAGCCGAGATCGAATCGGTCGTGCGTGCCGCCAAGCAGCAACTCGACCCCGACTTCGTCGACGAACTCGCAGAGGTGGCGAGCGGGGCACGCGAGATAGATCTGCGCAAGACCGGTGCGATCGGCGGCCGAGACGACGGAGGGCCCGCCGACGAAGAGGAAGCCTTGATCCAACGCGCGATGGAACTGGTCGTATCGACAGGCCTCGGTTCAACCAGCATGCTGCAACGCAAACTCGGCATGGGTTTCGCCAAGGCAGGTCGGGTGATGGACATCCTCGAACAGCGCGGCATCGTCGGACCGAGCATCGGGCCGAAAGCACGCGATGTCCTCGTCAGCCCGGAAGAGCTCGAATCGCTGCGGAACGCAGGCGTATAGCGGGTGGACGAGGACCGTATACTCCCCAAGCAGATGCTCGACCAGGGGAGCCTCACCAGCGACCGCCTCGGACCGATATTGCGTGCGGCCAGGGTGGAGAGAGGCCTCGCGACCGAGGAGGTTGCGTGGCAGTTGAAGGTCCGCCCGGAAGTGATCCGGACCCTCGAGCGTAGAGACCCCGCAGCCTTGCCCGATCCTGCGATCGTGCGCGCGCAACTGGCCTCGTACTCCCGGCTACTCGACCTGGACGAACGGATCATCCTGTCGGTGTTCGACGAAGCCGTCGGGGACACCGGGACCGCGGTGAAGGCTCTCGACGAGCAGGCTCGGTCCGTTCGGTTACCTCCGCGCGCACGCTGGATACTCGCAGCCGCGATCTCGCTGCTCGCGCTACTGATCGCCGCGTTGGCAGGCGTGCTCGGGACAGAGAGTGAGCCGATCCGCACCGGCGAACCGCCACCGACGGGCACAGCGATCGACGCCGCCTCGGCGACGATCCGCCTCGAGCTCCGTTCGCTCCAACCCACCGATCTTGCGGTCACGGTTGACGGTGAGGAGGTCTTCGAGGGAAGGCTGCCCGAAGGCAAGCAACGCACCTTCCGTGCGCGCAGCGAACTGAAGATCGTCGCCGCCGACGGTGGCGCGATCCGCATCGAGGTCAACGGCAAGCCGGTAGATACCGGCGAGCCTGGCGCGGTGTTCTCAGCGGTGTTCGGACCAGGCGGACGGCGGCTCTGAACACCCGACCTCGTTCTACCCATCCGATCCCGTGGCCCTGGGTGCTCACATGGATCCGCGTGCTGCTGACCGTACCCATCGTCATACTCACGCTGGCTCAGACCTCCTTCGCTAGCCGAGCAGCTTTCGTGACCTTCGCGGTCGCGGCTCTGACCGACACCCTCGACGGCTTGGCGGCACGCCGGATGGGCATGGTTTCCAGTGCGGGCATGCTGTGGGATCCGATCGCGGACAAGGTCCTGGTGCTCGTCTCGATGGCGGCTCTGGTGACGGTCGGCCGATTCCCGCTGTGGGCCGCGATCATCCTGGTGATCCGAGAACTGGCCATCACCTGGCTGCGGATCGCGATGGAGAGGCGCGGCAAGGGCTTCCCAGCCTCGAAACTGGGCAAGGCGAAGACGGGGCTCGAGTTGCTCGCGGTCGCACTCTTCATCCTGCCTGCTGGCACGGTCGCGCCCTCGATAGAGCTGGGTGTGCTGTGGGCGGCCGTCGTGTTCGCGATAGCTAGCGGCGCGGATTACCTGGCGCGCGCCTACAGGTCTGGATGATGCTCGGCGAATTCGTCGGCGTCGGCGACGAGATCCTGCTGGGGGATACGGTCAACTCGAACGCGGCGGTCGTCGGCCGGTTCCTGGCGAGCCTCGGTGTCCGCGTCCGTTTCCAATCCGCCTGCGGGGATCGGCTCGAGGACATCGCCTCCGCGGTTCGCCAGGGCATCGCCAGAGCCGATGTGGTCGTGGTGTCCGGGGGGCTGGGTCCCACCCAGGATGATCTGACCCGCGAGGGCGTGGCGGCAGCGATCGGATGCGAACTCCGCCGCGACCCAGATATCGTCACTTGGCTGCGTGAGCTCTTCGCATCCTGGGGTCGAGACCTACCTGAAGCCAACCTGCAGCAGGCCGATGTGCTCGAGGGAGCCGAGGTGATCTGGCCGAAGCTAGGAACCGCGCCGGGGATCTTCCTCGAGCACCAGGACACGCTCATCTTCCTGCTGCCAGGGGTTCCTTCCGAACTCGAAGAGATGCTCGAACGCGGCGTGAAGCCTGCGATCTCGAGCCGGTACCGTGGCCGGATCGAAACGCGAACGGTGCGCATCTTCGGGGTGCCAGAGAGCGCCGTCGCTGACCGGTTGCGCGATGTGTGGGATTCGCTGCCACCCGAGATCGAGATGTCGTTCCTCGCCAACTCCGAGTTCATCCGGGTCCGGTTCACCGGCGACACGACACACCCGGATACGGCTTCAGGTGTGGAGGCTGCGGTGAGCGAGGTGCGTAACCGGTTCGCAGACTCGCTGCTTTCCGCCGACAGCCTGCAGGCAGAGATCGGCACGATCCTCGGCTCCCGCGGTCAGACGCTGAGCGTCGCAGAGAGCCTCACCGCCGGCGGTCTGGCGGACAGATTGACCAGCGTGCCTGGCGCCTCGTCCTGGTTCCTCGGCGGGATCATCGCTTACAGCGACAAGCTGAAGCGTGACCTGCTCTGCGTCGATGCACGGTTGCTAGACGAACATGGTGCCGTGTCGGGTGGATGCGCTCGAGCGATGGCTGAGGGAGCCAGGCGACGGACGGGCTCGGATCTGGCGATCTCGCTCACCGGGGTCGCCGGTCCGGACGAGCAGGACGGGCATCCTGTAGGGGAGGTCTTCGTCGCGTTGGCTACGCCAGAGGATGTGGTCGACAGGAGACTGGAACTCGCCGGCGACCGGTCGACGATCCGAAGCCGGAGCGTCTCGGCGGCCCTGCGTCTGGCCGTCAAGCACCTTCGATGAGGCTGTTCGCCGCGCTCTGGCCACCAGAAGAGGTCCGCTCGTGGCTGGCGGATGCCGCCGCCCGCCTCACGCACGATCTGCCCGCTGGATCGAGGATCGTGTCGGCCGCCAACCTGCGTGCCACCCTGGCCTTCTACGGAGACCGCGACGACCCGGCGGAACTGAAGCATGGGCTAGAGCCTTTCAGCGAGGGGCTGGAGGTCACACCGGGCGGTAGCGGCACCTTCCCGTCGCCCACCCGAGCCAGGGTCGTGTGGATCGGTCTGCAAGCACCAGGCTTCGCTGCCCTGTGCGCGCACGCGGCTAGCGTCGGGGGACTGGACCCGGCGTCTGGGCAGACACCGCATGTGACCGTGGCGAGGTTGAAGCGGCCCTTCTCGCTCGCCGGCCTCCCAGATGTCCCTGCGGGTCCCTCCGCTAGGTGGTCTGTGCGACTGGTGCGAAGCCATCTAGGACCCCGAGGCGCACGCTACGAGATCTTGTGACTAGGTCTTCCCGTTCGGCCCATCCGTGACTTCCGCGGCGGTCGGCCTTACGGTACCCCCAGATGCTTGACCTCGAACACCTGTTCGCTTAGCGTGCCGGCACCCGCTTGAGGGATCCCACCCCAGGCGTACCGTTCGGTCAGCGTTAGGCGAGGGCCGGAACCCAGAAAGGGAGATCATGGATCGCGACAAAGCACTGGAAGCAGCTCTAGCCCAGATCGACAAGAACTTCGGTAAGGGCTCCATCATGAGGATGAACGATCGAGAGGTCGTGAACCTCGCCGCGATCCCGACAGGGGCGCTCTCACTCGATCTGGCCTTGGGTATCGGAGGCATGCCCCGAGGTCGCGTGATCGAGGTCTACGGTCCCGAATCAAGCGGCAAGACGACCCTTGCGATGCATGTCATGGCCGAAGCCCAGCGTCAAGGTGGCATAGCAGCCTTCATCGATGCCGAGCACGCCTTCGATCCGAGTTACGCCGCCAACATGGGCCTGGATCTGGACGAGCTGCTGATCAGCCAACCCGACACCGGCGAGCAAGCTCTAGAGATCGTCGACACCCTCGTTCGCTCAAGCGCCGTCGACATCATCGTGGTCGACTCGGTGGCGGCCCTGGTCCCGAAGGCCGAGATCGATGGAGACATGGGCGATTCGTTCGTCGGCCTCCAGGCTCGTCTCATGTCTCAGGCGCTACGCAAACTGTCTGGCAACATGAGCAAGTCCAACACGACCGTCATCTTCATCAACCAGCTGCGCGAGAAGATCGGTGTCATGTTCGGCAGCCCCGAGACGACGCCCGGCGGTCGCGCACTCAAGTTCTACTGTTCGGTCCGGGTGGATGTTCGCCGGATCGAGAACCTCAAGGACCGAGAGGAAGTCGTAGGCAGCCGTGTGCGCGCCAAGATCGTCAAGAACAAGGTGGCAGCTCCCTTCCGTATCGCAGAGTTCGACATCATGTACGGCAAGGGGATCAGCAAGGAAGGGACGCTTCTAGATGTCGGAGTTGATCACGGTCTCGTGAAGAAGTCAGGAGCATGGTTCACCTACGACGGCACACAGCTTGGTCAGGGCCGCGAGAACGCGAGAACCTTCCTGCAAGAGAATCCCGACATCGCCCTCGAGATCGAGAAGCGGATCCGAGACACCCTGGGCTTGGTTCCCAAGGAGAGCCTGGACGCCGCGGAGATCGAGGAAGACACACAAGAGCAGTGAGCCCACGCTCGGTCGACCCCCTCGACCGGATGGCCGCTCAGCGGGCGGCCATCCGGTTGATCGAGCGCCAAGATCGCACTACCGCCGATCTGCGCGCGCGCCTCGTGGCTCGCGGTTTCAGCATCGAGACGGTCGAGTGGGTCATAGACAGACTGGTCTCGAAGGACCTGCTGAACGACAGACGCTTCGCCGAACGCTTCGCAGAACTCGCCGCTAGTGAGCGGGGGATGGGATCTCGTCGGGTGCGGATGGAACTGGTCCGACGAGGCGTCGAGCCCGAGATGGCAACCGAAACGGGCCTCGACCTGGCGATCACCGATCACGACCGGGCGGTCGCATCTGCCCGCAAGCGTGCCAAGCGGCTTGAAGGCCTGCCCAATGAGGTGGCCTACCGGCGACTCTTGGGATTCCTTGCCCGGAAGGGATTCCCGCCTGATGTCTGCCTAGATGCGACCAGAGAGGCGCTAAGAGGTCTGACAGCGGAGCAGCTATAGGAATCCTGACAGCCTTGTCATATAGCCCAGCCTGAGAGTAGGCTTAGAGCAGTAACCCACCGCTGCTCGCTAACCCAGGTTCGGCCGCCCTGGGAGGCGTTGTTCCTCATTCGAAAGGGTGTGGGGATGACCGTCCTCAAGGTCTCGAAGATGTCGAACCCCCACGCGGTCGCTGGGGCGATCGCTGGCTTGATCCGTGACGAAGGCCTCGCGGTCGTTCAGGCCATAGGCGCCGCGGCCACGAATCAAGCCATCAAGGCGATCGCCATCGCTCGATCTTTCATGCGCCCCGAGGGGGTCGATCTGGTCTGCGCCCCCGGGTTCACCGAGGTCGAGTTCAACGGGATCGTCCGCACCGCTCTCCGCTTCGAGATAGCGACCCGGCCTGCGGTGGGTGGACTCGACTGCGCCTCTTCGGACGGACATCTTCGTGCAGGGTCTTCAGACGGCGCTAACCTGGAGGAGACCCGAACCTCTGACTAGGAGCGCCACATGAGCGACGATGTCTTCCCGATCCTCGGCATCGATCATGTCGAGTTCTTCGTGGGCAACGCTTCACAGGCGGCGAACT
>JBKHYG010000040.1:0-2253 GCA_046565595.1 Actinomycetota bacterium | reverse complement strand
CCTGGAGCTACGGCGTCGAGTTCGCATGTGATCACGAACATGGACAGGCCGACTCGTTGGGGCGATGACGAAAGCGTGAAGAGTTCGGCAAGCACGGTGAAGACATGAGCCTCAGCGGCTGGGAGTTGACCGTCCTCCTATGCGACTATGCCCAGGTCTCGGACGGCAAGTTGTTCATCGCCGGCGGGGGTTGGAGCATCAATGGCCCAGGGGGATTCACGCACGGACTCGCGATGAAACTTGAGGTTCCATGGACCGAAGCCAACCGAACCCACACCCTTTCCTGCGACCTTCTGGATCCCGATGGGAAGCCCGTCGTGGTGGGCGACCCGCCGGACCGCATCCGCTTCGAGACCAGTTTCCAGGTTGGTCGGCCGGTGGGCATACAGGAGGGTAGTCCTCTGGACTTCCCGCTTGCCGTCAATCTTGGCCCGATCCACCTTCCGGCTGGTGAACGCTTCGAGTGGTCGGTATCCGTGGATGGCGCCTTGCTGGGTAGGGCAGGTTTTCAGACGCGGACCATCTAGGCGCGTCCTCGGATCGAGGTCTAGCCCGTCAGCGTCCCGCGTCGAAGGAGGCCAGTTCGCCTTCGTCGATCCGCAGGTGCCCGTTGCCGTTCACGCTGACAGAGCCTTCGATGAAGCTCTCGACCAGGTTGCGAGCGATCTCGTCGGGATACTGCTCGGGCGGGCTCTTCATGAAGTAGGCCGACGGCCCGATCAGCGGTCCGCCGATCCGGCGCTCGAGCGCGATCTTGGCGATACGCACCGCGTCGATCACGATGCCCGCCGAGTTCGGCGAGTCCCAGACCTCGAGCTTCAGTTCGGCGGTCAGCGGAACATCTCCGAAGCTGCGACCCTCGACGCGGATGTGCGCCCATTTGCGGTCAGCAAGCCACGGAACATGGTCGCTCGGGCCGACATGGATGTCCTTGTCGACGACCTCTCCGGTCATGTTCGATGTGACGGCCTGCGTCTTCGAGATCTTCTTGGACTCCAAACGCTCGCGCTCGAGCATGTTCTTGAAGTCCATGTTCCCGCCGAAGTTCAGCTGGTACATGCGCTCGATCTTGACGCCACGGTCCTCGAACAGCTTCGCGAGCGTACGGTGCACGATGGTCGCGCCGACCTGGCTCTTGATGTCGTCGCCGACGATCGGGACGCCAGCCTCACGGAACTTGGCGACCCACTCGGGACGCGAAGCAATGAAGACAGGGATGCAGTTGACGAACCCGACGCCCGCGTCGACCGCAGCCTGCGCGTAGTACTTGGTCGCCTCTTCCGAACCGACCGGCAGGTAGCTGACCAACACATCTGCCTTGGTCTCACGCAACACCTGCGCGACATCGACCGGAGCTTCCGGGCTCTCGGCTACGGTTTCGCGGTAGTAGCGGCCTAGCCCATCGAGGGTCTCGCCGCGTTGAACCGTCACGCCAAGCTTCGGCAGATCGAAGAAGACGGTCGTGTTGTTCGGCTCGCTCTTCAACGCGTCCGACAGGTCCTTGCCGACCTTGTTCGAGTCCACATCGAAGGCGGCGACGAACTCGATGTCGCGGACATGCAATCCGCCGAGGTCGACATGCATCAAGCCGGGGACCTGTGCGGTCGGGTCGGCATCCGCGTAGTAGTGGACGCCCTGGACGAGCGACCAGGCGCAGTTGCCTACGCCGGCGATCGCGACGCGGACCTTACGGTTCTCGGACATCTTCATCCTCCTGGGATGTTTGCCTTCTCAGGCTCGGTTCGGGGCGGTCGGTTGTCCGCCGTTAGTTCGTTCGTCTTCCAACATCGATTCGAGCCAACGGATCCCGTGTTCGGTCTCGTTGGCCTCGTATTGCATGAGCTGTAGCGAGTACGCGTCCATGCGTTCACGCAGCGTCCGCAACGATTCTTTGAGCGCTTCGAGGCGATCCTGCAGGTGGCCTCGGCGGCGTTCGAGGAGCCGCTGGCGGGTCTCGGGTCTGGTGTATTTGAAGAACGCCAGCCGGATCATGAAGTCGTCCCGATCCTCGGCGGCACCCGGCCCGAAGGTCTCGAGGATCTTCTCGAACTCGGCTTCTCCGACGGGCGTGATCCGATAGACATTCTTGCGGCGCCCGGCCTCGGCCCGGGGAAGGTCCGCCTGGACGAGTCCGCGCTTGGCTAGCCGCTTCAGCGTCGGATACAGGCTTCCGAAGGACGCTGACCTGCCCAAACGCCCGTCAAGGGCCTTCTTCAGCTCGTAGCCGTACATGGGCTTCTCTTTGAGAAGTCC
>JBKHYG010000039.1:0-2157 GCA_046565595.1 Actinomycetota bacterium | reverse complement strand
GGTTCTGGCCAACATCTCCGATCCACATGTCACCAGTCTCACGGTCGAAGGACCATCCCCAAGGGTTGCGAAGCCCATAGGACCAGATCTCTTCGCGCGCACCCTCGACACCGACGAACGGGTTGTCGGCGGGGATCGCATACGGAGTTCCGCCGCGCGGATCGATGCGAAGCATCTTTCCGAGCAGCACCCCGAGGTTCTCTGCGCGATTGCCCGGATCGCCTGCGCTGCCGCCATCACCAATGCAGATGTACAGGTATCCATCTGGGCCGAAGCGCAGCGTTCCGCAGTTGTGATTGTTGAAGGGCTGGTCAACTACGAGCAGGTCCCGTTCGGTCGCGACATCCGCCACATCGCCGTCCATCTGATACTCGGTGATGTGCGAGTCGCCAGCGAGGTCGGTGTAGTGGATGTAGAGGTAGTCGGGATCGGCCGGGTCGAAGGTCAGCCCTATCAGGCCCTGCTCGAGGCCAGAAGACACCTTGGCGCTGATGTCCAGGACGGGATCTGGTTGCATGACCCCATCACGGATCACCCGGATCTGCCCGGCACCATCAGCGACATACTGGGCGGTGTCGCCTGGCCTGAAGGTCAGCGCGACTGGCTTGCCCAGCCCGGTCCCGACCAGGGTCAAGGTCATCGGCACCAAGGTCGGCGCTGCAGGCGCCGGCGTGACGCTGAACGAAGTCAGCAGGCCGAAGGCCAGTGCGGTCGAGATCGCTTTCCTCATCGTGGTCTCCCCTTCATGTTTCGACCCCTCAAGGTTCGGCGCCCGGCCGTGGAACCCTGCCGCTTACAGCGAGGACAACCAAGCCTCGTGGATGCGCGACTCGCGGTTGATCTCGGGGTGGAATGCGAGCAGCCAGGTTCTTCCTTGTCGGACGGCTACAGGGGCCCCATCGAAACTCGCGAGCGTCTCTACCTGCGGTCCCAGCCGGTCGATCCTTGGAGCCCGGATGAAGGTTGCCCGGATCAGGCCGATGCCCTGGAAGTCGAGCTCGGTTTCGAAGGACTCGTTCTGGCGGCCGTAGGCGTTGCGGGTCACCTCGATGTCAACATGGCCAAGGATCGGCTCTTCGTCGCTGCCTAGGTTGCGCGCACACGCGATCAGGCCGGCGCAGGTCCCGAAGATCGGCAGACCATCGGCTGCCGCTTCTCGCAGCGGTGCCAGTATCCCGGTGTTCTGAGCGATGATCCGCAGCGAGGTCGATTCGCCCCCCGGGATCACCAACGCGTCGCAATCAGTTAGCTGCTTGGTGGTTCGGACCTCGAAGCTCGGGTTTCCGAGCTCAGCCAGGATCGTTGCGTGCGCGGCGAAGTCGCCCTGAAGGGCGAGGACGCCGACCTTCATGCCGTTACCAGCCGCGACCGGCGTAACGCTGGTCGTCTGGGATCTGACCGAGTTCGAGACCACGCATCGGCTCACCGAGTCCGCGGGTCACCTTCGCGAGGATCTCGGGGTCCTGGAAATGGGTCGTCGCCTCTACGATCGCCTTCGCGCGGCTCTCGGGATCGTCGCTCTTGAAGATGCCCGACCCCACGAACACGCCTTGCGCGCCGAGTTGCATCACCAGCGCCGCATCCGCCGGCGTGGCCACACCGCCCGCACAGAACAGGACGACCGGCAGAGTTCCAGTCTCCGCGACCTCTCGGATCAGATCGTAGGGAGCTCGATGTTCCTTGGCTGCGGTCATCAGCTCGTCAGAGTTCAAGCCCTTCAGTCGGCGGATCTCGCCGGTGATCGAGCGCAGATGGCGGACAGCTTCGACGATGTTCCCGGTACCGGCCTCACCCTTGCTGCGGATCATCGCCGCACCTTCACCGATGCGCCGCAGCGCCTCGCCAAGGTTGGTGGCGCCGCACACGAAAGGCGTCGTGAAGCCGAACTTGTCGATGTGGTTGGCTTCATCAGCGGGTGTGAGGACTTCGCTCTCGTCGATGTAGTCGACGCCGACCGATTGGAGGATCTGAGCTTCGACGAAATGGCCGATCCGCGCCTTGGCCATGACCGGGATGGTCACGACCTTCATGATCTCCTCGATCACCTCGAGGTTCGCCATCCTGGCCACGCCGCCTTCCCGACGGATGTCCGCCGGCACCCGTTCCAGGGCCATGACCGCGCATGCGCCCGAGTCCTGAGCGACGCGCGCTTGATCG
>JBKHYG010000038.1:0-22513 GCA_046565595.1 Actinomycetota bacterium | reverse complement strand
CCGACGACGGGGCTCGTCTCCGAGCCACACTCGAACATCGAGCCGACCGGGCCATACGGGAAGGTTCCAGGGATGCGGGTTACCTACCTCGCGAGCAGGCGCTCGCAGATGCCCTGATGAGCCTGCTCGACGGTCCGGGCGTAGGTCCACGCCCGACCTTGCATGTTCATGTGGACGCGGCAGCCCTGGCCAGGGGCAGGCTCGCGCCGGGCGAACGGTGTGAGGTGGCCGGGGTCGGTCCCGTGACGGTGGACATGGCAACCGGCCTGGCCGCGGCAGGCCGGACCGTTCCGGACACCCCAGACGGCGCTGAGTCCGTGCGAACCCGCGACAGGTTCATCCCATCGAAGTTGAGGGCTGCCGTGGATGCGCGCTTCCCGAAGTGCGCGATCACCGCGTGTCCTAACTCACGCTCGCTGGATTATGACCACCGCGTTCCACTCTCGCAGGGGGGAACCACCTCCCTCGACAACCTGTGGAGGCTGTGCCGTCGTCGGTGTCACATGCTGAAGACCCATCACGGATGGGTGCCCGCTCGCCAGGGGGACAGTTGGGTCTTGATGCCGCCCGCTAGGGGTCCCTGATCAGGGCGCTCCCGCATCGGCCCTGCCTCGCGGCGCGAGGCCGGCCGTACCGCGACGCCTCCTATCTGGTTGGATGGGCTACATGAAGGTGACCGTCGTAGGCGCGGGGTTCTACGGATCCACGACCGCGCAGAGGATCGCAGAGGCAGGTTGGGCTGACGAGGTCGTGCTGACCGATATCGTCGAAGGAAAGCCGCAGGGGCTCGCGCTCGACATGATGCGGTCGCGCTCGATCGAAGGTTTCGAGACGCGCATCGTTGGCACGAACTCTTACGAGGAGACGGCGGGCAGCGACATCTGTGTCGTCACTGCTGGCTTCCCGCGCAAACCCGGCATGAGCCGCATGGATCTCCTCGACGCCAACGCCAAGATCATCCGGTCGGTCGCGTCCTCCTTCTGTCCGGCCTCTCCGAACGCGGTCGTCATCGTCGTCACCAACCCGCTCGACGAGATGACACATCTGTTCCGCGATGTGTCCGGCTTTCCGGCCGAGCGTGTCGTCGGTCAGGCGGGGATGCTCGACTCTGCCCGCTTCAAGCACTTCATCGCCGAGGAGACCGGGGTTTCGCCTTTGCAGGTCGAGGCGCTGACCTTGGGTTCGCACGGTGAGACGATGGTGCCGGTTCCCTCTCAGGTGTCTATCGCGGGCAAGCCGCTGACCGAGGTCTGTGATGGGCCAACCATCGAGTCGCTGGTCCAGCGGACCCGCGACGGCGGCGCCGAGATCGTAGGCTTGCTGAAGACCGGCTCGGCCTACTACGCGCCCTCGTCTGCTGCTGCTGCGATGGCCATGGCTGTAGCCACCGACTCCTCGTCGGTTATGCCTATCTGCGCCTGGGTGACGGGCCAGTATGGGATCAACGATGTCTACCTCGGTGTTCCGGCCAAGCTGGGTCGCAGCGGCGTGACCGAGATCGTCGAGTTGCCGTTGACCGACGACGAACTCGCGGGTCTTAAGGCCGCCGCCGAGTCGGTACGAGGCAAGTGCGCCGACCTCGCGAAGCTGGCCTGAGCTAGAGCGGCCGTCCCGCTCGATCCGGACATCGGTCTGGCCTTGGCGGTCGAGATCTTGACGGAGCGCATGAGTAGGCGATTCGATGCCTTGACCGAACGCATCTACCGTTTGGTCGAGCAACGCGGCTGAATCATCCGAACCGGGCGCGTCGCTCCCGTAGGATGCGCCGCCATGGCGCGAGTACTGAGCGGGATCCAGCCATCCGGGGGCATACACTTGGGCAACTACCTGGGTGCCATCCGGCAGTTCGTCGCGTCGCAGGGTCAGGACGATGGCTTCTTCTGCATCGTCGATCTCCACGCGATCACAGTGCCCCAGGATCCGGCCGTGCTGAGGGAGTCCACCCTTGACCTAGCTGCGACCTACCTGGCTGCCGGTCTAGACCCAGAGCAGGTGACGCTGTTCGTTCAGTCCCAGGTACCTCAGCACGCGGAGCTGGCTTGGACGCTGGGCACGATCACCGGCTTTGGCGAACTCCGCCGCATGACGCAGTTCAAGGACAAGAGTCAGAAGCAGGCCGAGGCGGGGATCGGATTTGGCTTGTTCGCCTATCCGGTGTTGATGGCAGCGGACATACTCATCTACCAGGCGGACGAGGTTCCGATCGGAGACGACCAGCGCCAGCATCTCGAATTGACTCGAGACATCGCCGAACGCTTCAACTCGCGGTTCGGTCAGACCTTCGTCGTCCCCAAGCCCCGCTACACCGCGGCAGCCGCGCGAGTGATGGACCTACAGGATCCGAACTCGAAGATGTCGAAGTCTGCTGCCAGCCAGGCTGGGGTTGTATATCTGAGCGATCCGCCGGAGGTGATCCGCAAGAAGGTGATGAGCGCCGTCACCGACACGGGTCGCGAGATCAAGGCCAGCGTCGACAAACCCGGGATCGGCAACCTGCTCGAGATCCTCAGCGCGTGCGCCGGGTCCTCGGTCGCCGACCTCGAATCGCAGTTCAAGGACACGGGGTACGGTGACTTCAAGGCCGCCGTTGCCGATGCGGTCACAGCGACGCTCGATCCGGTACGACGACGGATCGAGGAGTTGCGTGCAGAACCTGGCGCGATCGAGAAGGTCTTGGCTACCGGCGCCGAGCGTGCGCGCTCTGTCGCTTCCGAGACCCTGGCCGCCGTGTACGACCGGGTCGGGTTCCTGCGCTGACGCAGACGGTCGACCGCGGCCTGATGCCGGCTACCCGGCGGCGCAAACCCGGTGCCAGATGTCGCGAAGGCTTCGGCTACCCGGCGGCGTCAGTTGGCGTGGCTACCGGGAGGTTGAGTACGAAGCAGGCGCCTCCGCCGGGAGCGTCCTCGACATAGGCGGTTCCGCCGTGATCCTTGGCGATCCTGCGCACGATCGCCAGGCCAAGCCCGCTGCCCGCGGTACCACGGGCATCCGGCGATCTCCAGAAGCGCTCGAAGATCTTCTCGCGATGCTCTCGCGGAACACCAGGACCGTGGTCGGTCACGGTCAAGGATCCGTTGGCTGAGAGTTCCACCCGGATGGGCTCGCCATCCTCCGGATTCCATTTGGCGGCATTCTCGAGCAGGTTGGTCACCGCCCGTTCGATGCGTGTGGGGATCCCAGAAACGGTGATGGGTTGCGTCTCCACCTCGAACCTTGCGTTCGGGAAGATGGCCCGCAGGGTTGCGACGGCGCCATCCACGACCTCGTCCAACTGGACCGGTTCGAAGGATCGAGAAGGGTCAGGGTCGCGGGCCAGATCCAGCAGGTCGGCGATCAGGCGGGATAGGGCAGCGCTCTGTGCGACCAGATCCTCGAGGATCAGACGCAGGTCCTCGGGCGCATCCTTGAAACCGCGTGCCAGGACCTCGATGTTGGTTCGAAGGCTCGCGATCGGCGTGCGGAGTTCGTGGCTGGCGTCGGCGACCAGTTGGCGTTGAGCGCTGACGCTGTCATCCAGAGCGATCAGCATCGTGTTGAAAGCTTCCGCGAGGCGGCCGAGTTCGTCGTGGCTGGCGGTCTGGATCCTCTGGGATAGGTCGCGGGTGCGCGCGACGGTCTCGGCGGTTTCGGTCAATCGCTCGACCGGCCGGGTGACCGCACGGGCGATGGCGATCCCAGCCATGGCCGCAAGGACGATCCCTAACAGCGAGACCGAGATGAGTATCGTCACCAAGCGTCGCAGGGGATCGTTGATCGGGGCGAGCGGCATCGCGACCTGCAGGGCGATGGTCTGATCGGTGGGGGCGGTGTAGACCCGGAAAGGGATCCCCTCGATCTCGAGGTCGGCGAAGAAGGCGCCCCGGACTCCGGCGGCCACCTCTTGCGCCTCGATCTCCACCGGGATGGTTACCGGCTGGCCCTCGGCAGGACGGACCCGCCCGCTGGGGTCCACCAGTTGTACCAGCGATCTGGCCGCCCCCGCACCGGGATCCGGCACGACGAAGGGCGTCCCATAGAGAGCGTCGACCCGCACCCTGAACTGGACCTCGTTGGCGCGTTCCCGCAGCGACCTATCGAGTTCTCCCCGAAGGGTCCTTCGGGCTTGCAACAGCGTGGCCCCGCCCGTCGCTATGACCGCTAACGCAACCGCGAGAGCGACCGCGATCGCGATGCGTACGCGGAGCGTCATGCTCTCAGCGTGTATCCGACCCCTCGGGCCGTGTGGATCAGGCGAGGTTCGCCGTTGGCTTCCAACTTGCGACGCAGATACCCGATGTAGACCTCCAGCGAGTTCGATGTGGGCCCGAAGTCGTAGCCCCATACCGCCTCGAAGATCTGGGAGCGCGTCAGCACGATCCTCGGATTACTCATCAGGTACTCGAGCAGAGAGAACTCGGTCCGTGTCAGTTCGATCTCGCGGTCGCCTCGGAACACCTGACGGGTCTTCGGATCCAGCACCAGATCCTCGAACCGCAACACCTCTTCGCGTTCGACCCCCGTCCTACGCAACAGGGCTCGCACCCGGGCGAGCAGTTCGTCTAACGCGAACGGCTTCACGAGATAATCGTCGGCGCCAGCATCGAGCCCTTCGACCCGATCGGATACCGCATCCCGGGCGGTCAGCATCAGCACCGGCCGTTTGTCGCCGCGCGCACGCATGCGGCGGCACACCTGGAGCCCATCCAGGTCGGGCAATCCGAGATCCAGTACGACCACCTCTGTGGCTGGAGTCTCCAGGATCTTCAGGGCTTCGGTCCCGCTGCCGGTGGCGGTCACATCGTGACCGTCCATACCGAAGGCGCGGGTCAATGCGTCCCTCAGAGAGGGATCGTCTTCTACCAGTAGGAGTTGCACGGTAGCGATGATGCCACCGATGGCTGAGAAGCCGCTGAAGGGGGCTATATCTTCTCGTACAGCAAGGCCTGCTTGACCTCTTGGATGGCCCTCGTGACATGGATGTCTCGCGGACAGGCGTCGGTGCAGTTGAAGGTGGTCCTGCAGCTGAAGGCCCCGTCCATCTGGCCCAGGATCTCGAGCCGCTGCTTGTTGCCTGTGTCCCGAGAGTCGAAGATGAACCGGTGGGCGTTGACTATCGCGGCCGGGCCGACATACTCGTCGTTGTGCCAGAAGATCGGGCAGCTGGTCGTGCACGCGGCGCACAGGATGCATTTCGTCGTGTCGTCGAACCGCTCCCGCTCCTCAGGCGACTGGAGGCGTTCGCGGTCTGGTTCGGGCTGATCGTTGATCAGGAACGGGAGCACCTTGCGATAGGCGGCGAAGAAGGGCTCCATGTCGACGACAAGATCCTTCTCGACCGGAAGCCCTCGGATCGGCTCGACCGTGATCGGCTGGTCGAGATCCTTGATGAGCACTTTGCATGCCAACCGGTTGACGCCATTGATGAGCATGGCGTCCGAGCCGCAGATGCCGTGGGCGCATGACCGACGGAAGGTTAGGGACCCATCGTGGGTCCATTTGATGTGATGGAGCCCATCGAGCACCCGGTCGAGCGAGGTCCATGGCACCAGGTAGTTCTCCCAGTGGGGGCCATCGTCGATCTCTGGGTTGTAGCGCAGGATCTTGAACCGAGCCTCGCCGCCGGTGGGCTTGGCTTCTTCGGTCTTGCGTCGAAGGGTCGGGAGCATCTGGATCCTCAATACTTGCGTTCGGTGGGCTGGTAGCGGGTGATCGTGACCGGCTTGTAGTCCAGTTTGATCCCGTCGCCGGTCTGGAACGCGAGGGAATGCTGTAGGAAATTCTCGTCATCGCGTTCGGTGTGGTCTCCGCGATAGTGGCCCCCCCGACTCTCCTTGCGTGCTTCAGCGGCTACGACCATCGTTTCGGCGATATCCAGCAGGAACCCGAGTTCGACGGCTTCGAGCAGGTCGGTGTTGTAACGGCTCGATGTGTCGTGGATGCCGACCTTCTGATACCGGTCCTTTAGTTCGGCGATCTTGGCGATCTGGCGCTGGAGGCCTTCCTCGGTACGGTAGACACCGCAATCATCGTCCATGGACTGCTGCAACTCGGCGCGGATCTTGCCTACGGTTTCGATGCGGCTCCGGTCGCGCAGATCTGCGAGGCGACGCTCGGTGTCGGCAGCGGCGTCCTCTGGCAGGGTCGGCCAGTCGAGCGACTTGGCTGCCTCGGCCATCGAGCGCCCCCCTCGGCGTCCGAACACCACGATATCCAGCAGCGAATTCGTGCCCAGTCGGTTGGCGCCGTGGACGCTCACGCAAGCAGATTCGCCCGCGGCGTACAGACCGACCACAGGAGTGTTCGATGCGTCGCCGACGGCCTGGGCGTCGATGTTCGTCGGGATGCCGCCCATGGCGTAGTGGGCGGTCGGCTGGATCGGTACGCCTTCTCGGAGAGGCTCGACACCCAGATATATGCGGGCGAATTCTGTGATGTCTGGCAGTTTGGTCTCGACCACCTCGGCGCCCAGATGATCCACATGCAGAAGGACATAGTCCTTCTTCGGGCCCATGCCGCGACCTTCCTTGATCTCGAAGTAGATCGAGCGGCTGACCATGTCTCTCGGGGCGAGGTCCTTGATCGTCGGCGCATAGCGCTCCATGAACCTCTCGCCTTCGGCATTGCGAAGGATCCCGCCCTCGCCTCGGGCGGCCTCTGAGAGCAGGATGCCGATCCCGTAGATGCCGGTCGGGTGGAACTGGAAGAACTCCATGTCCTGGATCGGCAGTCCCTTGCGGAGCACGACGCCGGGTCCGTCGCCGGTGAGGGCGTGGGCGTTGGAGGTGACCTTGAAGACCTTGCCGTATCCGCCGGTGGCGAACAGGACGGTCTTCGCGTGGAAGATGTGAAGCTCACCGGTCGCCAACTCGTAGGCGACGATCCCGGCAGCACGGTCGCCGTCCATGATCAGGTCGAGGCAGTAGAACTCGTTGAAGAAGTTCACTCCCTGCTTGACGCACTGCTGGAACAGGGTCTGCAGGATCATGTGTCCGGTCCGGTCGGCCGCGTAACACGCTCGCTTGACCGCGGCCTCGCCGTGGTTGCGGGTGTGACCACCGAAGCGACGCTGATCGATCTTGCCTTCCTCGGTGCGGTTGAAAGGCAATCCCATCCGCTCGAGTTCCAGGACCGCGTCGATCGCTTCCTTGCACATGACCTCGACCGCATCTTGGTCGGCCAGGAAGTCTCCGCCTTTGACGGTGTCGAAGGCGTGCCACTCCCAGTTGTCCTCTTCGACATTCGCGAGCGCGGCGCACATGCCGCCTTGGGCGGCTCCGGTGTGAGAGCGGGTCGGATAGAGCTTGGTGATGACGGCGGTCTTGACCTCTTTGGATGCTTCGAGAGCGGCGCGCATGCCAGCCCCACCTGCCCCGACGATGACCGCGTCGAACTGATGGATCGTCGGCAACTCAGCCCACCGCCTGGTTAGGGTCGAAGGTCAAGATCACGAGGGTCCCGAGCAGGATCCAGGTGGCCGTGAAGACGACGAGCGACCCCTTCAGGAAGGCGCGCAGACCGGGTCGGCGGACATACTCGTGGATGATGTTCTTCAGCCCATTCGAGCCGTGCAGCATCCCTAGGAACAGCATCAGCCAGTCGAATGTCTGCCAGAAAGGAGAGGTCCAGCGTCCCGCTACGAACGCGAAATTGACGCGATTGATCCCCTCGTCGACGATATGCATGATCGCGAAGTGGGTTAGCACCAGGAACACGAGCACGAAGCCCGATATCCGCATGAACCACCAGCTCCACAGCTCGAACGAGGAGCCAGACTTGCTGGGAGCGGTTCGGTTGTAGGCCGAGCGGCGGCGAGGGGAGGTGTCGACCGCCATCACAGTTCCTTCAGGAGGCTGCGTCCCATGAAGTACAAGGCTGGGACGAACAGCGTCAGGTAGAGGCCGACCACCATCCCGAAGAGCGCTCGCTGGTGGTCGGCGAGCTTCGGAAACATGTCCACGGCGATGATCCGTAGGCCGTTCAGCGCATGGAACAAGACCATCGCAGCAAGGCCGATCTCGAAAGATTTGACGACCGGGTTGCGATAGCTCACGATGACCCGGTCGTATATCTCGGGTCCGAGAGCGACCAGGGCGGTGTCGGCCACATGGACGAATAGGAAGAAGATGACGCCGACGCCGGTGATGCGGTGGAGGGCCCAGGACCATTGTCCAGTGCCTCCTCGATACACGGCCCCGACGCTGTGACCACGCTCAGCCACCGGTGAGTTCCCCCTCGAAGTGCTCGTTGAAGAAGCCGATCCGGCCTCCGTCGGGCGAGTCTATCTAAACCGAGAGGGGACCCGAGACGGGTCCCCTCAAGATGAGCGATGCGGTTCAGATCAGCTGAAGGGCACATTCACCGGCACATCGCTGGGGTTGGTCGTTCCGTCCCCCAGTTGTCCCTTCGCGTTGGCGCCCCAACAGCGAGCCGTTCCATCTACCGAGACCGCGCAGGTATGGCTGGTCCCTGAACTCGCAACTCGGATCCCCTTGATCCCGGGCCCGGTACCGAAGGGAGAGGTCCGCTGGCTCGGAGCGGCAGGGCCCTCACCGAACTGGCCGCTGTCGTTGGAGCCCCAGCAGAACATGGTGTCGTCGCCCAGGTCGCCCGTACCAGCACTGCCGATGACGCAGGTGGTGGAACCTCCGGCAACTACCTTGCGAACCTGATTGAGACCGCTGACCGGCGTGGCCTGACGGCGCTGAGTGGTCGTTCCGTCACCTAGCTGGCCGCTCTCGTTGGCGCCCCAGCAGCGCATCGAAGAAGAACTCAGCAGCGCGCAGGCATGATCTGCTCCGACGGCCAAGCCGATCGCTCCCCTCGTCCCGGTTACGGGCACCGGAGTGAGCCTGTCCGTGGTCGTGAAATCTCCGAGTTGGCCCTTGGAGTTGTCCCCCCAGCATTTCACGATGTCGTCGCTCGTGTCGGAGGTGTTCTGATCGAACAGGCCGCATGTGGACGCGCGTCCCGCGCCGATCGCGACGATGGTGCTCGAGTTCGAAACCGAGACCGGAGACATCCGAGAGGTGGTCGAATTGTCGCCGAGCTGTCCGTCCGCATTGCGGCCCCAACACCTGGCGGTGTCGTCTGCCGTGCCGGCTGAGCCACCATCTACGATCGCGCAGGTGTAGCCGACCCCGGCGGTGATCGCCTTGGCCGTGGTGCCACTGATCGCGTTCGGACTGGTCTTCTGAGTCGTGGTTCCGTCTCCCAGCTGACCGTCGGCGTTGTCGCCCCAGCAACGAACGGTGCTGTCGGTACCGATCGCACACGAGTGCTTCGCTCCGACCGCCACCGAGGTCGCCTTCAAGCCTGTAACCACCGTCGGGGCCAGCTTGTCTGCCGTCGTTCCATCGCCGATCTGGCCGCTCGAGTTGTCCCCCCAACAGCGGACATTGTTGGCCGAGGTAACCGCACAACTGTGGGTCGCTCCGGCGAAGATCGAGGTCACGGACTCGAGGCCAACCACCTGGGTAGCCCGCTTCTTGGCGACCGCGGTGCCATCTCCCAACTGACCGAATTCGTTGTTGCCCCAGCACATGACACTGCGGGTGGTGGTCAGCAAGCAGGTGTGGCGGAGACCGCCCGAGATGACCTCTGGTTGAAGGACGCTTAGCCCCTTCACCGGGGTGAAGAAGTTCTGGTCGGTGGTCGTGTCGTCGCCTAGCTGGCCGGAATCGTTCGAACCGGAACAAGCCGCGATCAGTTGTTCGACGATGCACGAGTGGAAGCCGCCGGCGGCAGTGTTGGTGACTGCGGTGAGCGGTGAGTTGACCTGGGCGCTCAGTCGGTCGGTGTTGGAGCCGTCACCCAGCTGCCCATAGGCGTTGTTGCCCCAGCAGGCGAGCTGGTTGCTGAGTCGGGCGCATGTGTGTAGCAGCCCGGCGGTCAGGCTGGATGCTCCCTGGACCGCAGATCCCGATTGCTGCACGAGTTTCGGCTGGGCTGAGGCGTCCCGATCGCCCGTGCCCAACTGTCCGCTGTCGTTGTATCCCCAGCATGCGATCTGCCCTGCTGCGCTCGGTGTCGAGACGCGAGCGCAGGTGTGGAACAGGCCCGCGGCGATCTCGACCGCGCCCCTCAACTTGGTGTCTTTGACCAGGCCGTCGACCTTCTGAGGTACATCGGTTTGGGAAGGGCCGGTTACCCCGAGTTGGCCGAGGATGTTCGAGCCCCAGCAACGAAGCGAGGCGTCCGCCATGAGTGCGCAGGTGTGTGAGTATCCCGCGGAGATATCAACGGCGCCAAGTGCCTTGTCTTCTGGAGAGAATGCGACGCGCCTTGGGGCTTCGGTCGAGGCTCCGGACGAGCCGAGCTGGCCATCAGCGTTATTGCCCCAGCAGCTCACCTGGCCGGGGACCTGAGTTCCATCCTCGTCGGCGGTGTGAAGAACGCAGGTGTGTTCGCCGCCGGCGGCAACCTTGGCGACCTTGTTCAGGCCAGGAACCGGGGTGGGCGTGCTGCGCTGGGTCTTCGTGCCGTCGCCCAGCTGTCCCGAGCCGTTGGCTCCGAAGCAGCGAACCGTGGTGTCAGCCAGCAGGACGCAGGTGTGGAAACCGCCAGCGGACATCTGGCTCACCAATCCGTTGACGGGCGTCGGGATGCGCATCAGCGAAGACGACCGTCCTGCAAGCGTCTCGTTGACCGGGGGGACGACCTGTACCGTCGGACCGGTGGGGGTCGGGTTCACGCTGGGAGGATTGGTACTGACCGCAGGGGGTGTGACCTTCACTCCAGGGTGGGTGACGGTCAGGTTGTCGAAGACCGAGGCTTCGACCAATACCAGGCCGCTGGCTCCGAGAGCTTGGGCATTGCTGGGGGTGAAGCCGATCTTGAACACGCCGCTGGCGTCCGTCTTTCCCGTTTGCGTCACAGAACCGACCCGGACCGAGACATCTGCTTGCGGGACCGGTGCCTGCACCCTCCGGGTCTGGTTCAGCGGAGATGGGACCGGCGTTGAACTCAGCCGAGGGATCGGGCTCTGAGTCGTGGGCACCTGCGGCTCGTCCGGCGGATAAGGGACGGTCTGAGGAGGGGTCACGACATACTCGTAGGTCTTGACCGTTCCCTGGACCGTGAATCCATTGGACCTGAGA
Source organism: Actinomycetota bacterium (assembly GCA_046565595.1). Taxonomy (GTDB): domain Bacteria; phylum Actinomycetota; class AC-67; order AC-67; family AC-67; genus JBKHYG01. The sequence continues at coordinate 11,435 of JBKHYG010000038.1, read as the reverse complement.
TCCTCAGTCAGTTCGGCCGGAGCGGACACGGTCACCTGGAACCGGTAGTTCTCCAGGATCGCGTGTGCGGGGGAAGGCTGCAGGAACGAGAGGGTTCCGGCAGCGATCGTGCCGAGTGCCGCTATTGCGGTGGATGAACGGATGAAACGCACGAGGAAACTCCTGTTTCTCGGAAGTCTCGGTGTAAGACCTGATCGTCTGCTCCATGGGTTCTACGCCGCTCTACCGAATCCTTGCCATTGAAAGGGTCCTGGTTGATTCATCCGGGTTGCCCGTAACAGCCGTTCCGTCTGGTCGTAGGATTCATCATCGATGAGCGACGACGAGCGCACGACTCCTTCCGGGATCCCGGTAAAGCCGGTCTACGAGCCTGCGGACGCCAGCGATCTGGATGGTCTGGGCCTGCCGGGACACCCTCCCTATGCCAGAGGCGTCTACCCGACGATGTATCGCGGCCGCCCTTGGACGATGCGTCAGTACGCCGGATACGCGACCGCTGCGGAATCGAACGCTCGCTATAAGTACCTGCTCGCAAAGGGACAAACCGGGCTATCGGTCGCGTTCGACCTGCCGACCCAGATGGGCTACGACTCCGACGACCCGGTCGCCGATGGCGAGGTCGGCAAGGTCGGGGTGGCGATCGATTCACTAGAGGACATGCGGACCCTGTTCCGCGAGATCCCTCTGGATGAGGTCTCTACCTCGATGACGATCAACGCGCCGGCCTCGCTGCTGCTGCTGCTGTACCAGTTGGTGGGCGAAGAGCAGGGCGTGGATCCGGCGAGTCTCACCGGGACCATCCAGAACGACATCCTGAAGGAGTACATCGCGCGGGGGACCTACATCTTCCCGCCGGAACCTTCCATGCGGCTGATCACGGACACCTTCGCTTACTGCTCCGAACACCTGCCGAGATGGAACACGATCTCGATCTCGGGCTATCACCTGGGAGAGAAGGGCGCGACTGCGGTTCAGGAGATCGCCTTCACCCTGGCCGATGCGATCGCGTATGTAGACGCCGCGGTCTCGGCGGGGTTGGAGGTAGATCGGTTCGCGCCCCGGCTCTCCTTCTTCTTCGTCGCGCGCACCTCCCTGCTGGAAGAGGTTGCCAAATTCCGGGCCGCCAGGATCTTGTGGACCGAGATCATGCGTGACAGGTTCGGTGCGACCGACCCGCGATCGATGATGTTGCGGTTCCACACCCAGACCGCCGGCGTCCAACTGACCGCCCAGCAACCAGAGAACAACATCGTGCGTGTCGCGCTCCAATGTCTGGCAGCCGTACTCGGCGGCACCCAGTCTTTGCATGCGAACTCGTTCGACGAGGCGCTGGCGCTACCGACTGAACGGGCCGCGAAGATCGCACTGCGCACACAACAGATCATCGCCGCAGAGGCCGGCGTGACTGATTCTGCCGATCCGTTGGGTGGTTCGTTCATGGTCGAATCGTTGACACGGCAGATACTCGAGCGCGCGCGGGCCTACCTGGCCGAGGTGGATGCCCGAGGCGGCGCCGTCAACGCGATCGGCTACATGCAAGACGAGATCGAGGATGCGGCCTATCAGGAGCAGAAGGCCATCGAAGCCAAGGAACGCGTCGTGGTGGGGGTCAACGAGTACATCGAGACCGAGGCGCCCATGCCCGAGTTGCTGCGCGTGGACGCCTCGGCACAGCGGGAACAGGTTGAGAGGCTGGCCAGGTTGCGAGCCGCCCGCGACGATGACGCGGTCGCAGGAGCGCTATCCGATGTGGTTGACGCCGCCAAAGGCAACGACAACCTGCTGGTGCCGATGAAGTCGGCCTTGAAACAGATGGCCACCATCGGCGAGATCTGCAACGCCCTTCGCGAGGTCTTCGGTATCTACCGCCCCAACCGATGAGCGGCTCGTCGACCGAAGAGGTCTACACGGTCAAGCGGTTCGCGAACCGGGTTTCGGGCCACATCCAGAGGATCGGGAGTTTCATGATCCAGGGTGAGGTGACCGGCGTTCGTTCACGGAACGGGCACCTTTCGTTCAAGCTGCGCGAGGAGGAACACTCCGTTGGGGCCTTCTGTCATGCCAGGATCGCGGGCACGCTGCCGTTCGAACTGGCTGAGGGCCTCATGGTGGTGGGGCGCGCGAAACTCAGCTATTTCGAGGCTCGCGGCAATGTTCAGATCAACTTCTCCACCCTCGAACCGCGAGATGAGGGTGCGCTCCAACTGGCGCTCCGGCAGTTGACCGAGAAACTCGAGAAGGAGGGCCTGTTCGCAGCCGAGCGAAAGAGGCCTTTGCCTCGGTTCCCGTCGATCGTCGGCGTCGTCACCTCTCGGGATGGCGCGGTCTGGCGCGACATCTGTCAGACGCTTCAGCGACGGTGGCCCGGTCTCACGGTGCGCCTGTTCCCGGTCGCCGTCCAGGGGGCTGATGCGGCACCCCAGATCTCGCGGGCCATCCGCGGACTGGGTCGAACCGAGGGAACCGATGTGATCTTGGTGGGTCGCGGCGGTGGGGCGATAGAGGATCTCTGGGCGTTCAACTCCGAGGAGGTAGCCAGGGCCATCGTCGACTCGCCGGTTCCTGTCGTCAGCTGCGTGGGTCACGCCACGGATCGCACGATCGCTGATCTGGTGAGCGATAGGAGCGCCCCGACTCCCACCGCGGCAGCCGAGATGGTGACGCCGGTGACGATGGAAGATGTCCTGGCGAAGGTCAGTGGCTTCGAACGGCGCGTGAGCTCTGCTCTGAGACGAAGGGTCGAGGCTCCCCGGGCGAGGCTCGCGGCCCTCCAGCGGAGACGCCTGTTTCGTCATCCCAGCCTTCTGACCGAGCCTGCCCGGCTACGCCTGGACAAGGCGGCCGGGTTCGCACGAGAAGCCGTTACCGAGATGCTCCGAACCTATGAGCGTTCACTCGTACTCTCGAGATCGCGGCTTCATTCGGCGAGTCCACTCTCACTATTGGAGAGAGGCTTCGCGGTGGTGGAGAAGGATGGGAAGACGGTCCGCTCTCCCGAACAGGTGTCGGAGGGCGATCGTCTGCGGATACGGGTCCATGGCGGCGACATCCAAGGCGAGGTCGTGTGAGCGTGGCAGCATGAGGGAGACCCGATGAGCGAAGAACCGATGGAGCAAGCGCTCGAACGATTGGAGCAGTTGGTCGAAAGGTTGGAGTCCGGCGATCTATCGCTCGATGACGCCATCGCCCAGTTCGAGCAGGGCATCGCGCAGGTGGTTGCGCTGCGAGAGCGGTTGGACGCCGCGGAACTCCGGGTTCGAGAGGTGCTCGAGAAGGGCGGGATGATCGAGGAGGTCGACCCATCAGCCGGTCCCGGCCAGGACGGCTGACTAGGCTCATCTGCCATGCACATAGCGATCATCGGTGGAGGCCCCGGCGGCTACGAGGCGGCCCTGGTCGCTGCGGAACTTGGCGCCGAAGTCACGCTGGTGGATCGCGACGGACTCGGTGGGGCATGCGTCCTCTGGGACTGCGTCCCATCTAAGGCCCTGGCTTCGACCGCCGAGTCGCTTGGCGGGCTCGAGCATGCCAGTGCGATGGGCCTGCTGCTCGATGAGGTACCGAAGATCGACTTCCCGGCGGTGGCCAAACGGATAACCGCTCTCGCGCAAGCTCAGAGCAGCGATATCGAAGCCAAGGTGAGAGCCTCCGGCGTCAAACTCATCTCTGGGACCGCTCGTTTCAAGGGACCTTTCCAGTTGGAGGTCGACGAGGAGACGATCGACTTCGACATCGCGGTGATCGCGACCGGCTCACGACCGAGGGAGCTTGCGGCCGCCAAACCGGACGGCCAGCGGATCCTGAACGCTCGCCAGGTTTATGACATCGGCCAAGCACCCGAGCGCCTGGTGATCGTCGGATCCGGGGCGACCGGCGCCGAGTTCGCATGCGCGTTCAACCGGTTCGGCGTGGAGGTGACGCTGGTCAGTTCACGCGACCGAGTGCTTCCCTCCGAGGACGAGGACGCTGCGAAGGTTCTCGAGGCGGTCTTCGAACGGCGGGGCATCAAGATCATCAAGAGAGCCAGAGCCAACGCTGCAGTGGCCAACGGCCGAGGGGCTTCGGTCTCTCTAGCTGACGGCTCGACCGTCGAGGGAACCCATGCGCTCTTCACGATCGGTCAGATCCCGAACTCGAGCGAACTGAATCTCGAGGCCGCTGGTGTAGAGACCACCGAGGCCGGTGCGGTACCGGTAGACGGCGTCAGCCGGACCAACATCCGACACATCTACGCCGCTGGGGATGTGACCGGCGGAGTGATGCTCGCATCCACCGCAGCGATGCAGGGACGCATCGCGATCTGGCACGCGATGGGTCAAGCGGTCTCACCGCTGCGCAAGGACGCGATCGCGGCGACCGTCTTCACCGATCCCGAGATCGCCACCGTGGGGCTGAGCGAACCGGCCGCGCGCGAGAGGGGACTTCAGACCGAGTGCATCTTCCAGCCTCTTGACACCAACGCGCGCGCCAAGATGGGAGACCTCCGGGACGGCTTCGTCAAGGTGTTGTGCTTGCCCGGCTCTGGAACCGTCGTAGGCGGAACGGTGGTCAGCCCCCATGCATCTGATCTGGTCCTCCCACTGTCGGTCGCCGTGCACTCGAGACTCAATGTGTCGCAGCTGGCTCAGGCGTTCAGTATCTATCCGTCGCTCGGTGGGAGCGTCCAGGAAGCTGCGCGGCGATTGATGGGGCGTTGAACCATCGACGGATGTTCGTCCTGCCCGAGGACGCGCGACGGCTGGTCGTGATCGCCGACTCCTTGGCGTTCTGCGACGCCAAGGGCCCTCAGCTCCCAGACCACCCGGCGCTCTACCCGAATCGTGTCGCTGCCGCTTTGTCGAACGCGACTGGACAACGCTGGGCCTCGAGCGTGATCGCACGAGCGGGGGCTGATGTCCGAGACGCCTGGCGATGGGTGAGCAAGGATCGGCATGTGAAGTTCGAGTCGGTCGCCGCCGCAGACGCGATCATCGTGGCGATAGGATCCTTCGATCACGCTCCGATGGGAGTGCCTCGTTGGATGGAGGTCCTCGGTGGCTATATGCATCCGACCGGCCTCCGCCGCACCTACAGGAGGGGCCTGCACGCCGCCTACCCTGTTGTCGCCTCAGCGACCCGCGGAAGGTTCGTGCGTACCCCACCGGCCGAGTTCGATCGCCTCTACCGGCTGCTATTGCGGCAGGTGATCGGCCTGACCCAAGCGTCGGCTCCGATCGTGGCGATGGGGCCCACAGATCATCGGTCCGCCTACTACGGGGGTGCTCACCCTCGTCGAGAGAGCCGATGCTTGGCGCAGGCCAGGACCGCGGCAGGGTTGGGGGTCGAACTGGTCGATCCCTGGCCCCTGGTCGAGCCGCATGCCGACGCGCTGAACCCCGACGGCATCCACTGGCCGGATCCCGCCCACGCGGCGGTCGCGGGGGCATTGGCAGCTCCGTTGATCGAGCAACTTCGCGGCGAGAGGCCGCTACCGCCCCTGCCCGACTGAAGGCTCGTCTCCGACCCGGTGGCGACAGGCCTTGGGCTGTTCGATATCCGATATTGGGTTCTACGATAGGCCTCGGCTTGCCTCGTTGGCATGGGGAAACGGAGCCCGATAGAGCATCGCGACGCGTTGGGGGAGGTGCTGCGCGTTCTGCGCGAGGATGCTGGGCTCCGGCAGAGCGATGTCGCCGACGAGCTGGATCGTCCGCAGAGTTATGTCAGCAAGTATGAGCGCGGCGAACAACGGTTAGACATCCTCGAGCTACGCGATGTGCTGGCGGCCCTAGGGACCGACCTGAAGGAGTTCTCGATCGTCCTAGAAGCCAAACTCACGCGCATAGGTCCCGGCCGCCGCCCTCAACGACTCTGAACGCCTCGGCGCACCAAGATCCTCAGCAGCGTGGACTGGCCGCCGCGACCAGATAGCCAGCCACGGGTTCCTAGCCGTGTGGGCGGGCGGCCGCGAACGGGTAGCCAGCCGCGGGTTTCTAGCCGTGGGGACTGGCCGTCGCGATCAGATAGCCAGCCGCGGGTTCTTCGTTACCACCTCCCTCTATCTGAAGCACCAGCGCGTCAGCGATGTCCCTCAATTGCTGGTCTGTCAGGGAAGCCGGATCGACGCGGGTCCGGGCTACGAGATCAAGTAAGAGGCCAGCAGGGGAACCTAACGGCGCGTTCTCGCGCAACGCTGCGATGACCGACGCGAACCCTGAAGCAGGCGCCGAGAGTCGTCGGACCCAGGCTTCGGCGAACCAAGCTTCGAGTATCGGGAGGGCGGCATGTGGCACTCCGCCAGGTTACGGGGGGCGTGGGACGGGGGCGTCTAGTCGGCCGGCTCGAAATCCAGAGAGGCGGAGTTGATGCAGTACCGCAGGCCCGTGGGTGGCGGTCCGTCGGGGAACACATGCCCGAGGTGGCCGCCGCAGCCCTTGCAGAGGACCTCGGTCCGGACCATCCCGTGGCTGGTGTCGCGTTCCTCGTCGATCGTGCCCTCCGAAGTGGGCGCGTAGAACGAGGGCCAACCGCAACCAGAGTCGAACTTGGTCTCTGCGTTGAACAGGACCGTGCCGCAACCTTTACAGCTGTAGGTACCGGGACGGTCCAGGTCCCAGTACTCACCGGTGAAGGCGCGCTCGGTTCCCTTCTCTCGCAGCACCTGGTAGGCATGGTCCCCGAGTTGCTCGCGCCATTCCTGCTCGGACTTCTGCACCTTTTCGTTCATGTCCGCGATCCTAGGTGCCTTCGGCAGGCTCGCGCCCCAAGGTAATGAATCGGTAACAACGGACCAGGGTCGGGGAGGGAACCGGCAGTTCAGTGAGGAAACCTTCGAGCATGCTTAGACGAACCTTGCTAACCGCCGCCCTGATCCTCGGCGCAGCCCTTCCGGTTTCGGCCGCTCCGCAGGTGGTTGCTGGCGAACTACGAAGCCCTGAGAGCGTCGCTTGGCATGCCCAGAGCGGAACCTGGTTCATCTCGAACATGGGTGGGGTCAGTTTCGATCTTGGCCCTGATGCGGGGAAGGGCTTCATCACTCGGGTGAGCGGGGACGGCTCGACCTCGCAGTGGATCACCGGCTTGGATCGGCCTCGCGGCATCGCCGCCGGACCCAACCACCTGTTCATCGCCGAGCGGACAGGAGTGGCGATCGCGAACATCGCGACGGCTACCATCGTGAAGCGTTGGGCGATCGCGGCGGGAAACGGCGACCTGAACGACATCGCCTATGACCCTGCCTCCGATGAAGTCTTCATCTCCGCCCCATCCGTGGGCGCGATCTTCCACATCAAGTCGCCGTTGGGGGCGATCGCTCGCGCCGAGGTGTTCGTCCAGAGTCCGGCTCTGACGCAACCGAACGGAATCCTGGTCGAGCCTGCGACACTCACCACCGTAGGCCTCGGATTCGGGAGCGCGACCGAGGGTTTCGGCAAGGTGGTTTCGATCGATCGCGGCAACAAGAAGATCACGCCGGTCACCGCCACCGGGCTCGGGATCCTCGATGGCATCGTCAAGGACGGCGATGACTTCCTGGTCACCGAGTACATGACGGGGAATCTCTATCGCGTCGCGCGGGATGGCACGGTGCTTCTGGAGATGAAGTTGCTACCGTCGAGTGCGGACCTGGGTATCGATCCGGCTACGCGCACGATCGGCGTCCCCGAGACCCTGTTCAACGCCGCGGCATTCCTACCGCTGGTCTAGACGGGTCATCCGATCAGCGCGATCAGGGTGCCGCTCTCGACATTCTGACCGACCGAGACGGGTAGCTTCTTAACGACTCCGTCGCGAGGCGCGTTGATGTGGTTCTCCATCTTCATCGCTTCGAGCACGACCAACAGGTCGCCCTCTTTCACCGACGCACCCTCTTCGACGCTCAGTTTGACGATGGTCCCCTGCATGGGTGCCTCGACGATCGTCTCTCCATCGGCGGTCTGGGTGGCTCCACCCCCGCTCGAAGGGGCGGTGGGTTTCGCAGCCTCCGAAGGCCTCTGTCGAGACTGCGGAACCATCCCGCCATGGACCACTACTCCGAACCGCTTGCCGTCGACCTCTACCGATATCTCTTGAGGCTCCACCTGCGCATCGGCCTCAACCTTGGTGACGGGCGGATGCTCGAGCCCAGAGAGGTCCATCTCCTTCTCGACATACGCGGTGTGTATCTCTGAGTCGATGAAACGCTGGTCGGCCATGATCGCCTTGTGGAACGGGATGACCGTCTTGACGCCCTCGATCTGATACTCCTCGAGCGCGCGCAGCATCCGGCGCCGCGCTTCCTCACGATCTGCTCCCCATGTGATCAGTTTCGCGATCATCGAGTCGTACGAGCGTGGGATCTCGGCGTTGCCGATGAAACCAGCGTCTACCCGCACGCCCGGTCCGCTCGGCTCGCGGTATGCGCCGATCCTTCCGGGGGCGGGCAGGAAGCGTCCCCTGCTCGGATCCTCCGCATTGATGCGAACCTCGATCGCGTGGCCGTGCGCGCGGATCTCGGCCTGCTCGAACGGCAGAGGCTCGCCGGCAGCGACCCGGATCTGCCATACGGCTAGGTCGACGCCGGTCACCATCTCGGTCACTGGATGCTCGACCTGCAGACGCGTGTTCATCTCCATGAAATAGAAGCGGGTGCGATCCTCGTCCAGCAGGTACTCGACCGTGCCCGCATTCGTGTAGCCCACGGCCTGCGCGACCTGGACGCTCACCTCGCGGATCCGGTCACGGACCTCTGAGGTGATCACGGGACACGGGGACTCTTCGACGAGTTTCTGATGGCGTCGCTGTAGCGAACAGTCGCGCTCACCCATGAACAACACCTTGCCGTGATGATCCGCGATGATCTGAGCCTCGACATGGCGCGCGTTACGCAGGTACCGCTCGATGTAGATCTCGTCTCGCCCGAAGGCAAGCTTCGCTTCGCGTTGCGCGCCGGCCACCGCCTCCTCGATCTCTTTCTCGGAGTTGATCACCTTGAAGCCGCGGCCTCCTCCGCCGAAAGCGGCCTTGATCGCGATCGGGAAACCATGTTCGGCTCCGAAGGCGCGCACCTCTTCGATGTCGGTGACCGGCTCCATGGTGCCTGGCACGAAAGGGGCCTTCGCGGCCTCGGCCGCCTTGCGCGCGCTGATCTTGTCGCCCATCTGCTCCATCGCATGCGCAGGTGGACCTACGAACGAGATACCGGCTTCCTCGCACGCTCGAACCAGGTCGGCGTTCTCGCTCAGGAAGCCATAGCCGGGATGTATCGCCTGTGCGCCTGTCGCCTTGGCTACCTGCATGATCTTGTCGATGTTCAGGTAGGACTCCGAAGGAGCGGCCTCGCCTAGAAGATGAGCTTCATCAGCCAGCTTCACATGGAGCGCGTCACGGTCGGCGTCTGAATACACGGCGATCGGGGTGATGCCCAGGTCCCGGCAGGCGCGGATGACGCGGATCGCGATCTCTCCGCGGTTCGCGATGAGCAGGCGTTCGAACATGGCGCGGCAGCCTACCGACCTCGGGCGACCCTGGTTCTGGCCGCTATCATCGCCCCATGCTTAGTCGTCATCTGGCCCTCCCCGTCCTGCTCGCTGTCGTTGCCGCGAGTTGTGCATCCGCCGGAGATCAGGGTTCGCAGGAACCGGGCCTCGTCAGGTGCAGCGAAACCTATACCGAGGTCACCGTAACCGGTGAACTTGGTAGCGCACCCGACATCGAGATACCCGCTGCGGAGCCGCCGTGCGATCTCCAGAAGGTGGATCTGAGCGTCGGCGAGGGTGACGAGGCGACCGCTGGCGCGACCCTGTCGATGCAGTACAAGGGCGTCAGTTGGTCCACCGGTGATCAGTTCGATGCCTCTTGGGATCGGGGAGAGCCCTTCGAGTTCCAACTCGGGGCAGGGATGGTCATCTCAGGTTGGGATCAAGGCATCGTCGGGATGAAGGAAGGGGGGCGGCGCCTGCTGGTCATCCCTCCAGAGATGGGATACGGCGAAACCGGCCAGGGCGACATCGCGCCCAACGAGACGCTCGTGTTCGTCGTAGATCTGGTGGAGGTGATGCCGCCTCCGCCTCCGCCAGCGTGCGTCGAAGGGAAGGGACCCAAGGTGGAAGTAGCTGGAGAGTTAGGAATCAAGCCCAAGTTCGGTATCCCCGACGGCGATCCGCCATGCGAGATGCAGATCGTGGATGTCGTCGAGGGCGATGGCGCGGAAGCCACGGTCGGCTCGAACCTTTCCATGCAGTATGTCGGTAAGAGTTGGTCCACGAAGAAGGAATTCGATGCTTCCTGGGGTCGCGGCCAGTCCTTCGGGTTCGAGTTGGGTGCGGGTCGGGTGATCCAAGGCTGGGATCAAGGCATCGTCGGGATGAAGCAAGGCGGACGACGCCTGTTGATCATCCCACCGGATCTCGGTTACGGAGAGCGCGGAGCCGGCGGAGCGATCGGCCCGAACGAAACCTTGGTCTTCGTCGTCGATCTAGAAGCCGTCAACTGACACTTGCCGAAGCCGACGAGCTTCGAGCCGGCCATGCGCCGCGCTCTCGAGCCGGTGGCGAGCGCGGTTCGGTTGTTCGCGTCCTGCGGATCGACCAACGATGAGGCGATCGCATGGGCCAAGGAAGGCGCGCCACATAGGGCAGTGGTCGCAGCCGACCACCAGACCTCTGGTAGAGGTCGTCGAGGCAGGGGTTGGATAGCCGCGCCAGGTGAGGCTCTGCTGGCCTCGATCATCATCCGCCCACGATCTGAGCCTGGCTCTTGGAGCGTGTTCCCTCTCCTTGCTGGCGTCGCGGTGCGTGACGCGGTTGAGGCACGAACGGGTGTCGCCGCGCGATCGAAGTGGCCGAACGATCTGCTCGCAGGCGGCCGCAAACTGGCTGGGATCCTGGTCGAAGCAGAGCCGCCTCGGTTCGCTGTTATCGGGATCGGCGTGAACTGTTCGACGCGCGAGTTCCCAGCCGAGTTGTCCGCCACGAGCCTCAGCCTTGAAGGCGCCTTGCGACTGGATCGAGCGGACCTTCTCGCGGCGATCATGCGGCACCTGGATGCCATCCTTGACGATCCTGAGGCAGGGCTACAGCGTTGGCGTGAGACCTCCGCGACCCTTGGCACCCGCGTGAGCGTCACCCACGCCGACGGCCGCGTGATCCAAGGGGTGGCTACCGAAGTATCGCCGTCGGGTGCCCTGGTGGTTGAAACCGAAGACGGGCCGGTGAGCTTGGTCTCCGGCGAGATCCAACACCTCCGCTCCTAGGTCTCGTCTATCGCGTCAGCGAGTTCGTCCACGCTGGTGTTCGGGCTCAGTTGATTGCCCGCCCGGTACGCGGCTCGCCCCACCATGTGAGCGCCGACAGGGGCCGTGATGAACTGCAGGACCCCGACGAGCGCGAGCTTGACGATGTCCCCGGGACGGTTCGCCTGGATCGCCGCTGCGGTCACCAACAGGACCACTCCCAGCGATGCTGACTTCGAGGCGGCGT
>JBKHYG010000037.1:0-18052 GCA_046565595.1 Actinomycetota bacterium | reverse complement strand
CCGTGTAGCCGTCGGACCACTTCGGCCACATGTAGCCGCGTGGACCGCCGCCGTTCTCCTTGTCGTAGTTGTGCGAAGCGATCACCCAATCTTCCGGCACGATCTGGGTGCCGTCCAGCGCCCGTCCGCCGTTGCGGAAGATCTCACCGAAGCGGATCATGTCTCGCGGCGTGGCGAATAGCCCCATGGAAGCGAAGGTCTGTCCGAGCCGGTCCACCATCACCAACGCATCGCTCTCCATGCCAGCGGGACGCCAGATCTTCTCGCTGAGGATGTTGGCGTAGGCCTGGTCGTATACCTCTTCCAGCAACCACGCCAGCATCTGCGCATCACCGCTGTTGTACCGGTAGAACTCTCCGGGTTCAGAGACTCGAGTCAACTGGAGCAGATAATCGTTGCGAGTCATGCCGTAGAGGCCGTTGGTGTGGAAGTCCATGCCCATCAGGATCAACTCTTCAGGCTGGTGCACGGGAACATCCACCCAGTAGGTGCCCGACTCCATCTGTAGGAGATCCTCGATCGTGACGCCTTCCCATACGGAACCTTGGGTCGCTGGCAGGTAGGCAGTGATCGGATCGTAGATCGACTCGATCTTGCCCTCTCCGACCGCGATACCGACGAGCGCGGTCGTCACGGATTTGGTGACCGACCACATCTGGTGTCGCGTGTTCGGGTTGAAGCCGTTCTGATAGTCGTCGTAGATGAACTCGCCGTCGTACATGAAGCCGATCGCGTTCGTTGCCCCGTCCTCCATGTACTGCTCGAGCGTGCGGGTGCGACCGTTGACCTGATAGGTGACCTGGCTGAGATCGACTCGACGCTCCGGAAGCGGGGTCGCATCCGGATCGGATTCGACGACCTGGGTAGGCATGATGACGATGACGATCGTCGCGTCGAAGGGCAGCAGCAGGATCGAGCCCTCGAAGTCCATCGCGTCCTGCAACTTCTTCTCTCGATGTTCACCGCTGAGGAGCAGATCGGCGCGCGCACGCAGCAGATCGACGAGCGGACCGACACCTGGGGTGAATTCGTCCGGGGTCGGGTAGAGGCGGCCGAGATGCATGGCGACGACATCGCCGAGCCCGTCTGGCATCGACATGATCGCTTCCATCGCAGAGTCTGGGTCGGGTGGCAACGAGTACAAGACGCTGCGTTGCGCGATCTGGGGTAACTCTTCGAGGAGGATCTGGGTCTCGTTCGGCGGGTCCTCCTCGCTCCAACTGGCGCTCGGCAGGCCGAGCGCCAGCAGGGCTGCGCAGACGGCCCAGATCACGGTGTGCTTCCTCATCATCGTCCTCCTCGATGTGGTCAGACCAACAGGTTCAACGGCGCGGACGGACACTCCTGCCCGCCGGACTCCCGCCCGTGTACCAACGCCCCCAGTGCGCCTGGCATGTTTAGCCAGTCGGAGCGCCGGGAAGGTGTCCATGAGTCAATCGTTAGGAAACCGACCGCGACCCAAGGAACGATCATGCGCACCGACACAAGATCTAAGTCCGGCCACGGCTCTCGCGAGATGGACAGCCCATGGAAGCCGTATCTCATCTTCGGCGGGATGATCCTGACCGCGATAGTGGCCATGTATGCGCTCACCTATGTGAACACTTACGCCGCCTCCCACATCGAGTGGAGCGAGACCCGCGTCTACATGAGCATCGTGATGGGCGGAGCCATGATCATCATCATGCTCGGCTACATGTGGGACATGTACGACCGGCTCGCCGTCAACCTCGGTCTGATCGGTCTGGCGGCCTTGATGATCGCTGCAGGCACGGTTCTGGTCCGCACGCAGGCGACCGTTCAGGATAGTTCGTATATGAGCGCCATGATCCCGCACCACTCGATAGCGATCCTGACGAGTGAGAACTCCGAGATCTCGGATGTGAGGGTCTGTCAGTTGGCGGAGGGCATCATCAAGGCGCAGAACCGCGAGATCGCGGAGATGCAATGGCTGATCGATGACATCAAGGAGAACGGACCAGCCGACACGCCCGAAGAGGCCGCTGCTCGTCCGGTCCCAGAATTCCCGGGAACCAGCATCCGAACCTGTCCCGTGATCCCGACGACCGGATAGGAGCCGCACACCTCACGATGTCCGTGAGGCTCGAAGAGGATCGACTCGACCACATAGGGGATCGGTCCCTCCCTCCATTCGTGATCGATGCGAGAGGGCAAGGTGTCCTTGATCTTCGCGCCTGGTTGCATCGTCGATGGCCCTGGGGTGTAGTAGGCGCCATGGAAACAACCGGATGGTCGGTCACAGCGCTGCTCTGTGATCATGCTCAGGTCGCAGACGGCAAGCTCTTCATCAGCGGCGGAGGATGGACCTTCACAGGACCCGGGCCGTTCACCCACGCGATCGCTTTCAAGATCACCATCCCTTGGTCAGAAGCCAACGAGAGGCACACCCTAGGCGCGCGCTTGACCGACGAGGACGGCCATCAGGTAACCCTCGGCGAGCCGCCAAACGAGGTTCGCTTCGGGACTCAGTTCGAGGTCGGGCGGCCGGTGGGGCTCCCTGCAGGTGCCCCCCTCAGCATGCCGCTGGCGGTGAACCTGGGACCGATGGAACTGGAACCCGGCGCCGGTTACGCATGGGCGGTTGCAATCGACGATCAAGAGTTCGTCCGGATCCCCTTCCGGATCAGGCTGCCTCCGATCCCAGGCCAGTCCGGCGGATCGCCGACCTAGACTCGCCCTCGATGCGCGGTCGCGATCTGAAGAGGATCCTCTCCAGTCCCAGGTTGCTGGCTCACAGCATCAGAGCTTGGGCCTATGAACTGAGACACCCGAACCACCCGTGGTGGGCTCCGAGCGCTATCCGGTTCCTCGATTCGGAACTGGATCGGGACGCGCGGGTCTTCGAGTGGGGGAGCGGCCGTAGCACCCTATGGTTGTCAGAGCGGGTCGGGTCTTTGACCAGCATCGAACACATCCCTGACTGGTTCCGCAAGGTTGAAGGGATGCTTGCCGAAGCCGGTGCCGACAATGTCGAGTTGCGTCTAGCAGAACTTCCGACCGATGAGGCGGCGTTCGGAGATGCCTTCTGGGAACCGAACCCTTACACGACCGCGGCTGACCAACAACCAGATGAGAGTCTGGACCTGGTCATCGTGGACGGCGCGTGCCGTATGCCGTGCGCCTGGCGCGCTCTCCCGAAGATCGCTCCTGGAGGCCTGCTACTGATCGACGACACACTGCACATCGGGTCGGTGGAAGCGTGGAAGATCCCCAGCGAATGGGAGTTGGTCCACGGAACCGGTCCTGGCGTCTGGTCTACGACCATCTGGCGGAAGCCGCCCCTTGAGCTTGCCGACTGAAGGCTCCGACATCGGTGGAGACAGCCGGTACTTCGGTCGGTCGGTTGCTGGTATCGGGCAGGCTCATCACGAAGACCGAGCCTGAGCCTTCCCGGGGAGGCTGAACCCAGATCTTGCCGCCGTGTTGTTCGACTACACGAGCACAGATCGCGAGACCGACTCCGGTGCCTTCGATCTGGTCTCGACGGTGGAGACGCTCGAACGGCTCGAAGATGCGTTCCCTCTGATGTTCAGGGATCCCGATGCCATGATCGCGAACCGCGATGATCCAGCGATCCGCATCGCGCCGTGACGAGATCTGGATCCTGGGAGGCCGAGTTCCTGCGTATTTGATCGCGTTAGTCAGCAGGTTGGTGAACACCTGACGCAACATCGCCGACCGAACCTCGAGCGTGGGCAGAGCGTCGACATGAACCTCGGCGCCACTGTCATCCAGCGACGGCTTCAGGGCGTCGATCGCTTCTTCCACGATCCGTGATAGTTGGACCTCTTCGGTCTTGGCGGCTCCGGTGCCCGCGCGCGCATACGCGAGGAGATCCTCGATCAGGCGGTGCATCCGCTGAGTACCCTCGACGGTATAGGCGATGAACTCGTCGGCGGTCTCGTCCAGCTCTCCGGAGTACCTGCTCGCGAGCAGCTGGATGTAGCCAGAGACCATACGGAGCGGTTCCTTCAGGTCGTGGGACACCACGGAAGCGAAACGGCCCAACTCCTCGTTCGACCGGGCGAGTTCCCTGGCGGCCTTGTGCTGTTCGGTCACATCCTGGAACGCCCAATATTGCCCTTGATCCGCCCCGAGCGGGTGAACGACGATCACGATCCGCACGGTGCGCGCTCCGGGGAAGCCAAGGTCGACGGTGACCTCGGCTCGCCCTTGGCGAGGGGCGAGGGCTACGGCGTCCGAGATAGGAGGACGCTGATCGTCAGGGATCACCTCGGTCCAATGTCGCTCCAGTCGATCCTCGCCGCCAGCGGAGAAATAACTCCAGAAGGCTGGATCTGCCCACACGATCGTGCCGCGGCCATCCAGGTGCACGACGCCGTCCAAGGAATGCTGCAGCGCGTTGCGGATCGCTTCGACATCCAGTCGCGTTATGTTTGCTGCGCGCGCGTGCACGACCGCCGTCGAGATCGCGACAGCCGTCGCCGAGGCCAATAGGAGCACGACGCCACTCCCGGTGTTCGAATCTTCGGCAGGGGTCCCCGCGACCGACGCGAACCACACCGTGACGAATATCAGGAAGACACCCGTGACCAAGGGCAGTTGAAGCAGTCCGATGGTCCTGCCCTTGGTCGCCGTGCGAGACCAGGCTTGAAGCGCAAAGGTCCCAGATGCCAGAGCCAATCCCATCGCGGTGTGGACCGCCATCTTCGTCAAAGAGCCCCAACCGGTCGCCGAGATGTCTCCCGTCAGGTAACCGATAAGAGGCACCAACGACAGGGCGACCGCCAGGGAAGCCGATGACCCTTGCGCGGCGTGCTTCAGCCGCGAGCTAGACGGCCAAGCCGCTGCGATGCCTAGAGCACCGAAGGCGATCGCTGCGTTGGGGGCCATGCGCGCGGCGAACTCCGTGGTACCGCCATCTACGAGTCCGAAGGGATCATCTATCCCCAGGTTCACTTCGAACAGGTACTGCAGCAGTGTCACCGAAGCGATCACGACGACGGTCGCACCGAGGATCTGCCTGGTCCTCTCCTTCGAAACCGCCAACGCAGAGCCCAACAGGATGAAGCACACGGCCGTGTTCGGCTTCATGGATGCCCAGCTGGTGTTGACGCTCTTGAGGTGGGGGATGTCCAAGACCCAACCGGTCAGCACCGATACCCCGAGGGTCACAAGGGCGACGGCGCCGATCTGGCGTCCCGCTAACACATGGAATGGTCGCATCCGTGCGGTAGTTATCGGCATCTCTCGGGCGCACATTCAGTCCTTGAACGGATATGTTGGAACATGTTCCGAGCCCATGACCAGGGGGTTCGGTCTGGTTCAGCGGCCGATCGTGGCGTCCAACGCCAGGGTGAGGCAACGGCAGGCTCCGCCTGCCTTCAGGAACTCGCTGACCTCTACGACCACTATCGTCAAGCCAGCCGCCTCGATGGCCCGGCGTAGCCGATCCGAGCAGGAGGGCATGATGATCGTCCGATCGATCACGACCGAGTTCGCGCAGAAGGTCAGCGCTTCCTCGTCGGTCAGCATGATCGGCTCGGGTACCAGGTCCTTCATGACGCGCAGGCCGTGCTCGTCGAGGCCGAGCGGCGCCACTATGGCATGCCGCGAGTCCAGGGGACAGAACACCAGATCCAGGTGATACAGGCGCGGGTCCACGAGTTCGACCGCTCGAACCTGTGCCCTTGCGATCCTTGCTACGGCTGCGTGACTCGGCGCGTCTGAACGCATCCGATAGCCGCTGATCAACACATCTCCGAACGGCAGCGCGTCGCCTGCGCCCTCATGTACCAAGCCGCTCGGCAGAGGCACGATGTTATAGCCCTGCCTGCGGAACCATGCCGTTGCGTGAGGCGTCTCTCGTTGTCTCTGCGGATGCCGGAACGAGGCGGGTATGAAGTTGCGGCCGTCGATCAGCCCCGCATTCGCGGTGAAGACCAGATCTGGGAGACCATCGACCGGATCCAGTATCTCGACCGTCGCGCCCGCGTCGGTCACAGCGGACCGCAGGCTCTCCCATTGCTCTCGCGCCAGCCCTCTATCCACGACGATCTCCTTGTGCATCCAAGGGTTGATCTCGTAGGTGACCCCGAAGAACTCTGGCGGACACATCAGGAACCTTCGACCCCACGACAGCGGTTCGGGCTCCCCGGTCGGGGCTGAAGCGTCCCGTAGCTCGGGGTGCAGTTCGGCGGGATCCATCAGTCGTATCCCATGAGGGCGAAGCGCATCGAGCGTCTCCTCCAGGGCATCCAGGTCGGGCGCGGCTACCTCGATCCGAGCGAGGCTGGTGTCTTCGGGAGCGCGACCCGAGCGGACCTCTAG
Source organism: Actinomycetota bacterium (assembly GCA_046565595.1). Lineage (GTDB taxonomy): Bacteria > Actinomycetota > AC-67 > AC-67 > AC-67 > JBKHYG01. Next base: position 11,740 of record JBKHYG010000037.1, on the reverse strand, counting down.
CACCCGATACTCCGCGCCGTGGGTCCGGATGATCTGAAGCGTCTTCTCGAACAGATGCGAATCGAAGATATGCCCTTCGAGTTCGATGAATGCGTGTCCCATCTGGCTCCTGTCGGATCTGGCCAGACGGAACCGTAGCGCGGGTCAGTCCTCGGGCGGGGAGGTGGCGACCATCGGGAGCGTCAGTCTGAAGACGCAGTTCTCCGCCCGCCCGTCCTCGAGTTCGAGGTCGCCATCATGCGCCCTCGCGACAGCCCGGGCGACATGTAGCCCAAGGCCGACCCCGGGCTTGCTTGGGTCAAGCCTCTGGAAGCGTCCAAAGAGCCGCGGCCTGAAGTGGCTCGGGATCCCCGGGCCTTCGTCTATGACGCGCACCACGGCTGCGTCGTCCTCGCGTGAGAGCATCAAGGTGATGGTGGTTCCCTCGGGCGCGGATCCGGCTGCGTTGGTCAGTAACCGCAGGATCACATCTCGGATCCGCTCCTCGTCGACCCAGCCGATGATGCTGCCTGCGGATACCAGCAGCATCGGGTGTCCCCTGAAGGGATCGCCGTGCTCCTCGACCATGCTTCGCAACATCGCGTCCAGATCGACCGCGCGTCGCTGAACACGCAGGCTGCGGTCCTCGATCCTGGTCGCGTCTGACATCAGCTGCAGGACCTGTTCTGCGTCCCGGATGTTCCTGGCTAGGCCCTCTAGCATCTCGACCCGCAACTCGGGCTCGAGTCGGCTCGTGCGCGAGGTCAGCGTGTTCGCCGCGCTAGCGGCCGCTTCCAGGGGCATCCGGAGTTCGTGCAGGTACAGTTGGTACGCCTCGGCAGATGCCGCCGCGGGAGTCCGGGTGATCCCTCGACGCTCGTTCATCTCGTCCCTGATCGAGCGAAGCGTCGCGATGACCGTTGGAGTGGGTGCGCCCTTCTCGATATAGGCATCTGCGCCGAGGCCCTTGGTCACATCCAGCAGATGCTCCTTGGCGTATCCGCTCACGATCACCACGCTGGTGTCCGGATGCTCTGAGCGGACCAGCCTCAAGACCTGCAGGCCATCCATCTCAGGCATCGCGAGATCCAGCAAGAGCAGATCCGGAGCCAGATCCTGCACGGCCCGCAGCGCTTCGGTTCCGTTACTGGCCTCTCCGACGATCCGCATCCCGCCGGTCTCGTCCAGGAGGACCTGCAGCATCCTGCGGATGGCTGGGGTGTCGTCGGCGACCACGACGCGGATGTCGCCGGTGCTCAGCGGCTCGTCCTCGGATGCTCTGGTCACCTGAGCGTGTTGGTCCTCAGGTGAAGAGCGGATGAGATCGCCCGGTTGGATCGGCTCAGCATCTTCCATCGTCAGACTGCCCATCATCGCGCGCGCGCTCTCGATCGTGGCACGGAGAGCCGAGCGCGCCAACTGCATGTCATGAACCTCGAGCGAATGAAGTGCAGCAGCGAGCCCTTGGACCACACGATCGTTGATCTCCAATGCCTGCCTGCGTCGCATCACCGCCTCAGCGTGTGCGCGCTGCTCGGTCATATCCCTGACGAAGGACAACACCTGCAACCCTTCCTTGGACCGGATGGGGGAAAGGCTGATATCGAGCGGGAAGCGCGATCCGTCGCTTCGCAGACCCTCGAGATCGAGTCCGACACCGGTCGCGTGTCCGTCCATCGCCCTCAGCAGGTTCTCGCCGTAGACCTCACCCTCGGGCGATGTCTCCGCAGGGATCAGGTCGGCGATCCTCAGATCGAGGAGGGCCTCGAGCGGATAGCCGAACATGTCGGCTGCGCGTTGGTTGGCGTAGGTCACTCCGCCGTCACCGCGGAACGAGATGATCGCGTCTGGTGCCGCTTCGATCAGCGTCCGGAACCGCCTCTCGTCGGCCTCTAGGCGCATCAGCACTTCGCGTTCGGCCGTGATGTCTTGGACCGTTCCGTACATCCGGCGGACCGAGCCATCTTCGGAACGATCGGGACGGCCGCGCATCCGGAGCCACCTGGTCTGGGCGTCGATGCTGACCCGATGCTCTATCGAGAACGCCGTTGCTGACCCGAAGGCCGCACGCAATTCCTCCTCGACACGAGCGCGGTCTTCGTCATCGACCTGTCCGATCACAGCGGCCAGGGTCGTCCGGTCGCTGACCTCTAGCCCGTAGAGAGCGAAGACCTCGTTGGTGGCTATCACATCGCCGCTGGAAGCTCCCCATGACCAAGCGCCCAGGTGCGCGATGACCTGGATCTGTGCAAGCAGCCGGTCGCGTTCGTCGCCTACCCCGACGGATATCGTCGGGTCCTGCGGGGTCTGCGGTCCAGGGTTCTCGTCGCGCATTCGCATCCACCGATGGCATCGTCGCGACCACCCATAGGACTGATGATCACAAGTGGGGATGCATCGCCCGAGTTCGACCTAGTTGACCGGCCTGATCCAGGCATACTGGACCAGCGGCAGCTAGACCCCTGCCGTTGTGTGGTCGCTAGCGCTTGACGACGAACCGAGGGCCGGAGCCTTGCGCTTGCTGAATGCGATCGCTCCAGCAAGAACCAGGGTCGCGACACCGGCGATCGCGTAGCGCCCGGCATCGTTGTCCTGGAAGTTGATGACCGCCGGCAGGATCAGCAGCGAGACCAGGTTCATGACCTTGATCAACGGGTTCAGTGCGGGACCCGCGGTGTCCTTGAAGGGGTCACCGATCGTGTCGCAGATCACCGCAGCCTTGTGTGCTTCGGATCCCTTGCCGCCATGATTGCCATCCTCGATGTACTTCTTGGCGTTGTCCCATGCTCCACCGGAGTTGGAGAGGAAGTTCGCCATCAGCTGTCCGGTCAAGATGACCGCCGCCAGGAATGCCCCGAGCGCGAACGCGTTGATGCCGAAACCAACGATCACCGGTGTCAGCGTGGCCAGCAGCGCCGGGGTGGCGAGCTCGCGTAGCGACGCCGCGGTGCAGATGTCGATGACAGGCGCATAATCGGGCCGCTTCTCGCCGCTCATGATCTTGCCATCGGCGAACTGGCGGCGGACCTCGTCGACGACCACACCGGCGGTGCGTCCGACGGCCTGGATGGCAAGAGCGCTGAACAGGAACGCGACTGAGCCGCCGATCAGCAGACCTATGAATTGCTTCGGTTCGGCGACATTGATCTGGATCTGTTCGAAGACCGCTGCGCCTTCCAGCCCGAACTGGGCGCCGATCGTCTCGATGAATGAAGCGAACAGCGCGACGGCAGCGATCACGGCCGAACCGATCGCGAAGCCTTTGGTGACCGCCTTGGTGGTGTTACCGACGGCATCCAGCGAGACCATGATCTTCTCTGGGTCGCCCTTGAACTCGCCCGACATCTCGGCGATGCCTGCAGCGTTGTCAGCGACAGGACCGAAGGTGTCTTCGGACACGATGACACCGGTCGTGGCCAACATGCCGAGGCCGGTCAACGCGACCAGGTAGAGGGAGAACTGGATGTCTCCGCCACCCAGGCCGATCGCGACGCCGAGCGCCCCGCAGATGGCGAGGATGGCGTAGACGCTTGATTCAAGACCCACCGAGACTCCCGACAGCGTCGCGGTTGCAGCCCCACCGCCCGCGGCTTGTTCGGCGATCTCTTGGACAGGCTGATGTTCGGTAGAGGTGAAGTACTCGGTCAAGCGGCTGGCGACCTGCGCGAGAACCAGGCCGGCGACGATCGCGCCGAACATCCGCCAACTCACATTGCTGAGCGTCCCATCGGGGTTGCCGATGTAACCGAGTACCAGCGCAAGGGTTCCGAGCACCGTCAGGATGCCGGCTGTAGCGAAGCCTCTGTTGATGGGAGCCATCGCCGTCTTGTCATCTGGCTTGGCCTTGACCACGAACACTCCGACGATCGAAGCAAGAACGCCGATGGCGCGAGCTGCCAGCGGGAAGATGGCGCCTGCGGCGAGCAGTCTGGGATCGTCGGTGCCGAAGATCGACCCGAAGGCTGGAACGCCGAGGATCATCGCAGCGACGAGGGTCACCTCGTAGGACTCGAACAGGTCCGAGGCCATGCCGGCGCAGTCGCCCACATTGTCTCCGACATTGTCCGCGATCGTTGCGGGGTTGCGGGGGTCGTCTTCAGGGATGCCCGCCTCGACCTTGCCGACGAGGTCTGCGCCGACATCAGCGGCCTTGGTGAAGATCCCACCGCCGACGCGGAGGAACAGTGCGAGCAGCGATCCGCCGAAACCGAAGCCGACCAGGATCGCCGAAGAGGTGTTCTGGAAGATCATGATGATCACGGTCGCGCCCAGCAGACCCAGACCGACGGTGAACATGCCGGCCACGCCGCCGGTTCGGAATGCGACGGACAAGGCGTTAGGCATCGAGCCGCCTCTGGCGGCAGCCGCGGTGCGGACATTCCCTCGGGTAGCGAGGGTCATGCCGATGAAGCCGGTGAGCCCGGACATGAAACAGCCCGCCAGGAACGCCAGGGTCCGGGCGACCCCGGACTGAACGAAACTCAGGCCTTGCTCGGGGTTCTCGGGGTTCACGACCGCGGTCGAGGTGAGGAAGACGATCGCGGCGAGTGGAACCAGGATGACGAGGATCGTCTTGAACTGGCGGTTCAGGTAGGCCGCCGCGCCCTCTTGGATCGCCTTGGCGATCTCGATCATCTTGGGCGTTCCTTCGTCGGCGCTCATGACGCTCTTCGAGAGTCCGAACCCGACCGCGATCGCGAGCAGCGCTGTCACGCCCGAGAACGCCATCCAGAACCACTCTTTGGAGCCGAGTTCGAATACCTGGTAACCGCCCTCGGCGGCGAAGATCTCCATCATCGTTCGTTCATGCCTCCCGGGCTCTCGCGTCGTTCGCGAGAGCATCGTTCGCCCTGCTCACTCGGGCGCGGGCGCACCTCGGGTGAGCTTGGGAGCCGCGGCCGACTCAGCCGGTCCGGCGGCGCCGGGAGCCTACCAACCGGCTTGGGGAGGGTCGATTCGCGAGGGTTGGGCCTGATGGGGGGGCCGGGGGAAGAGGCCGACGGAGCCATGATTCTGCCCAGGCGCTGAAGATCAGCATCCCGGCGACCAGCGAGAAGAAGGCTATCCCCTGGATCAACCCGAACATGGACTCCTCCTCTCCGAAATGTCTTCCGTCTCGTCGATGACAGGCGTCTCTTACCCTGGCGAGCATGGACTGAACCATGGGTAGCGTGGCCTCGTGTTAGATCTGCCGCCCCTGGTAGCCCCGACGCCGCCCGTCATCCCGGCGCAGGAAGGCGTCAGGTGCGGGGCAGCCATCATGGATGTCTTCCTGCCATCCGAAGGGCCAGATGCTCCAGCGGTGATCTTGTGGCACGGCGAGGCCGCTGACGCGGCGTCGGATTGGGGACTCCGGGAAGATGTCCGGTCTTGCCGGCCCTTCCGAGGCTGGGCGGGCCTGCTGACGCATAGAGGCCTGCGCGTCGCGGCGGTCTCCCATCGCACCTCTGCCGGTTGGACGGATCCTGAGGCGCCCGCCGAAGACTTCCGTCAGGTCGCAGCTCGCCTCAGCAGTGACGAGCCGTTAGGCGTTCTCGCCTTCAGCGGCGGGATCCCCGTCGCCTACACGCTCGGGCAGAGCGAGTGTGCCGTCATCGTGACCGCCTATGGACCCTTGGATCTAGGCGCAGCCGCCTACCGGCAACACAATCGCGGGATGACCGAAGAACTCGAGGCGACATGGTCGCCTCTGCGCCGTGTCTCGGCCGCGAGTCCTCCGCATCTGCATCTGGAGCCGGCCAACGACTGGTTACCCAACGGCACGGCGAGGTTCAAGGCCAGGGCGGAAGAGGTCGGCGCGAGTTTCGAGTTGGCCGTCCATCCCAGCGGCATCCACGGCTTCGACTTCCTTTGCGATGACGACTTCACTCGCCAGATGATCAGCCGTGCCTGCGATCTCTTCGAAGAGGTTCTGCTCAACCAGCTACGACCGTGAGCGTGCCAGCCATGACCGGACCGTGCGTATCGCAGAAGAAGCGGTAGACGCCAGGCTCGAGTTGCTCGACGCCCTCGACCGACGCTGTATCTCCGATCGGGACGGTTCCCGAATCGAAGCGAGGCTTCGTCAGCGGAGGCGGGGGCATCTCGGTGATCGAGTGATCGGGCAGGAAGAAGAACATCCCCATCGGGTCCAGGTTGGACAGCAGCATCGAGTCGCCCTGATGGATCACCAACTCGAGTTCGGGTAGCCGCACATCGCCGGGGAGGTAGGTGTTGTAGGTCGCAACGACCTCATGGATGGGCGCTGCGCTGGTCTGCGTGGGGGCGAACAGCAGCGCGACCGAGGCCAGCACGGAGATGACGATCCTTCGACTCATCGTGACACGCATTCAACCTTGCGGTCGGAAATCCTGCCCGTGGGCAGCAGGAAGAGAGCCTCGCGTGACCGAACATCCCGATATGCGCAAACTCATGGTGTCGGCGATCTCGGCTTGCGTCTTGGCCGTGACACTGCCTTGGGCCGCCGCGCAGGCGGGCGAGGGTCCCGGCAACTTCGGTTCGTTCGTCCACGAGAGGCTGCGGATCCCGATGCGCGACGGGATCACCCTCAGCGCCGATGTGTGGCGACCGGTGACCGAGCAGCGGGTCCCGGTCGTGATCCAGATGACGCCTTATCACGCTGTGATGAAGGCACTGGACCGCAACGAGGACGATCTGCCTACCGACCTATACGCATCGCGTCTGGTCCGCCGCGGGTACGCATGGGCGATCGTGGATGTCCGGGGCACATACAACTCGGGCGGCTGTTGGGACTACGGCGGCATCAAGGAGAGACAGGACGGATACGACACGGTCGAATGGTTCGGGACGGTTCCCGTCTGGAGTAACGGCGCCGTCGCGATGATCGGCGCGTCCTACGACGGCACGACCGCGAACGCTGCGGCCATCGAGCAGCCGCCTCACCTGAAGACGATCGTTCCCATCAGCGCGATCAGTTCGTGGTACGACTATGCCTACGAGCGTGGGGCTCGCATCACTTCCAGCGGCGATCGTGCTGACCTCGATCCGCCTTCTGATACGCCAGCCGACTTCATGTTCGCCTACGGGGTGGTTCCGCCTCCCGATCAGAATCGGTTGGATGATCCGACGGCGCTGACCGACCGGTTCCGGCCGTGTGCGCGCGTCGAGCAGACCTTGGCGGGCTATGCCGATGGCCGATCCGATGCTTTCTGGGAGGAACGCCGATATCTGAGCCGCGCGGACATGGTGGAGGTGCCGGTCCTGGTCGCGCACGGATTGAACGACTGGAATGTGAAACCCTCTCAGGGCCTCGACTGGTTCCAAGCGTTGCCCGGCCGCAAGGTGCTGGTCGCCGGCCAATGGGAGCATGCGTTGCCCGCGTACGGCGGTTGGGTTCCGCTGTTGTTCAACTGGTTCGACCACTACCTCTATGGCGTCGACAACGGTGTGGATCAGATCGATCCGGTGATCATCGATGGCCGGGGCGGCGCGGGATTCGACCTGAGGAGCGATCTCGGCGGCACGCCCGTGGAGGTGCCGGTCGGTGGTGGCTCGTCGATGATCCAGGACAGCGGCACCCTTACCGAGACGGCGATGTTCGCGACGGGCTCGGGCGCCGCTTCGCGAACCCTCGGCTTCGGTGGGCCTTCCAGGATCGAGGGCCGCCCGAGGCTCGAGTTGCCTTTCACGACGGACTCTCCCGGAACGCGTTTCGCGGCATGGCTGCGAGCCTGCAGTTCCGGTTCGTGCGAGGTGATCGGACGCGCTTTCGCCGACGCCCGGTTCCGGCAGGGTCTAGCTGAACCGGTTCCCACCGTGCCCGGCGAACGCACGAGCATCAGCCTCGAGTTCCATGCGATGTCGGCCGATCTGGGCGTTGGGGAAACCCTCGAACTCTGGATCGCATCATCATCCAATACCTGGATAGCCCCTGATGTTTGGCGTGCGACGACCACCCTGCATCTCGACGACGCCACGCTCATCCTCCCGACCGCCTGACCGCAGCAGGTTTGACGCCGGCGTCCAGAGGGGAAACCTGCTGCCATCGCGCCGGAGAGGCGTCGACAGAAGCAGGAGGAACTCACTATGTCGGTTGGACACGAGCATCACACGACCGTTGAACGCGACCGCGTCGTTGAAGATCGCAGTTCGATGGGGATCATCGTCGGAGTCATCGTGGCTGCGATCATCGCGGTGGCGCTGTTCTTCGCCTTCGCCAACAACGATGGCGGTGCTGATGACCCCGGCAACAACACGCCGATCGAGAATCCGGTACCGCCCGCGGACTCGGGCACCTCTGGTGACACCAGCGGTGGAACCAGCGGCGGAACCACAGGCGGTTGATCTGAGCAGATGACCGAAGGAGCACCCACCCCGGGTGCTCCTTCTTCTTTCCCGGTAACGGTGCCCTTCGTCGTTGCCAGAGCTCAGTAGGCGTAGCGGGTGGCGTATCCGCGATCCTTCAGAACCTCCAGCATGCGGGCCGCGTATGCGATCCCGATGATCAGGTAGACCAGATCGAGAGCGAAGCCCACGCTGACACGATCCCACGGCACACCTCCCGTAGCCATCACTTCGCGCATCGCCTCGAAGGCATGAGTCGTCGGCAACAGCACCGAAACCTTCTGCAGCCAGGCCGGCAGGATGTCAAGCGGGTAGTAGACAGCCGACAGAGGTTGCATCAGTCCGGTAAGGGTCCAAGCGAGCATGTTCGCTCCATGACCGAACCTCAGGATCAATCCAAGCACCAGGAACGACATCGCAAGACCGAACACGATCAGCACTGCGAAGAATGGCACCAGCCCGGCTCCAAGACTTCCGAAACCGAATCCGAAGCCGGCTGCGGCGACGGTTGACATGACGCTCAGCTGCACGGCCGCGATCGTGAAACCGAACGCGGTCGACGCGACGAAGTACTCAAGTGGCCGGACCGGCGATGCGAACACAGCTAGAGCATTCCCGCTCCACACTTCCCACAGGAAGCCGAACGAAGCGCCGATCTGCACTCGGAACATCACATTCCACAGCAACGCGCTTCCGATCAGGAATGCGATGGGTAGTGGCAATTCGATGTCGCCTCTCTGGATGAATGACGCGAGCAGTCCCCAAGCCAACAGGTCCAGGATCGCCCAGCTGAAGATCTCGAACAGTTCCGAAGGGTTGTGCCACAGTTCCAGGAACTGGCGGCGGTAAACCCCGCGGATCCGACGCAGATTCATGTTCCCTCCTTCACTCGCTCAGCCGGGATCGCAGCGTCGTTGGCGCGGCTCATCTCGGCGATCCTCAAGAAGCTCTGCTCCATGTCCCCATAGCGAGAAACCAATGCTCCTGGCGAGTCATCGGCGACGATCCTTCCATTAGCGAGGAAGACGACGCGAGAGCAGAGCCTCTCGATGTCCTGCATGTTGTGACTGGTGATCAGCACCGTCATGCCGCGCTGGGCGTGCAGGTCGCCGATGATCCGCCGGAGCCTTTCTGCGACCTCGGGGTCAAGGGACGCGGTCGGCTCGTCAAGGATCAGCAGTCTTGGATTGCCGACGATCGTCCGTGCCATACCGACCAAGGTCTTCTGCCCAGAAGACATCTCAGAGGGGACCTTGCCAAGCAGGTGTTCTATCCCGACGAGCTGGATGGCTTCATCGATCGCGCGGCGAGGACCCCCGTATAGATCGTTGAAGACCCCGAGCATCTCGCGGACCTTCAACTTGCCTGGCAGGCCCAGGTACGAGGCCCAATAGCCGGTCTGCACGATGGCTTCTGTGCGTTCGGCCGGATAGTTGTGACCGAGGATCTGGATGCGTCCTTGGTCAGGCGTGATGATGCCCAACACCATCAGGATGGTCGTGGTCTTCCCGGCGCCGTTCGGGCCCAGGATCCCGCAGATCTGTCCATCGGGAACGGTCAGATCCAAGTTGTCGATCGCGGTGAAGTCGCCGAAGCGTTTGACGACGCCGCGCATCGCAATGGCAGACATGGTGAACCTCCGAAGAGAAAGGAGCGTGTGGACGCGTGCAGGCAGCGCGCTTCGTAGCGCGGCGGGGGTTGGAGGCGGGCGCGGTCGCCGAAGGCCCAACTAACGCATCAGCACGGATGCTACTACCGCCAGGATCGGTCCCGTCAGCCTTTTCGACCGATCGCGCGCGTATCGACCAGGGGCGCAATAGTTTCAGTGTCGATGCCCAACCTGGATCCCGCTTATGGCCTCGAGCCGGTCGATGTCGCGAGACGGCTCGGCGGGATGGTCAATGTTGCGCTGATCGGGGCAGGATGGCAACGATCGATCTTCGCTTTGGGAGAGCCGGTTACGGTGGCCGACCAAGATCCTTTCCGGGGTCTCGATCAGCCGGGTGAGGATCTCGCGTCAGCCTGGTTCGGCTCGGTGGGGTTCCCGGCGGGTGACCTGATCGAGTCGCTGCAGGCACCTCCCGAACGCGACCCCCAGATCCCCTCGGTCCTTCTGGCGAGGTATCCGGGGGTGATCTCGGCCGAAGGTGATGGTTGGAGGTTCGACGGAGAAACCGATCTCGCCGAGATCGTGCGCGACCTGCTATCTCGACCTGCTGAACCGACGCCCTTCGTCTGTGGTGACTTCGCTGCGACGCCGGGGCGGGGGGCCCACATGAAGTCTGTCGGCAGGGTGTTGGACCGGATCGCGCAGGGTGAGTTCTTCCAAGCGAACCTCACCATGCGCGCCGAGGCGATCTTCGAAGGTGACCCGCTGGCCCTGTTCTGTGCAGGCGTCGAGGCTGCCGCGCCCCGTCGAGCCGCCTTCGTGCGAAGAGGTGACACCGCCATCGTGAGCATGTCTCCCGAGACCTTCCTGTTGCGCGAAGGTCGCAGCGTGGCTACGGAACCGATCAAGGGCACTCGGCCTGCTGGGCCGTCGGGCGCAGCCGAACTCGCGGCATCCAAGAAGGATCGCGCAGAGAACATCATGATCGTCGATCTGATGCGCAACGATCTGGGTCGGGTGTGCGAGCCTGGGTCGATCGAGGTTCCGATGTTGTGCGAACCACAGCAACACCCGGGCGTCTGGCATCTGGTTTCGCGCGTCGAAGGACGGCTTCGCGAGGGGGTGGGGGATGGTGATCTGATGCGAGCAGCATTCCCGCCAGGTTCCGTAACCGGCGCCCCGAAGCTGCGAGCCCTCGAGACGATCAACGAACTCGAACCCTGGGGACGAGCCGCGTACACCGGCGCGATCGGCTACTCGTTCGCCGACCGTGCCGAGTGGAGCGTCGCGATCCGAACCTTCGAGATCCATCGTGACCGGATCTGGTTCGGCGTCGGCGGCGGGATCGTCGCAGACTCCGACCCCGAAGCCGAGTACGAGGAATGTCTCACCAAAGCGTCGACGCTGCTGGCGATCGCAGGAGCCAGGCTCATCGATGGCTGAGTTCCCCGTCGCGAGTGCCGGACCTGACCCTTCGTACGGCATATTCGAGACGATGCGTATCGAGAACGGTGGACCGGTCGATGTGGACCAACAACTGATGCGGCTGTACTCGAGCCTCGAGCGCTGCGGATGGCCCTACGACGCAGACAGCATCGCCGCCCTGATCGGCACGGTTGCGGGACCCGCCGATGCACGCATCCGGGACGCACGCATCCGCATCGAATGTTTCCCGGACGGATCGAACCGAGCCGTGCTCGAAGAGGTTTCCCGGAGCGAGATTGCGGATCTGCGTGCCGGGGGCATCGTCCTCAAACCGATAGTCGTCGAAGGCGGACTGGGCGACATCAAGTGGATCGATCGTCGTTGTGTCAGTTCCGTGGTGGGCGCCGACGACGAGGAAGCGCT
>JBKHYG010000036.1:0-7185 GCA_046565595.1 Actinomycetota bacterium | reverse complement strand
GCGGGCTGGAGAAAGCCAAGAACCTGAAGATCGAGGGCACATTCACGCATCTCGCGTTCGCCGATGAGCCGAAGAACCCCGTGATCGACGAACAGCTCGACCGTTTCGAGCAGGCGCTCGCAGTGATGACTAAGCACGGGATCGAGCCAGGCATCCGACACATCGCGAACTCGGCGGCGACGCTGGCAAGAAGCGATGCTCACGCGGACATGGTGAGGCCAGGTATCGCGCTCTACGGGCTGGCGCCCGGTCCCCAGGTTCCCGACACCGACCCGCTGAAGCCTGTCCTGTCGCTGAAGGCTCGGGTCGTGCAGGTGAAACGCGTCCAGCCGGGCGAAGGCGTCAGCTACTCGCATCGTTGGCATGCCGACCGTGAGACGACGATCGCGAGCATCCCGCTTGGTTACGCCGATGGGTGGCCGCGCGCACTCACCAACGACGCGCGTGTACTGATCGGCGGCAAGCCGCATCCGGCTGTCGGTACTGTCACGATGGACTCGTTCATGGTCGACTGTGGCGACACGCCGGTCAAGGTCGGAGATGAGGCGGTCCTGATCGGCACGCAAGACGACCAGACCCTGACCGCTGACGAACTCGCCCTCAGGCTGGGTACCATCAACTATGAGATCGTCACCCGACTCTCGCAACGATTGCCAAGGGAACACCGCAACAGTGCCTAAGCCTCCGAAGCAGGTCCGCAAGGCTCGTCGTGCTCTGCGCGCGGCCGGCATCATCGGTGCAAGCGTCGTCGCAGGGGCGGGCGCGGTTGCGCTCGGCGGAGCGATCACCGCGCGCACCATCACCAAGCGCGACGCCCGCAACCCCGACCCGTACGCCGACACACCTTATGGCGACCATCGTTTCGGACGTCGCACGATCCTCACCTCCCACGACGGCACCAAGTTGCACATGGATCATGCCGGCAAACAAGGCCCGCTGTTGGTCTTCAGCCACGGCTTCTCGTTGAACTCCTCGGTCTGGTTCCACCAGTTCGAGGAACTCTCCGACGACCATCGTCTCCTCGCCTACGATCTGCGCGGCCACGGGATGAGCGAGGTTCCCGCCACCGGCGACTGGAGCTTGGAGGCCCTAGGCCGCGACCTGCTGGCCGTGATCGACGCCGAGACCGGCGACGATCCGATCGTGCTCGTCGGTCACTCGATGGGCGGCATGGTCACCGTTCAAGCTCTCTCCGAACGCCCCGAGCTGCTCGACGGCAAGGTCCGCGGACTGATCCTCAGCGACACCGGCTTCGGCGAGATCATCGAAGGCATGCTCCGCTACGGGCCTCCCGCCTTGCGTGCGATGATCCGACCGGCGCTGCAGAACCTCTACAAGACGGTCGGCCAACATGCGGGTCGGCTCGAACGGGTGCGCGGTCGCGGCACCGACCTCGAGTATGCGTGGGCCAGGCTGGTCGGATTCGGCCCGCGACCCAGCCACGCACATGTGCGCTTCATGACGCAGATGCTGCGTAGCGTCGATTCCGAGGTCTGGGTCAAGTTGCTGCCCCTGCTGCTCGAACTCGAACTGCGACACCATCTCGAGTCGATCAAGGTGCCGGTCCTCATGACCGTCGGATCGCATGATCGCCTGACGCCGGTTCCGGTCGCCGAGGTGACAGCGTCGAAGTTCGCCGATTGCGAACTGCATGTGATCCAACGCTCCGGCCATACCCCGATGCTCGAGAAGCCCGACGAATGGAACGCTCTCGTACGCGACTTCACCAAGCGGCTCTTCGAGTCATGAGGGGGATCGACGGCTTGCTGGTCGGCCACTACACCGACCTCGAAGCCGGAACGGGATGCACCACCATCCTGCTACCAGGCGGAACCACCGGCGGAGTTGCGGTTCCCGGCATCTCGCCTGCGACACGAGAGACAGACTCGTTGCGATTCGATCGCGAGGACAAGTTCGTTCACGCGTTCCACCTGACCGGAGGTAGCGCCTTCGGACTGGATTCAGCTGGCGGGGTGATGGTGATCCTCGAAGCGCGAGGCATCGGACATCCGATCCCGATCGGGCTGGTCCCGATCGTGCCCACGGCCGCGATCTTGGACATGAGCGTCGGTGCTCCGACGACCCGTCCCGACCGAGCCGCAGGTATCGCAGCCGTCGAGGCCGCCACGGACGCACCCGAGGAAGGGACCGTCGGCGCAGGAACGGGCGCCACCGTCGGCAAGTATGCGGGCTTCGAATACAGGATGAAGGGCGGCGTGGGCGTCTCCGATGCGCGAGACGGGGATCTGATCGCCGTCGCGATCGCGGTCGCTAACCCGGTTGGAGACATCATCGACAGCGACCGTACGGTCATCGCTGGTTCGAGACATCCGCAGGCGCGAGCGATCCTCGACTCTTATCTCTCGGGCGAACCGTTGCCTGCGGCCGACGAGGTCGCGAGATCGTGGGGAGCGATCGACCCCCCAGGAGTTGGAAGTTCGACCACCATCGCGGCGATCGTCACCAACGCGCGCACGACCCAGACCCGAGCATGCAGGCTCGCCGAACGCATCGCGATCGAGGGCTTCGCCGCCAGCATCGACCCTCCCGGCACCCGCTGGGATGGCGATACCGTCTTCCTTGGCGGCACCAACCAGGTGGACGCGCCTGACGACGCCATCGTCGGTCTCGGTGCCCTGGTTCTGGCGGATGCCATCCGCCGCGCAGGGCGGCTGGCGACGGAACTGCATGGCATCCCCGCCGCATCCGGATCCTCTCGCTAGTGCGCCACCGGGCGGTCCCGGCGGACACGATGGGCCAGGTGGGGACCGTCCTCGCGCCACTACGATTGGACGCGTGCGAACCCTCGCCGAAGCGGCTGCCGAAGCCTCGACCTGCACCCGCTGCGGGCTTGCCGCCACGCGCACCCAGGTCGTCTACGGCGTGGGCGACCCCCAGGCTGATCTCCTTCTGATCGGGGAGGGGCCTGGCGCCGACGAGGACCGTGTCGGTGAACCTTTCGTCGGACGCGCCGGACAACTCCTGACCAAGACCCTCGCGGATGTCGGCATCCCTCGAGAGACCATCTACATCACCAACACGGTCAAATGTCGGCCGCCGGGCAACCGCGACCCGATGCCAGTCGAGATCGAGGCCTGCAACCCGTGGCTGACCGAACAGTTCGAGATCCTCGATCCGCTGCTGGTCGTCACGGTCGGGAACCCCGCGACGAAACTGATGCTGAAGACCAAGGTCGGGATCACGAAGCTTCGTGGGCAGACATATCGGCTCGGTGAACGGTGGCTCCTTCCGACGCTTCATCCAAGCTATGTGCTTCGCAACGGGCCGGGTTCGGCCGCCGAGCAGACCTTCCGAGAGGATCTCGCGAAGGCAGCCGATGTCGTCGGCCGTTTGCGCGCTGCGAAACGACGAGGCGAGCTGTGATCGTCCGAACGACCACATCTCCCGAGGAGACCCGCCAGGTCGCGGCCGATCTGGCCGCCGCACTCGCGCCGCCCGTCGTCGTGATCCTCGCCGGCGATCTCGGCGCGGGGAAGACCTGTTTCGTTCAGGGCGCCGCGCGCGCACTCGGCGTAACGGCACCGGTCACCAGCCCGACCTTCGTGATCGCACGCGAGTATCAAGGACACGACCTGAGAGTCATCCACGCCGACGCTTACCGCCTCGATTCGCTCGCCGAGGTCGAGGATCTGGGTGGCGAAGAACTGCTCTGCGATGATGCGCTCAGTTTCGTCGAGTGGGGCGATGCGGTCGCAGACGCTCTCCCGGATGCGTCGGTGATAGTGGAGATCGAAGTGACCTCTGAGACCGAGCGCACGATCCGCATCCAGGCCCAGGATCCGCGGCTGTTACGACGCCTGGAGGCCGGGATCGGAGGCGCCGCATGATCGTCGCCTTCGAGACCAGTTCGCCGATCACCAGCGTCGCCGTCCGCAACGGCGATCGTGTCGAGACCCGCACCAACGAGAGTCCACGCGGCCATGTCGAGTTCTGCATGCCCGCGCTCCTGGACTGCTTGGCAAAGTTCGACGCGACGCTGGGAGACATCGAAGCGATCGCGGTCGGCATCGGGCCGGGGCTGTTCACAGGTCTTCGCGTGGGCGTCCAGACCGCTAAGTCGCTCGCGGCGACGCTCGGCAAGCCGCTGCATGCGATCTCCAGCCTGGAGGTCCTCGCTCGGGGCGCGACGGAACCGACGGTCGTTGCGTGCGTCAACGCGCATCGCAAACAGGTCTTCGCGGCGGTGTTCTCAGAGGGACGCCGACTCACCGAAGATTCAGCGATGGGTCCCGCCGACGCGGCTTCGCTCGCGCGCCAACACGACGCATTGGTCATCGGCGACGGCCGCAAGGTGGCGCCAGAAGCCTTCGAGGGGTTGCAACTCGTCGACGCTGTGCCCTCTGCCCAGACGCTCGTGCGGTTCGCCCCGGACGACATCCCCACCGCAGATCCCGTGACCCTCGAGCCTGCATATCTGCGCAGGAGCGAAGCCGAGATCAAGTGGGGCGACACCGGAGTCGTCGCCAAGCGCCCTGATCGCGTCAAGATCGCGAGGCCGAAGTGAGCGCCCAGCCGCTCGGTTCGCAGTTCCGACTCGAGCCGCTGAAACGCAAGCACATGCGTGATGTGTTGACCATCGAGCGTGCCGTCTATGTGCGGCCATGGTCGGCGGCGCTGTTCTTCAGCGAGATCAGCCAGAAGAAGACCCGCTACTACCTGGCCGCGTTCGACGACCACACCCTCGTGGGTTACGCCGGACTGATGGTCCACGCCGACGACGGACATGTCACCAACATCGCCGTTCACCCCGACCACCAGGGCCGAGGCATCGGCGCAAGGCTCCTGTTCGAACTCGTCCTCGAGGCTCGGTCCCGAGGTGCGCATCAGGTGACCCTCGAGGTGCGGGTCGCCAACTGGCCCGCGCAGCGGCTGTATTCGTGGTTCGGCTTCCGTCCGCTTGGTATCCGTCGCAACTATTACGCCGAGACCGGAGAGGACGCTCTCGTGATGGTCCTCAAAGATGCGCAAGACGAAGAGACCGGTCACCGCCTCGAACGCATCGCCGCGCAGTTGAACGCCACCGGCCTCAAACCCCCGTCGACGGACCGATGATCGCCAGGTACCGCGAGATCGTGCAGGCCCTGAGCGAGGCCGGGGTGCGCTATGTGGTCGTGGGTGGCTGGGCGGTCGTGATCCACGGACACGACATCGAAGCGTTGGAGGAACTGCGATGACCTCGGACCGCAGAGACTCCGAGCGCGAACAGCGACGGACGATCGCAAAGGAGTCGACCGTCGAGCAACGCCTCGCGTGGCTCGAAGAGGCCCTCGAGTTCGCGCGCCAGTCGGGCGCGCTTCAGAAGGCGCTCGAAGCCCACGATCGCGAAGCGATGGGGAAGCCCCGATGATCGTCCTTGGCATCGAGACCAGCTGCGATGAGACCGGGGTATCGGTCGTCGAGGATTCGACGATCCGCAGCAACATCATCGCCAGCCAGATCGATGTTCACGCACGCTACGGAGGTGTCGTTCCCGAGATCGCCAGCCGCCAGCATGTCCTGACGATGCAACCCACGATCGACCGCGCGCTGCAGGAAGCCGGCGTGAAGCTGAAGGATCTGGACGCGATCGCGGTGACCCACGGACCAGGACTCGCCGGCTGCCTGCTGGTCGGTGTATCCGCTGCGAAGGTGCTGGCAGCCGTTGGCGACAGGCCGCTCATCGGAGTCAACCATCTGACCGGTCATGTCGAGTCCGCGTTCCTGGCCGCACCCGACCTGCAGCCGCCATTGATCGCGTTGATCGTCAGCGGAGGCCACACGACGGTCTCGCTGGTACCAGACCATGGCGAGTTGAAGGTCCTCGGCCAGACGCTGGACGATGCTGCAGGGGAGGCGTTCGACAAGATCGCTCGCTACCTTGGACTCGGTTTCCCCGGTGGTCCGGCCATCGACAAACTCGCCCGCGACGGCGACCCGAAGCGCTACGACTTCCCGCGAGGCCTGCGCGGCAAAGACACCCTCGATGTGTCGCTGTCAGGCTTGAAGACCGCTGTGATCCGGTTCGTCCGAGAGGCTGACGCCGAGGGTCGCGAACTCGCCATGCCCGACCTGGCTGCGAGCTTCCAGGAGGCCATCGTCGATTCGCTGGTTGATCGTGCGATCCGAGCGGCCGCCGAGCATGGCGTCGACTCGATCGTCGCCGCAGGGGGAGTAGCGGCTAACTCGCGCTTGAGGACCCGCCTGACCGAAGCCGGCGAAGCCAGGGGGCTACGGGTCGTCATCCCGCCGCCGATCCTGTGCACCGACAATGGCGCCATGATCGCCGCCGCCGGCGTCCGGGCGCTTGCCAGCGGCATCACCAGCCCCCTGGACCTGGGCATCGATCCCGGCCTGGGCTTGGGCTGATCGCGGCCGGCCAGGTTGACGAGGCCACCGGCCAGGCCCTACTATCCCCGTTAGCACTCCCGACCCGAGAGTGCTAGCACAAGACACTTCCGTCTGCGGCCACCCGGCCCAGGCGAACCGATAGCAGGAGGAAAGTCCGATGGCGAAGTTCAGCCTCGTTCCGCTCGAAGACCGCGTGGTCGTCAAGCCCCTGAACGAAGAGACCCAGACCACCGCCGGCGGGATCATCATCCCCGACACGGCCAAGGAGAAGCCCCAGGAGGGCGAGGTCGTCGCGGTCGGCCCGGGCCGATTCAACGAAGATGGCGACGAGCGCATCCCGCTGGATGTCAAGACCGGCGACAAGGTCCTGTACTCCAAGTACGGCGGCACCGAGATCAAGGTCGACGGTGAGGAGTACCTCGTGCTGTCGGCTCGCGACATCCTCGCGAAGTACGCCTGATCCAAGGTGATCAAACTCAGAGGGCGGCCCAACGCGGGTCGCCCTCTGGCGTTAGCATCGAGTTCCGGGACCACCGGAGGCTGAACAACCGCTCCCACCAGGGGCGTACGCGAAGAAAGAGGGGACATGGCTGAGGTCGAGATCGGCATCGGTAAGACCGCACGACGCGCATACGGATTCGACGAGATCTCGATCGTACCGAGCCGTCGCACACGCGACCGCGATGATGTGGACATCACCTGGCAGATCGATGCCTACAAGTTCGAGCTCCCGATGCTGGCGAGCGCCATGGACGGCGTCGTGAGTCCCAAGACCGCGGTAGAGATCGGCCGCCTCGGCGGACTCGCGGTACTGAACCTCGAGGGTCTGTGGACCCG
>JBKHYG010000035.1:0-28259 GCA_046565595.1 Actinomycetota bacterium | reverse complement strand
CGGTTCGGTATGTGTCGCGCTGCCCGCCGTCGCCGCATTCTCGGTCGCACAGAGGCGACTGTTCACCCAAGGAGGTATCCGTTGGTACGCAGGTTGACGATGGCGCTGGTCGCCATCGCATTGGTCGCGGTCGCTTGCTCTAAGGCAGGGCCCGAGACCACGATCCGTCTGCAAGCGTTCGGAGACGGCGAAGAGGTAGCCGCATATCAGACGCTGATCGACGCATTCGAGGATGAGAACCCAGATATCGCCGTTGAACTGATCGCGATCCCCAGCCAGGGTGACCACATGGCCAAGCTGGCCGCATCGTTCGCAAGCGGAGATCAGCCCGAGGTCTGGATCTCGAACTATCGCCGCATGGGGCAGCTTGCCCGCAACGGCGCGGTCGAGCCGATCAGGGATCTGCTACCCGATGTCGAGTGGGACGATTTCTATGACATCGCACTCGACGCTTTCACGGTTGACGGCAAGCTGCAATGCGCGCCGCAGAATGTGTCCAACCCTGTCATCTATTACAACACCGAGATCTTCGCCGATGCCGGCGTCCAACCACCCAAGGACGGATGGAGCTGGGAAGAGTTCATCGAGGTCGCCAAGAAGGTGACCCTCGATACCGATGATGACGGCGAGGTAGACATCTATGGCTTCGGCGTCGAACCGAGCCTGATCCGCCTGGCGCCCTTCGTGTGGCAGAACGGCGGCCAGGTCGTGGACGACACCCGTAACCCGACCAGGATCGGGCTCCTGGGCGAAGAGGCCGTTGAGGCGATGTCCTGGTTCTTGGATCTGCGGCGCGAACACAAGGTCTCTCCGCAGCAAGACGAGGTCGAAGCGGAAGGTTTCGAGGACCGGTTCGCCAACGGACGGCTCGCGATGTTGATGGAGTCGCGTCGTGCGGTCCCCGACATGCGTGCGGTTGAGGGACTCGAGTTCGATGTGCTCCCGCTACCTAAGGGCAAGCAGTCGGCGAGCGTGCTGCATTCGGACGGTTACTGCGTGTCGACCGGCATCGAGAACCTGGACGCCACGAAGCGGTTCGTCAGTTTCGCGCTCAGCAAGGAAGGTGCAGGCGTGTTGGCCGAGACCGGTCGCACGGTGCCGTCGCGTCGTTCGGTCGCGGTGAGTGACCTGTACTTCGCTCCTGGCAAGGAACCGGCGAACGCGGGCGTATGGATCAGCGCTCTCGATTTCATGCACATCCTGCCCAACATCGCCGCATGGAACGAGATCGAAGGCAAAGCCGATCCGATCGTCGAGGAGTGGTACTACTCACTCGAGCCGCCCGAGGCTCTAGGCATCGAGATCGACCTGGCCACGCGAGGACTGTTCACCGAGGACGCTGGACCGTGACCCAGATCCGCACCGAGGACGCTGGACCGTGACCCGTATCCGCACCGAGGACGCTGGAGCGTGACCCGTATCCGTGTCGAGGGCGCGAGTGTCGTCTACGGACGGACCCGCGCCCTCGACGCGTGCGACCTGACGGTCGAACCAGGTGAACTGTTGACCGTGCTCGGCCCGAGCGGTTGCGGGAAGTCCACGCTGCTTCGAGCCATCGCCGGACTGGTCGCCCTCGACGAGGGTCGCATCTGGTTCGACGAAGAGGAAGTTACATCGCGACCTCCCGCACGAAGGGAGGTCGCGATGGTCTTCCAGGGATATGCGCTGTATCCGCATCTGGATGTCCGAGCCAACATCGGCTTCGGTCTGGCTGCTCGCAAGGTCGCAGAGGCCGAGATCGTTTCGCGGGTCGAGGGTTCTGCTGACCAGCTGGGTCTGGCCGATGTCTTGGATCGGTTGCCGCATCAACTCTCTGGCGGAGAGAGGCAACGCGTCGCCTTGGCGAGGGCCTTGGTTCGAGAGCCGCGAGCCTTCCTGCTGGACGAGCCTCTATCCAACCTGGACGCGCCGCTGCGTCACGCCGCGCGCACGCAGATCGCTCTGCTGCAACGCGAGACCGGCCGCACGATGATCCATGTGACCCACGATCAGGCCGAAGCGATGAGCATCGGCGACAGGGTCGCGATCCTTCGTGACGGAGCGGTTCGACAGATCGGCACACCGACCCAGATCTACCGCGATCCGGTGGACACCTTCGTAGGGGGCTTCATCGGATCTCCTCCGATGAACCTGCTTCGCGCCGAACGCTGGGGCGGCAGCGCGGACACGATCTTCGGGATCCGTCCAGAGCAGGTGCAACTGGGTTCGGGACCCGACTCGATCGGCCTGGTCGAGACGGTCGAACGGTTGGGCGATCACGCGATCATCACCGTCGAAGCCGGTGGCGAAACGATCCGCGCGCGCACCGACCACGACAGCGACATCGCTCCGGGTGCGCGCGTCTCGGTCACCTTCGATCCGGGCGCGGCGAAACGCTTCGACGCGACCTCGGGGCTGGCGGTTTGAGCGCGTTGCTGGGATGTTGGGGGTCGCCGTGCTGAATGCCGAGCGTGACGGCCGGATCCGGCTCGCTCTGCTGACACCGATGACCATCGGCGGACTGCTGCTGATTGTCGTCCCGCTGATCGCGACGATCACGCTGGCCTTCTTCGACTACAACGCGATCGAGTCTCCCCGTTTCAGTGGTCTCGGCAACCTGCGAGCCATCTTCGGCGACCCGATCTTCCGGACGGCGCTGTTCAACACCTTGCTCTTCGTGCTCGTGGCCGTTCCGATCCGGCTGCTCGTCGCGACCGCCACCGCCTTGCTGCTGGCACCTGACAGACGAGGCGCGGGACTTGCGCGCAGCCTCGTGTATCTACCCACCGTCGTGCCAGAGGTCGCCTACGGATTGCTCTGGCTTTGGATGGTCAATCCGATCAACGGGCCTCTGGCGCCGCTGTTCGGCTCGGCGTTGACCACGACCGCTTGGGGTGCCAGAGGGCTGGTGGTCGCGTTGGTGACCTTCCAGATCGGCGAGGCGTTCCTGGTCGCATTGGTTGCTCGTCGCGATATCCCTGACGCCTATCTCGAGCAGGCTGCCGTCGACGGTGCGAGCCCATGGTTCGCGATGCGTCGTATCACGCTGCCCATCATGAGACCGGTGCTCTTGTTGCTGGCGGCCAGAGATGTCGTGCTGGCCTTCCAGGTCTCTTTCGTAGCATCGTTCCTATTGACCGAAGGCGGTCCCTTCTACGCGACCACGACATTGCCGCTGTACGCCTATCGGACCGGATTCGAGTACCTCCGCTTCGGGCGAGCCGCAGCGGTCACGCTCGTCGCTCTCGTAGCGAGCGCTGCGATGCTTGCAGCCCAGGTGCTGATCATCCGCGGCATGGCTCGCCGTGTGCGCCCCAGCTGACACCTAGGGCCTCCCAAGGTCGCCTCGAAGCGGCAGATGCCTAGCCGGGCGGACAGATAGCATCCGGAGCATCGACCCCGGAGGACCGATGAGCGAGATCATCCATGTTCACGGCCGCGAAGTGCTCGACTCGCGCGGCAACCCGACCATCGAAGTAGAGGTCGCCCTGAGCGACGGAAGCGTCGCCTCGGCGATCGTCCCGAGCGGCGCCTCCACCGGCGCGCACGAGGCCCTCGAGCTTCGCGACGGCGACGACAAGCGGTATCGCGGCAAGGGTGTGCTGACCGCCGCAGCCAATGTGAACGACCGGATCCGGCCGAGCGTCCTGGGCGTCGACGCGACCGACCAACGCGCATTGGACCGATTGTTGTTGGACCTCGACGGCACTCCCGAGAAACGCGAATTGGGTGCGAACGCGATCCTTGGCGTCTCGCTGGCAGCAGCCAAAGCCGCCGCGGCTAGCACCGGCCTGCCATTGTTCAGATATCTGGGCGGCCCGAATGCGCATGTGCTGCCCGTCCCGTGCCTGAATGTGTTGAACGGGGGCGCGCACGCCGACAACTCGGTCGATGTTCAAGAGTTCATGTATGTGCCGACCGGAGCCGCCAGCTTCAGCGAAGCCTTGCGTTGGGCCGCCGAAGCGTTCCACGCTCTGCGCGAGGTCCTGAAGCAGAAGAGCCTGGGCACCGGCGTCGGCGACGAGGGCGGCTTCGCGCCAGATCTTCGCACCAACGACGAAGCGATCGAACTGTTGTTGGAAGGCATCGAAGCAGCGGGCCTGCGCGCTGGCGAAGACATCTCGCTGGCGTTGGATGTAGCAGCCACCGAACTGTTCAAAGATGGCGCCTACGAGTTCCCCGGCGAGAACAAGACCTTCAAAGGCCAGGAACTCGCCCAGCGTTACCTGAAGTGGGTCGATGCTTATCCGATCGTCAGCATCGAAGACGCGTTCAGCGAAGACGATTGGGAAGGCTGGGCTGCGGGGACGACCCTGCTTGGGACGCGAACGCAGCTGGTCGGCGATGACCTGTTCGTCACCAACCGGGATCGGCTGCAGCGAGGCATCGACACCTCGGTCGCCAATGCGATCCTGATCAAGGTCAACCAGATCGGGACACTCACCGAGACTCTGGATGTCATCACGCTGGCGACCAACAACGGCTACCGCAGCATGATGAGCCACCGGTCAGGCGAGAGCGAGGACGCCACAATCGCAGACCTGGCCGTCGCAACCAGCGTTGGCCAGATCAAAGCCGGCGCACCGAACCGGGCAGACCGGACAGCCAAATACAACCAATTGCTCCGGATCGAAGAGAGCCTGGGAGATGACGCCCGCTATCCGGGCAAGAGTGCGTTCGTGCGGTAGGCGACAGGAGACGGCTGTGGGTTCCTAAGCAGGACGATCAGGTGGACCAAACCTTCACACGAATCTTCCAAAAAGCCTTGACATTCTCTGGCACAGCCGAGTACCATCCAACCTCGGAGGTTCTGGCCGATGGAGCCTCGCCCGACGGAGGGGGTTGCTGATGGCGCTAGGCAAGGCCGTGATCGCATCGAGTTGCCGTTCCAGGGTCATGGTCGTCGTGGCCCTGTTGCTTACCGCATGTGCTGGCTCTGGTGATGCGAGTCTTGGAGGCGAACCAACCCAAGCCGCCACGCCCGAACCCACTCCTTCTTCGCAAGAGTTTGTGAGATACGAGGATCCCTTCGGTGTGTTTGCCTTCGAGTACCCAGCAAACCGTCGAAAGACTAGATCCAATGATCAGCGAACAAGCTCGGTAGACTTCGCAACCTATGACGCTGCCGGCCAGGGCCATGCCTTCTCGGTAGACGATGTAAGCCTCTGGATGTCGATGCTTGAGCCGCCCGAGGCTTTCGGCAACCGGGATGGCTGGCGCCGGGCGACGATCGCTGGGCAGGAGGCCGAGGTCACGGAGCGAACCGGTGAAGACCTGTTGGAGGGCCCTGGGGTAGTCGCCTTGATCCAGGCGGCGACGATTAGGTTGCCCAAACCTGTTGACTGGGAGGGGCGCACGGACTTCGAGTTCCTTGGCGTGACCATGTGGACCGGCCGCGACACGCCGGAGGCGCGCGAGACCTTCGTCCGCATCCTGGATTCGGTGCGGTTCCTGTGAAGGCTCGCATCATCGCCGTGGCGATCATGTAACAAGCCCAATCAGGTCTCGGGCGCGGAATGGGACCGTTATGCGCTAGACAACGCCGTCCTTCCCCCCGGGCCGGTGTCAGGGCTGCGCCCCGGACTCTGCCAGCCGCAAGAGACGCCCGCTATCCGGGCAAGAGCGCGTTCGTGCGGTAGAAACAGGGTGTGACGATGAAGAGGTGGACGATCATGCTCTGGGTAGCCGGAGTGCTCTTCGTCGTCGCGATGCCCGCCAAGCAGTGGTACGACGGCAAGAACCGGGTCGCAGCCTTGCGTGCAGAGGCCACCCAACTGCAGTCGGAGCTGACCGAACTGCGTGACGCCCTATCAGAGGTGCGTTCCGCGCAGGCCACCGAAGCCGCCGCCAGGTCGCGCCTTGGCATGGTCCGGCCAGGCGAACGGGCTTATGTGGTCTCCGAGCCAGAACCCCCGCGCGACATCCCCCGCATCGATGATCCGATCGAGCCAGCGGGCGAAGCGGCGTGGCGGCGGGTCTTCGGCTCGCTTGGAAGGGTCCTTCGCGCCCTGATCTGACGCGCCCTGATCTGACCGAACGGCCGACCATTGACCGTTTCGTACCCGCACGGCTACCATCGGTGGGTGTAGGAGCCGCAGGGGCCCCAGACAAGGAGCAGATCGAACCGCATGTCCCTATCCGTCGGGCAGATAGTCGAAGCCACCGTAGTCAAGGTCACTCAGTTCGGTGCCTTCTGCAAACTCGAATCCGGTGAGACTGGACTGGTGCATATCAGCGAGGTCGATCGCAACTTCGTCTCAGACATCAACGAGCACCTTCGCGAGGAAGACAAGGTCACCGTCAAGGTCGTCGCCATCAAGGATGACGGCAAGATCGACCTCTCGATCAAGCAGGCAGACCCCGACTGGGATCCAACCCCGCCGCCCAAGCGCCGCGACCGCGATCCCGACTTCGAGCAGAAACTGCGCAAGTTCATGCGTTCCAGCGAGGAGCGTATGGTCGACTGGCGACGCCAGCGCGACCGAAAGTAGTCCTCTGCGCGCGACCTGGTCGCGCGCTGGAGGGAGGGAGAGGGAGCGGCCGCCCAGCGGCCGCTTCTTCGTTACCTGGGCCGCCCGTTGCCCAGCCGCGGGCTAACCTGCGCCGCGATGGAACGCATCGGATTCCCGGGCAAGGCAGCCACCGACGACGAGCACACGATCGTCGGTCTGCAATTGGGCCGAGATCCGCGCGGTCAGATCGCGATCGCGGCACGCTGCCCTTACGGTCTGCCAGGGGTCGTGCGCACAACGCCCAGACTCGAAGATGGAACACCGTTCCCGACGCTGTACTACCTGACATGTCCCGTCGCCGTCCGCGAGATCGGACGCCTCGAAGCAACGGGTTTCATGGACGAGATGCGCGATCGACTCGAAACCGATCCTGAGTTCACAGAGGCGTACGCGCGCGCACACGACCACTTCATCGCGCAACGCGATTCGCTGGAAGTCCTGGACGAACCGATGAGCGCCGGCGGCATGCCCGGCCGCGTCAAATGCCTGCACGCCCTGTATGCGCATCACGCGGCAGATCACAATCCGGTCGGCCAAGAGGTCGCCGAACGCATCGAGCCTCTGGACTGTCCGGGGCCGTGTGTGCAAGACATGGGGGACGGTTTGGAACGCGTGCCTGGGCATCCGGGCTTCAAGGGCAAGAAGCGACGATGAGCAAGGTCGCGGCGATCGATTGTGGGACCAATACCGTACGGCTGCTGATCACCGCCGACGGGCAGCCCCAGCAGTCCGGGCTTCGCATCGTTCGGTTGGGGGCTGGCGTCGATGCTTCGGGCGGCCTGGCCCCAGACTCGATCGAGCGTGCGGTTGCGGCCATAGGAGAGGCCGCCAGGCGTGCTCGCGAGACTGGCTGCGAGCTAGTCACCTGTTTCGCGACGAGCGCGGTCCGCGACGCCGCGAACCGCGAGGACCTCATCGAGGCCGTGCGAGCCGTCGCTGGGATCGAGGTAGAGGTGATCGACGGCGAGACCGAAGCGCGCCTCGCGTTCCAAGGCGCCACCGGTTGGCTGGAAGCCGGCCACAAGCTCGTCTGCGATATCGGAGGAGGCTCGACCGAACTGGTCCACGGCTACGCGGAGCCTGCCGCGTGGGTCTCGATGCAGCTTGGCAGCGTGCGCATCACCGAACGGCACCTGAACCAGGATCCACCGACCCCCGACGCGATAGCGGACGCCGAGGCGGCCGTAGCGCAGATCGTCAGCGACGGGGTCGAGAAGCTCGGTGAGATCCCCGCTGATACTGCGTTCGTGGGTGTCGCGGGAACCGTCACGACGCTCACGGCGATCGCGCTCGGTCTAGAGACCTACGACCCGGATCTGGTACACGGCGCGGTCCTGCCGCTGCTGACGATCCAGGAGATGACCAAGCGGCTGGCCGCCATGCCCTCGGCGAAACGCCTGGAAGCCTTCCGGGTCATCCAACCTGGTCGAGAAGATGTGATCGTCGCAGGCGGGATGATCCTGGCGGCCTGCATGCGAGCCACCGGATCACAGGCCTGCGTCGCAAGCGACCGAGACATCCTGCACGGCATGGCCAGCCTGCTCGACTCGCGACTAGCCGGATGAGCGAGACTGGGCAGCGCGCCAGGCCCGGCCGATCACGGAAGGTGTCGGTATCCTTGGTGGCGATGCGCAAAGCTCCTCCCGTGCTGTTCCTGCTCTTGGCGATCCTGTTCGGAGGTCAAGCGGCGCTGCTTCTGAACCGTAGCCCCGAGGCCTCCACGCCATCCCCGGATCCGACGACGCTGCCGACCCCTCTCCCGACCGAGACCGACCTGCCGTCACCGACCCAGACACCGACCCCGACCCCGACCCCAACGCAACTGCCTCCGCACGAGGATCCGTCCTCGCCTCTGTACGCCTTCGCCGGGATCGGAGCGTGGGTGGACACCTACGACTTCGGGGTCATAACACCCGAGCAGACCATCCCCGACCTGGTCAGCAAGGGCGTTCGCACGCTGTACCTGCAGACCGGCCGCTGGCGCGAGGACTATGTGATCGCGCCGGAGGTCGCCAGTTGGCTCCCGGCGGCGAAGCAAGCGGGCCTGAAGGTCGTTGGTTGGTATGTGCCCTCGTATTCGGACATGCAGCGAGACATCGACCGGACGGTCGCCATCCAGTCGTACAACGCGGACGGCGAACGCTTCGATGCTGTCGGGGTCGACATCGAATATCGAGAAGAGGTCGCTGGCCAGACCTGGAACGATCGTGTCGTTCAGCATCTGAACCAGGTTCGCCAACACCTGCCGAACGCCACCATCGCAGCGATCACACCTCCGCCGCTGCAGATGGAGATCGCTCCCAGATATTGGGCGGGATTCCCTTGGGAACGGATCGCCGCGAAGGTCGACGCCTGGGTGCTGATGGCCTACTGGCATCCACGGGATTGCGACGCCGAACCCAACCACTGCCCAGAGCCGTACGCGCGGGTCAACGCGCAGAAGTTCCGCTCACTGTCTGAGACTTCGCTGATGCCGCTGCATCTGGTCGGCGGGG
This sequence comes from Actinomycetota bacterium, assembly GCA_046565595.1. GTDB lineage: Bacteria > Actinomycetota > AC-67 > AC-67 > AC-67 > JBKHYG01. The sequence goes on along the minus strand of JBKHYG010000035.1, from coordinate 19,273 downwards.
TCGCAAGCGAGGTCACCGCCGACGAGGTTCGCGATTTCGTGTCTGGCGCGAACTCGAGCGATGCGGTAGGTATAAGCATCTACGATGTCGTAACCATGAGAGGAAGCGGCTTCTGGCCGCTGCTCAAAGCTTTCGAACCCTGAACCGAACCAGCCACGAACCGTTGAAGCTCTTCCCCCTTAGTTCTTCCCTGGCCCGCTCTTGCAGCGCGGTCATCGTCGCCGCGATGGCGGTCGCGGCCGGATCGCTGCAGCCCGGTGGTCAGGTGACACCTGTCCAAGCACCCGAAGCACGAGCCGGTTACCAACCCGTCCGTCCGGTCACTCCGCCAACACCGCCGCCAACCAGCCTGGTGCCACTGAAGCCCATCGCCGGGCCGCTTCGCGCCGAGGACCGGGCGATGTTCGAGGGCCTCGGTGCCTGGGTCGATCTGTTCGACATACAACTAGATCATCGCGCTATCACGCGCAGACTGGCTGAAGCAGGCGTGCGGACCCTGTATCTGCAGACCGGACGCTCGAACTCTTCGACCCAGATCGAGCCGGGCATCGGCAAGTGGCTGGCCGCGGCCCACGCGGAAGGCTTGAAGGTGGTCGGCTGGTATCTGCCCTTCTATGCGAAGGTGCCCTTCGATGTCGAACGAACACTCGCGATCGCTCGGTACCGGTACAAAGGCCAGGCGTTCGACGGTGTCGGTATCGACATCGAATATCGAGCCGCCGTGCGCGGGCCGCTGGCATGGAACGGCCGCGTCGTACGGCACATCCAGCAGGTTCGCGAACGGCTCGGGGACGGCTATCCGATCGCGGCGATCCCGCCGACGCCGCTACAGATGCGGGTCGCACCCAGTTATTGGATGGGCTTCCCGTGGGCTCAGATCGCGGCCGAGAGCGACGCGTTGCTGCTGATGAGCTATTGGAGCGATCGTTCCGGCTGCCCCGAGATCCGCTATCACTGTCCGTACGAGTTCACGCGACTGAACATCCAGATGGCTCGAGAACTGTCTGGTCGTGACGACATCATCATCCATGTCATCGGCGGTGTCGGCGACTCGATCGATCGAGGCGAACTGCAAGCCTTCATCCGAGGCGCCGCAGAGGGGGCGGCTGATGGTGCCAGCATCTACGATGTTCGGACCACCGCGCCGAACTGGTGGCGCGATCTTCGGACATTGAAGGACCTTGGCAGTTGAATCGGATCCTCGCTCTCGTAACCATCCTCACCCTCGCAGCGACCGGCACACCCGCGTTCGCCCAGACCGACACCACCACGCCGCAGGCCACCATCGCCGTCGGCTCGTCGCCGGTGGCTGATCCGATCATCACCTTCTCGGAACCGGTCGGTCCGGTCAGCGGAGACGCGATCGCTTGGACCGTAGATGACACGCCGATCCTTCACCGCCGCGCCTGCTTCACCGTCAAAGACGCAGCGACCCCGTGTTCTGGTTCGCTGGTGGCCAGGGTCCGGCTCTCTGGTTACGCGCCGCTACCGATCGGCGGGACCTCTACGGTCGCGGTGAACGGCGGCAGCAGCCAGGCTCAAGACGGCGCCGGCAACGCGGTCGTACCGACCTCTAAGGATCGGCGGATCACCGCAGCCCAAGAGGAACGAGGCCCGGCGGTCGCTGCATCTTGGCTGCGTTTCACAACTCCGGCCGCCATGGGTGGCTCGTTCCGAGCCGAGAAGGCTGCAGACATGGTCGCCACCTACCGGTTCTCTGGCGACCAGATCACCTGGGTCACCCGGACCGGCCCCAAGGACGGTATCGCGAGCCTGTCGGTCGATGGCAGATCGCTCGGCCTCGTCGACAACTCGGCAGCGACCCAGAGGTTCGGTGTCGAACGCACCTACTCGGGATTCGGGGCGGGACCACATCTGCTGGTCATCCGCGTCACCGGACTGGCGGGCAGGGACGGGCGCGGCCCTTGGGTCGTCATCGAGGGCTTCCGCAGCGCTCTTGGAGAAGCCGGAGACGGCGTCGCGACCTACCGTTGGTCCAACGAAGCTTGGCGCACCGCAAGCGGCAAGCGGGTCAGCCGCAGCGCGACCAAAGGTGCAGAGATCCGGCTGACCTTCTGGGGTGGCGGGATCGACTGGTGGGCAGCCGTCGGCCCACAGGAGGGCATCGCCGAGGTCCTGGTGGACGGGAAGCGATACCGAAGCGTCGACAACAGCGCAGCCTCGCCAGGCATCGTTCGCCGACGGGTCGCGGGGCTCGATGCCGGCATCCATGTCCTGAAGATCCGCGTCACCGGGCGTCCCGGAGCCGATGATCGCGGCCGCAAGGTCAGCGTGGACCGTTTCAGTGTGCGGCCTTCGGTCACGATGTTCAAAGGGTTCGGGGCATGGGTGGACCTGTTCGATTACGACGCTTCCACGACCGAGAGCACGATCTCGGGGATGCTCGACAAGATGAAACGCTACGGCGTCAAGACCCTCTACCTGCAGACGGCCCGGTTCAACTCTGATAGCGCGTTCCTGTATCCGGCCAAGATCGTCTACTGGTTGTCGCAAGCCAAGGCACGAGGCATCAAGGTGGTCGGCTGGTACTTCACCGCGTACGGCGAGTATCAGGATCTGGATGTGGCTCGCTCGATCGCGGTCGCTAACTACCGAAGCCCTAGGGGAGACCGGTTCGACGGCGTCGGGATCGACATCGAGGTTCAGCCCAGGGGACGAGAGTCGATCACCACGGACATGGTCGATCACTTGAGGCGGGTGCGCGCGGGGATCGGCGTGACCTACCCGATGTCGGCGATCGTGCCGCCACCCAACCAGATGGAACTTGCGCCTGGCAGTTGGGCGGGTTTCCCGTGGGTGGGGATCGGCCGCTACTCGGACGCGATCCAGCCGATGGCTTACTCGAGTTACCGGAAGGGCTCTCAATGCCCGAGCCAGCCGAAGTACTGCACCTTGGGGTACACCCGCAACGCGATCACCACGACCAGAGAGAAGATCGGCACCTCAGAGCCGGTGATCCATGTGATCGGCGGCATCGCGAACCGGCTGACCGACCAGGAGACCCGAGACTTCGTGGAAGGCGCGAAGGGCGCCTACGGGGCGAGCTTCTATGACTATCGCACCACCAGCGACGCCAAGTGGGAGATCCTCTCGCACATCTAGACGACGCCTCGCCCGATTAGCCTTGGCATCGGCCCGGGTGGCGGAACGGCAGACGCGGCGGACTTAAAATCCGCTGTCCTTACGGACGTGGGGGTTCGAAACCCTCCCCGGGCACCGGTTGGGGTTGACCCCGTTTGGTCTACCATGTGGGTTAGACGACTCTGGGCACCCGCACCGAGGGGTGTCCCAGCGTCGATGTAACCTCGTCCGCTCGCCTGGCACTGGCCCGCGGTTCCCGAGCCTCCTGGGGTAGCCCTGGATGAATGACTATCCTCGATTGATCGAAGGAGAGCGGATGTCGCAAGTTGCACGAACAGGGACGGTCGCGCCACGGGGTCAGCTCCAGTTTGACCTGGCCGAACCGTCGCATCTCGATGCGTCCGATCTGATCGTGATTGACGCCGGATCCGCCCGGCCAGTCGTCCAGCCGAAGGGGGTCGTATATACCCGAGGTTGGGTCGTCGACCTGATCCTCGACCTCGTCGGGTACCGGATCGATCGGGACCTGGCCAGTCTTCATGCGGTCGAACCATCTGCTGGGGAGGGCGCCTTCCTAGTGGCGATGGTCAAGCGGCTCATGACATCACTCCGGGCTCATGGCCGTCCCCTGGAGGACGCTTCTGAAGCCATCACGGCGTTCGAGCTCGACGCCGGGGCCGGCGAGCGTGTAGTCGAGAATGTCACAGGTGTGCTGGTGGAGCGCGGCGTGAATGTTGAGACCGCGTCGCGGCTCGCGCGTGGATGGGTTCGGGTTGGCGACTACCTCCTGGACGCCCCGGAGGCCCCCAAGGCGGATGTTGTCGTCGGCAACCCGCCGTACATCCGCTACGACGACGTCCCCCCGGATGTCCTTGCCCGCTACCGCGCCGCGTATACGACGATGGTCGGCCGCGGCGATATTTACATCGGTTTCATGGAGGCGGCGATCCGAAGCCTCAAGCCGGATGGGGTGGTCTCGTTCATCTGCGCGGACCGCTGGATGCGATCAGCTTACGGTGTAGAGCTTCGTCGACTCATTGCAGCCTCCTGCAGCGTCGATGTCGTGATCGAGATGCACAACGCTCCCGCCTTCGAAGACGATGTTTCCGCCTATCCAGCCGTCGTCGTCATCCGGCGGGCGAGCCAGGGCGACGTGCTTATGGCTAGTGCAGGTGCGACGGCAGGTGAAGTCCCCGTAGGTTCATCGCTTGCGGACGCCCTCGTTGCTTCCGCAGATGGCGGCATGCCGCCAAGGGGTATCACCGCAACGAGGATGAAGGGCTGGTTCAAGGGAGCCGCACCTTGGCCTACTGCCACGCCAAGAAAACTCGATCTCCTGCAGCATCTCGAGTCGGGCTTCACACCGCTCGAGGACCCTATGACGGGCACTCGGATCGGTATCGGCATCGCTACGGGAGCAGATCGCATCTATGTAACCACGAACGAAGCCCTCGTCGAGTCAGACCGCCTTCTTCCCCTCGCGATGGCAGCGGATACCCGAACCGGAGCTATCGTCTGGTCCGGCCACTTTCTGGTGAATCCGTGGACCGCCAGCGGGGATCTCGTGGACCTGAACAGCTTCCCACGGCTTCGTTCCTACTTTCAGGAGCACCGAGCCGAGATCGAACGACGTACCATCTCGCGTCGACATCGAGAAGGGTGGTATCGGACGATCGACAAGGTGAACGGCGCTCTCCTGCCGCGTCCGAAGCTCTACTTCCCCGACATGAAGATGACGAGCAACCCCGTGCTTGACCGGGGGGTGACCTACCCCCACCACAATCTCTACTTCTTGACCTCCGAGCACTGGGATCTCGAGGTCCTAGGCGGCCTTCTCCTGTCGAACATCGCGCAGCTCTTCATCGAGGCGTACTGCGTGCGGATGCGCGGTGGTACGCTTCGCTTTCAAGCCCAGTACCTGCGACGCATTCACGTTCCGGCTCCGGAATCAATCCGAGACGATGTGGCGGAGCGCTTGCGTGTTGCCTTCGCGGAGCGGGATGCGGCCGCGGCCACGGCCGCGGCCATCGACGCCTACGAGATTCCTGAATTCGCTGGAGAGTTCGGTTGCTGATCGATCTCGACGAACGTTTCGTCGACGCAGTACAGGCGTTCTGGAACGCCCGGGATCGCCAGCAGCAGAGGCAGATCGAGGGAGGCAAGATCGATGCCGGCACCCGCGGCGCGGTGACTGGCGGCACGCAAATGGGGGCGCTTGAGGTCCTGCTAGCCGACCTTATCGTCGATGCGGGCCTGGATCGGGCGCACATCCGCGTTAGGACTGCGCTTGAGCTTCCCGGGTACTACCGGCCCGAGAAGAAGTGGGATCTCCTCGTTGTCGTCGATGGCCGCCTTTTGCTGGCCATGGAACTGAAGTCGCAGGTTGGGCCTAGTTTCGGGAACAACTTCAACAACCGTGCCGAGGAAGCGATAGGCAACGCAGAGGACATCTGGACTGCATATCGAGAAGGCCGCTTCGGAAAGTATCCGGCCCCCTTCCTGGGGTATCTCTTCCTCCTCGAAGACTGTCCCGATGTTCGCTCGCCGGTCCAAGCGAAGGAGCCCTACTTTGCGGTGGACCCAGTGTTCAAAGGCGCCTCCTACGCTAGGCGCTACGAAGTCCTCTGCGACCGGCTCCTGCTCGAGCGCAAGTACAGCGGAGCGTGTCTCGTGCTCTCGGAGAGAGCCTCGCCAGACACAGTCTCATTCCCGAGTACCTCGTTGAGCTTCCGGCAGTTCGCAGCAGCGATCGAAGGGCACGTCCATACCTTCTTGAGGGGTTCGGAGGGCCAGGCGTGAGTCGCCAAGCGTCAGTCCTCGAGATCAATCTCGTCAGCAAGGACGAGTAGCACGGTCTCAGCCGCTAGATCGAAGTGCGTGGGGGTTCGAAACCCTCCCCGGGCACCCGGTTCGGGGCTGGCCGCGACCCGGTCATATCGAGCCATCTCGACCAGGCATAAGGCGTCGTCCTTCAAGCGGACACCCCAACGAGCCGATGTGAAACCCAAAGGCCCCCGCCACTCAACTTCCAGTCAGGGCCTTCGAGGAGGAAAGATGAGTGCACTCGATGTGCTTGCCATCGAGGACAATCCGGGTGATGTACGCCTGATCCGAGAGGCTCTCGAAGAGGACGATCGCGTCCGCGTGAGGGTCGCATGGGATGGGGCCGAAGCGATCGACATGCTTCAGCATGAGACGCGCCCGGATCTGATCCTGTTGGACATCAACCTCCCGTCGGTCGGTGGGCTCGAACTGCTCGCTCGGATGCGGGAAGACCCCGAGCTTGCCAACATCCCCGTCGTCGTCTTCACATCATCCAGGCTCGTCGAGGATGTTCGAGATGCAGAGGGAAGCGGCGCAGCGATGTTCGTCGTCAAGCCGTTCGATGTCTTGGAGTACCTAGCGACGCTGCGTCGGATCCGTCGCCGTTTCGTGGATGAGATCGCTCCAGCCAGCGGCTGACTCGCCACCTTCCTGCCACCGAGCAAACATCACCCGTTGTAGGGATAAGGTGCCGGCTGCCCTCACGCTTCTTGGCTGATCAGCCGATGGACCTAGAACGATGCCAGACCCATCGAGACACGGAGAAGCCCCCTCACCAAGCGTCGGGGTGCTGGATCTGCCGGGAGGCAGGTTCGCCGTCAGAGACGAACACAGCCAGATAGACACGGCCACGCTCGATGGATGGTTGACCGCATCTCACGCGATCATGCTCGGCGAGCACTACCCAGAGGAACCTCCGAGCGTGATCGCCCAGGATCCCGCGCTGCGCGTGATGATCATCGACGAGGAACCCGCCGACCGCCGTCTGGTCGAGGGGATGCTCGAAGGCCTGGATGTGATGGTCGCCAGGGATCTGGATCAGGCCGCAGAGGTCCTGGCTCTGGACCCCACCAGGGTCGCGATCCTCGACCTCCGCATGCCGGGCATGGAGGGCGTGGAAGCCGTGGAGCATCTGCGGCGGCGTGCCCCAACCAGCCCGATCGTCGTGTTGACAGCGTCGGTCGACGAGCAGGTCGGTCTGCAGGCCATCTCGGTGGGTGCACAGGACTTCCTGCGCAAGGACACCGTCGATCGTGAGATGCTGCTGCGAGCGATCCGGTACGCGAAGCAACGCGCTGATCGTGAACGCGACCTGGAACGCCGGGTCTTGGACGATCCGTTGACCGGCTTGCCGAACCGTCGGCTGATCCGCGATCGGATCCAACATGCCTTGACCAAACTCGATCGAGACCCGTCGGCGGGCGTGGTCGTGCTGTTCATCGACCTCGACGGCTTCAAAGAGATCAACGACCGCTTCGGGCACGACGCCGGCGACAGGGTCCTGGTGACGCTCGCGCAGCGCTTACGCAAGGCCGTGCGAACCGCCGACTCGATCGGAAGGTACGGCGGCGACGAGTTCGTGGCGGTCTGCGAAGGGATCCGTAACGGACCTCAACTGGTCGCGCTGATCGAACGGCTGTCCTCGGCGATCCTTCAGGGGATCAGATTCGAGGGCCGCAGTTTCGCTGTTCGCGCCAGCATCGGGGCGACATTCGGTCACCCAGGTTCAACCGTCGACGAGATGCTGACCGCCGCCGACTCGGCCATGTATGTGGCTAAGGGTTGTCGCTGAGGCCTACCTGACCCTGAACGACCCCCGCATCCAAGGGTGCTCGCGGCAGAAGAAGGTGTAGGTGCCCGGCGTCCATTCCTTGCCGGGCAGCAGCTCTACGCGCTGAGTGTCGTTCGCGGCCAAGGCCACATCGAAGGTGGGGTCGACTGCCGACGGCGTCAGCGTGTCGCATCCGGCGGTGCAGTGGGTGAAGGTGTGTCGGAACTGGTCGAGGTTCTGGACCAACTGTTCCTCTGCGTCGCCAGAGCTCATCGACGCGCCGTTGCCGATCGGGCCGCCGGGTGCGACCGAACTGATGCCGAGCGGCTGGGCGGGATTCGACACATAGTTGGAGTGACCGGCGCCCTCGAACAGGACATACCACGAGTACTGGTATCCGGTGATCAGCCAGGTCGGGCCGTCGGCGCGGGCAGGGGCTGTGACGGACATGGGTGCGAGGGCGGCGCTAGCCAAGGTGAGCGTCGCGATAAGGCGTTTCATCATGGGAAAACCTCCAGTAGATACAGGCTTGCCGGACAACTTCGACATCTCGGGCCTGAAACCTTCCGTGCGGCAGGGATTCCGGGTTCTCGCGCGGAATCAATCCGCCATGTCAAAGCCCTTAAGCGCGGCTCTTGCCGTGTCGGTCCTCGTCGGCCTGTTGGCCGTTCCGTCCGGTTCTCAGGCCGAGCCTCAAGATGGCCGCGGTGATGTCGTCGTCGTCGCGGTTATCGACAGCGGGTTCAACCCATATCACTGGGATTTCCTTGGCTCCCGGATGCCGCAGCATCTGAACGCCGACCCGAGCGACGATCTGCCACTCGACCTTCCGCCGGATGAGTGGATCCCCGGCTTCCCCGATCCGAGCACCTCGTTCGAGTCCTACCAGCCTCTGAACCTCACGCTCGCAGAGGGCAACCCGTTCGCACGGGTCTCGACCCTCCAGGCCGCCGACGCCGCGGAGTGGGCAAAGTTCAAGCCGTCTTCGCAACTGGCGCCCAACTACCACTACATCCCGAACACCAAGATCGTCGGCGCGATCACCTTCGGCGATGGAAGATGGCTGGCGGACATGGACGAACACGGCGTGGGCAGCTCGAGCGTGAGCGTCGGCAACCTGTTCGGGTCTTGCCCCGAGTGCGTCGGCGTCATGGTGCAGTTCAACGACTCCGCTCGCGCGATCCAGTGGGCGATGTCCCAACCTTGGATCGATGCGATCACGAACTCTTACGGGTCCTCGCTGGTGTTACGCGACAACATCACGCTGTCCGGCCCCGGGTTGGCTCTGAGGGACGCCGTCAAGCGCGGCCAATCGACCTTCTGGAGTGCAGGCAACGGGCAGGCGAACGCCTTCGTGGTCCCTAATCACACGCTTCACTCGGCACAGAAGGGCCCCGATTGGGTCGTCACGGTCGGCGCGATCAGCCCCAGCGGCTCTTCATATTCGGGAGCCGGCAAGCCGGTGGATATAGCTGGCGTTGGGACTTCCTATCCGGCTGCGATCGGTTCTTCGAATGTGACCGGCGGCGGGACTTTCAGCGGAACCTCCAACGCGACGCCCACGATCGCGGGAACATATTCGCGAGCTCTGTATCTGTCGCGAAGGGCTCTGGATGGAGATTCCAAGACCCAGCAGGACGGCGTGATCGCGTCTGGCGAGCCGGTGGCTTGCGGATCGGTACGCCCCGACTGCGAGCTGGGCGACGGAGAACTCACGAGCAAGGAACTCCGTGCGGCGCTGTTCAATGCGAGCGTCCAGACACCGCAAGGATTGAACATCGGCGGGGTCGGTTCGGTGACGACGACGCCCGAGGTCGAGTTCGCGGCTGAAGGTCACGGCGGCTGGTTCGTGCGTCAACAGCGCAACAACATCGCTGCGTGGCTGGGAGAGTTCTCGCGCCTATGGCAGCCGCTGATCGGCGAAGCCACCTACCCTGTTCGTCCCGAAGGTGAACGCGAATGGATGATCGTCGACTCTTACTGTCGCCAGCAGATCTGGGGATCGTGGGATGAGGGTTACTACATCGAAGGTGAGACCGAGCTTCCCCCCGACGACACGGCCTGGCCGATCCGAACCGCTCTGAAGAACGCCTGTCCCTACCACCCGGGCCTGCCGTTCACTCCGACCGTCCCGGTACCCCCGCAGCCTTAGCCGAATTCCTTGCGGATCCGATCCGAATCCGCATCGAGTCCAGGTGCTTCGCCAGAAGGAGCAGGCAGCCGGCCGCTGATCTCTCGCGTGCCGGTGGATGCATCGACGAACGCCCAGCAGGTGTCGGCCTGCTTCAAGAGGGCTTCCAGTTCGTCGCGTCGGCGGCCCGAGATCGCTGACGCCAACTGGTTTCGAAGGCGATCGGCTTCGCCGCCACGGCTAGCGAAGTCGAGTGCACGATCGGCAGGATCAAGTTCGAGGATCGTGGCGAGCGCTTTCCAGAAGTGATCCTCGTTGACGATCCCGATGCTCAGATGGTGGCCGTCGGCGGTCTCGAACACGCCATAGTGGGGGAGCGCGTCAAGCGACGCCATCGGATAGCGATGTTGCATGCCGCCCAGCGCTTCGACCCAATCCCTGGCCGCGCCTGCCAGCGAGGTATCGATGTGGCATCCCTGCCCGGTCGTTGAGACCTGTGCCAGAGCCGCACTGATGCGCAGCGCAGCGAAGGTGCCCCCGACCAGATCAGCTATCGGGACACCAAGGTTGTGAGGCGCCCTTCCCGCGTGGGCCATGTCCAGGGCTCCCGCTTCGGCCAGGTAGTTGATGTCGTGGCCCGCGCGATCACGGTCAGGTCCGGTCGCCCCCCAACCAGAGATCGAGCAGGTGACGAGCCGCGGGTTCTGCTCGCGCAGTTGCTCCATCCCGATGCCGAGACGATCTGCGACACCTGGACGCCAGCCCTCGACGACGACATCCGCTCGAGAAGCGATCTTGCGCACCAACGCAACGCCCTCTGGTCTCTTCAGGTCGCAGGCGATGTGCTCCTTGCCAGAGTTCAGGGCTGCGTACATGCCGGGGAAGATGCGGGTCAGATCGCCTTGGGGTGGTTCCACCTTGATCACCCGCGCACCCATGCGCTGCAGCAGCGAGGTCGCATACGGGCCTGGGATCGTGACGCTCAGATCCAGGACCAGTCTGTCGGCAAGGGGGGTATCGCTCATGAAGCCTCCGTGAGAGCAGGGCGCAGAGGCTAATCCTTGCGACAGATGCCTGACCGGGTAAGGTGGGGCGGATGGGCGAGATCACTTCGAACCAATGGTTGGTCGCCGGCGCCTATGTCGTCGGCTCGATAATCCTTGGATGGATCGTCGCGAAGATCATCGGCGCGAAACTCCACAAGGCCGCGTCGCTGACCTCGATGCACCTCGACGATGTCTTCGTGGGGGCGATAACACCGGTCATTGAGTGGTGGTTCTTCGCCGGCGGCTTGTTCGCGGCGAAGTTGACGCTCGAAGAGCATCTCGCGCCGCGCTACGACCGGCTGCTGCAAGCGCTGCTGCTGATGGTGCTGATCGGAGCGGTGACCATCGCGGCGGCCAGGATCGCCGCAGATTCGGTCCGGCTCTACTCGATCCGGACCAGCGGTGCGGTCTCGAGTTCGTCGCTGTTCGTCACCCTGGCCAAGATCACGGTCTACTCGATCGGTCTGCTGGTGCTGTTGCAGTCGCTCGGGGTGAGCGTCGCTCCGCTGCTGGCAGCTCTGGGGGTCGGAGGTCTGGCCGTAGCGTTGGCGTTGCAGCCGACCCTGGCGAACCTGTTCAGTGGCATCCAACTCTTGGCTTCCGGCAAGTTGCGTCCCGGCGACTACATCGCCGTCGATGGCGGCTGGGAGGGTTACATCGAGGACATCAACTGGCGGAACACGACCCTGCGTCAGTTGCCGAACAACCACATCGTCATCCCGAACTCGAAACTGTCCGAGTCGGTCCTGACCAACTTCTACCTTCCGGCCACCGAGATGAGCGTCAGGATCGAGTGTGGTGTGGCCTATGGCACGGACCTAGCCAAGGTGGAACGGCTGACGATCGAGGTCGCCAAGGAGGCCATGGCTGCGTTGCCGGCAGGCTCGCCGATCTTCGAACCGTTCGTGCGCTTCACCGAATTCGGAGACTCGTCGGTCAACTTCAACACGATCCTGCGGGTGAACGAGGTCGTCGATCAGCACCTGCTTCGCCACGAGTTCGTGATGCGCTTGCACAAGCGGTTCGAACTGGAAGGCATCGAGATACCCTTCCCGCAACGCGTCATCCACTCTGCAGACAAACCCTGACCCGGGCCGCGGTGCGGTTCGGATCTCGGACGCTCTGCAGACACACCCTGATCTCGGCCGTGATACGCCGCGGATCGCCCAGGCGGTGCCTGCCTAAGATGTTGTCATGCGTGGCGTGAGAGATGCCGCCGCCAGCCGATTGCGGTCGGCGGGCCAGAGGGTCACCGCCGTGCGTTCCACGATCGTGCGTGTGCTGTCTGATGCGACCGCGCCTCTGACGGTCCCCGAGATCTGCGATGCCGAGCCTGACCTGGCCCAATCCTCGGTCTACCGCAACCTCGCAGTTTTGACCGAGACAGGGGTGGTGCACCGTATCGAAGCCGGCATCCACTCGCGGTTCGAACTCGCCGATGATCTGAGCCAGAGACACCACCACCATCTGATCTGCACCGAGTGCGGACGCGTCGAGGATTTCGAGCCGGGCAAGGACATCGAGACGGCAGCCTCGCGCGGCCTGGCCGCTGCTGCTCGTGCCAAGGGGTTCCGGATGGAGGCCCATCGCCTGGATGTCGTAGGGAGTTGCGCAGACTGCGCCTCTATGTGAGAATGATTCTCATGTGGAGCAAGGTGATAGCGGGTATCTCGGTCGGCATCCTGGTCGCCGCATGCGGTACCACCCAGCGAAGTGACGAGAGGGCGACGGTCGTCGTGACCGCCTGGCCGATCGAGGAGCTCGTCAACACGATCGCTGGCGACCGGGTCAGGGTGGTCTCTCTGGCCGCGCCCGGCGTCGAGCCCCACGACCTCGAGTTGGATTCTGCGGACCTGGAAGAGCTGACCCGAGCGAGCCTGGTGGTCACGGTCGCCGAAGGGTTCCAGCCCGCGGTCGATCGGGCCGTGGTTTCCAACGATCTGCCGCTGCTGGTGGCAGCCGATCATGTCGAACCGGCCGATGAGGATCCGCACCTGTGGCTCGATCCCAAAGCGTGGGCGGATGTTGCTCGAGGTCTCGGAGAGGCTCTGGCTCCGCTGGTAGCGGACCCGACAGAGGTTCGGACCCGCGCACGGAACCTCGAGGTAACCCTCGATGACCATTCGGATCGGTGGGAGAGCATCCTGGCAGGGTGTGAACGCAAGACCGTAATCGTGATGCACGATGCCTTCGTCCGGTGGGAGCGGTTCGGTCTGCGCATCGAGAGCCTGCTCGGACGCGTCCCTGGAGCCGAACCCACCGCCAGCCGGATCGCCGAACTGGCCAGGGTGGTGCGCCAGACCCGGTCCGAGGTGATCTTCACCGAACTCGGCTCGCCAGAGCGGATCGCGCGCGCACTCGCCGACGAAGCCGAAGTAGATGTCGCGACGCTAGATCCGCTGGAGAACGCCGTTCACGGACCGTACCTCGAGCGGATGACGGCGAACCTAGAGTCGCTAGCCGAGGGGCTGGGATGTCCTCTGCCGTGATCGCCGCTACGGGCGTGCGCGCCGGGTACGGGGGAGAGGAGGTCCTCGGGCCGGTGGATCTGTCCATCGCGCCCGGAGAGTTCGTGGCTCTGGCTGGACCCAACGGCAGCGGCAAGACGACGCTGTTGCGGGTCCTGCTCGGACTGATGGAGCCCTCGCAGGGAGAGGTGCGACTGTTCGGAGGGCCGCCAAGCGCAGAGCACCGCAGCCGCATCGGCTTCGTCCCGCAGAGGCTCTACCTGCCCACTGATCTGCCGGCGACCGTCGAGGAGGTCGTTCGGCTCGGAAGGCTCGGACCCAGATGGTGGCTTCGGACCAACAGCCACGATCTCGAGGTGGTCGCAGCCGCCATCGACATCGTCGGACTCTCGCAGCATCGGCGCAAACGGGTCGGGGAACTATCCGGCGGTCAGCAGCAACGCGTCCTGATCGCCAAAGCCCTCGCCACAGAACCTGACCTCCTGATCCTGGACGAGCCGACCGCCGGGGTCGACGCCGGTTCCCAAAGAGCTTTCCGAGACGCGTTGCGTCAGGTGAGGCAGAGGCGCGATGCGAGCATCCTGTTGGTCAGTCACGACCTGAGCGCGGTGTCAGAGGACCTGGATCGGATCTTGATCCTGAAGCGTCGCATCGTGTTCGACGGCTCCCCGAGGGATCTCGCATCCAGAGGAGTTTCCCTGGGTCTGCACGACGACGATCTCCCGGTCTGGTTGGAAGGCCTGCGCTGATGTGGCCCTTCGATGTTCGCTTCATGCAACTCGCTCTGATAGCGGGAGTGATCGTGGGAGCCGTCGCACCTCTGGTCGGCTCGTTCCTGGTTCAGCGGCGGCTGTCGTTGCTCGGCGACGGGTTGGGGCACCTGGCCTTCGCCGGGGTCGCGTTGGGGACCGCCGTCGGAGTCGCTCCGCTACCGGTCGCCTTGATCGCCAGCGTGCTTGGAGCGGTGGCGGTCGATGCCATGACGCGCCGAGGGATCGCCGGAGACCTGGTCCTCGCGCTGCTGTTCTACATCGGTATCGCATCAGGCGTCGTGCTGCTCAGCGCTGCCGACGGGTTCGACGCCTCGGTGCTCGGCGTTCTGTTCGGACAGATCCTGACCGTCTCACAGGGAGAGGTGATCTGGATCGCGGTCGGCGGAACAGCGGTCGCGATCGTCGTCGCGGTCAGCGGCCGGGCCTTCTCGGCGATGTCCATCGACCCCGAGGGTGCGCGCGTCGCAGGGTTGCCGGTCGCCGGGCTCTCGACCCTTCTGACCGTGATCGCGGCCCTGACGGTCGTGCTCTCGATGCGAGTCGTCGGGGTTCTGCTGGTAGCGGCGCTCATGGTGCTTCCGGTCGGTGCGGCCCGTGCTCTGGCCGGATCGATGCGATCGAGCCTCCTGCTCGGATCGCTATTCGGGGTGGTTTCGGTCGTCGTTGGCCTCACCGCTTCCAGAGCCGCGCCGATCGCACCCGGCGGGGCGATCGTCCTGGTTTCGGCGCTTTCGTTCGTCGTGGTCCTGACGGTCAAAGGACGCACGGGTTCGCCGTCGCTGACCGAACATGGACCCGACGAGCATCACGCCCACCCGCACCGGGCCTGACCTGCGGATAACCGGTCCAACCCGGCCGTTAAGGACCCCGCCTGGAGTGCCGATGCTCCAGGTGGAGGGAACCCCGTGGATAGCGAACTTCGTACCCAAAGGTCGTTCAACCTGGGCGCTCTGCGTCCGGTGCTACCTGTCATCGTGTCGATCGCGCTCTTCTGGGCGACGCTGGAACTGAACCGTTACCTGGTCGATCCGGAAGGAAGGGCCATCGCCTGGCTGCCGACGGGCGTGATGGTTGCCGCACTGCTGGCGGTCGATCGCCGCCTGTGGTCCATCTTGGGTCTCGGTGCCACGGCTCTGATGGTCTACCGGCTGCCGAGGTTCGGTCTGGTTGGCGCGGATGCAGCCTTGGTGCTCCTGGTCCTGAACCTGAGCTGGTTCCTTCCCGCGGTGCTGCTTTCTCGAGGCGGCCGAGACCCGAGGGGGCTGCTGGACAGGCCACAGGGATTGGTGAAGATCCTCGTCGCCAGCGTCGTTGGCGGCACCCTCGCGGTGATCGTCGGGGGAGCCTTGCTTCCTCTGACCAACATCCGGCAGCCGAACATCAGAGAAGCGGTCGAACTGTGGGCGGTGAGCTTCGCGCTCGGATCTTTGCTGGTGACCTGCCTATGGGTGGCCTGGAGCCGAGGCAGGTACTGCGATAGCAAGAGTTCGGTGCGCGCCGCCGTCAGCGTCATCGGTGGCGTCGTGATCGTACTTCCCATCTGGACCACCGATCTGCAGCCAACCACGCTCTCGTTCCTATCCATGACTGCGATCGCGTTGCTCATATGGATGGCAGTAGCCGTTGGACGGCGCGCGATCCTGACCCTGCTGACCTGCTACCTGGTGCTGTCCTCGTGGTTCACCTCGCGGGGTTACCGGCCTCCGGGCTCAGCAGAGATCTCTACGCAAGAGGTCATCTCGACGAACCAGGTGACCTATATCGCTCTGACTGTCGGGCTGGTCCTGGTCGCGATCGTCATCCAGATGCGACGGGAAGCCGCTCGTCGGGTCGACGAGCAAGCCGAAGAGATGCGCATCATCAGGGACGCGGTTCCAGACGCGATCGTCACCGTCCGACCAGACGGCGAGATGGTCGCAGTCAACGGCGCGGCATCGACGCTCTTTGGCGCCGACGATCTAGAGGGGCGCGGCCTGTGGGATTTCCTCAGCGAGGAGAGTAGGGGCTGGGTCCTGGCCGGACTTCAGCCGGTCCACGAAGGCGCCACCGATACGGTCCTTGGCAGGCTGGTCGAGTTGACCGTGCGAACACTCGACGGACAAGAGATCGTCGTCGAAGCCTCGACGGTGGCGCACGAGGTCGGTGGGGTTCCCGCGATCACGCTGGTGCTACGCGACATCCGCGACCGTAAGCGGGCCGAGGAGGACCTCCGTCGGTTCGCGAACGAACTCGAGCGGAGCAATCACGATCTGGCGGAGTTCGCCTATGTGGCGAGCCACGACCTTCAAGAGCCGCTTCGGATGGTCAGTTTCTATGTCAAGCTGCTAGCGGAACGCTACGGTGGCCAACTCGACAACGATGCTGACGAGTACATCCACTTCGCTGCCGACGGGGCGGAGCGGATGCAGGCTCTGGTCCACGATCTCCTTACCTATTCACGAGCCGGTACCACCGTCCTGGATCCGACGCTCGTGTCTGCCAAGGACGCCGCCGTCGATGCGATCGCTCTGCTGCGCGGGGCCATCGATCGCAGAGGCGCCCGTGTGGAGGTCGGTGACCTTCCAGAGGTTCTGGCCAACAAGGTGCTTCTCGTTCAGGTGTTCCAGAACCTCATCGGGAATGCACTGAAGTTCTGCGACCAGCAGGAACCGAAGGTCGTCCTAGAGGCAGAGCGGTGGGGTGATTCATGGTGTGTGACGGTGTCGGACAACGGCATCGGCATCCCTGAGGAACAGAGGGAACGGATCTTCCAGCCCTTCCGTCGTCTCGCATCACGCAAGCGTTTCGAAGGCAACGGCATCGGCCTTGCCGTATGCAAGAAGATCATCGATCGCCATGGCGGTCGGATCTGGGTCGAAGCAGGTCCAGAGGGCGGCAGCAGGTTCCGGTTCACGATCTCAGGAGCGCTCCGCAAGACCGCATGAACAGCCGCCAGCGACTCGCCACCGTTCCCCGAGAATTGGCGTTCCTCGCTGCCTTCATCGCGAGCATCTCTGTCGAGCAAACGATCGCGGGTCCGGCTGGCGAGCCGACATTCCTGTTCTCGGTAGGGATCGCCGTATGGGGTTGCTGCTGGTGGGAGTCCGCCACCAAGCACCCGGTGCGAGCCTTTGCGGTCAGCGGGGCGTACGCGGTGTTCGGGCACCATGGAGGCGTCGCCGCAGCTGCGATCGCGGGTGTCGTTCTCTTGGCCGAGATCCATGTCGCTTGCCGGTTCCGGCACCTGCTCCTCGAACGAGATGCAGGGGGCGCGCGCAGCCTGGGCTTCATACTCGCCAGCAACACCGCAGGACCGGCAGCCGGAGCGGCCGTCGCAGCGTTCGCGAGCCTCGCGGCTGGTGGATCTCCTGGGCCAGAGGCGTTGGCCATATTCGTTCCGCACCTGCTCTCGGTGTTCATCATCATCCCGCTGTTCGAGTCCTGGAGATCCGGGGTGCCTGCTCGGCCGATGGAACTAGTCGCGTCGATGCTCGCGATCGGTTTCGGGCTGCTGGTGATGTACGACCAGGTCTTCATCTCGCCGCTGATCGGAGAGATGAGCCAGTACCTGCTGCTCGGGGCACTTGGGTGGACCGCGGTCCGCCTGGGGCCGCCTGGCATCGCCCTCGGGATGCTGATCTGCGCGGTCGGGTCTCCCTATTGGACAGCGTTCGGATCAGGACCCTTCGCGGACCTCGCCAGCACGATCGACCGCAGCTTGCCTGCCGTCCAGGTCGCGACGGTCCTGGTGTCGCTGGTGCTGCAAGGCGGATCGGTCCTCATCGAGGACCTGCGTTCTACGACGCAAGAGTTGCGCGACACCGCTGAGGATCTGCGGGTCCAGCAGGAAGAGTTGAGGCAGAGCAATGCTGAACTCGCGCAGTTCGCCTACCTTTCGAGCCACGAGTTGCAGGAGCCGCTGCGGATGCTTGGGGCCTACCTCAGCCTGTTAGGAGAGCGATACCGAGGCCGGCTCGATACCGCCGCTGACGAGTACATCGACATCGCGGTGTCCAGTGCAGAGCGGCTCCGAAGCTTGGTCGAGGACCTGTTGGGTTACTCGCAGACCGGTGGGCTCGAGCCCGAATGGCGTCAGGTGGACCTGGAACATGTCGTCGACGAACTGCTGGGATGGCGCTCGGAACAGATCCGCGAAGCATCGGCGAATATCGAGGTCGCCCCGCTCCCATCGGTCATGGGCGACTCGCTGCTCCTAAGGCTGATCCTTGACAACCTGCTCTCTAACGCGCTGCGCTTCCGCGCGCCCGGCGGTCATCCCTCCATCCGTATCGACGCTGTGCACCTGGCAGACACCGTCGTCGTTTCCGTCATCGACGACGGTATAGGCGTCCCCGAGGCTCAGCACGATCGCGTGTTCGAGCCCTTCCGTCGCGTGCACCCCCGCCACCGCTATCCAGGAACCGGTCTCGGCCTAACGATCGCCGCGACCTTGGTTCGTAAACACGGCGGCCGGATATGGCTAGAGGACAACCCAACCGGCGGCACCATCGCGCGGTTCTCGATCGCTGTTGCCGAAGCCCGCCCAAGGCCGGCGGCCCTAGATCACTGGGAGAAGAACACCGGCTCACAGGATGGTGGACGAGTGAACGGGCTTGATGTGACGGTTGCCCCAACGCCCGTCCCGCCCACCACGGCATAACTGGAGACCTGCCTCGAGTTGTTCTCATAGCGGATGTCCTCATCTAGACAGATCATCGCCGTGATCTTGGCGTCGCCTACCTGACCCGTGGCGTCCCAATCAACCGTCCGCTCGACGGTCTCTCCGGGATCGAGATCGAGGTACTCAGAGTGCAAGGTCTTGGTGTATCCATCCGACTTCGTCGTGACGGTCACCCGCAGAACGCCCCAACCAGATCCGTCTCCACGGTTGGTCGCCGAAACCTCGATGCGCCGCTGATGGCCGGGGCCGGGAACGGTCGCTGCGTCGGTCTGCAGAGGCACCGGCTTGACCTCCAGGCTCTCGATGGCACCGTCTGGCGAGGGCATGAGTGCGAGCGAAGCGTCAGCATCGGTCGCATGTCCGGCGGTCACATCGAGGATGGTCGCTTGCTGGAAGGTCGGCTGGTCGTCGAACCATTCGCGGGCGTACCGCTCGGGCCACTGGCAGTCGCTGAACTGCAGCTTGTAGGAGCCTGCAGGCAAGCCATAGACCTGATACT
>JBKHYG010000034.1:0-44284 GCA_046565595.1 Actinomycetota bacterium | reverse complement strand
GACCTCGGACGGACCCTCGATCGTGTCGACGCCGCCACGATCATCTAGATCACGCCTCTCCCGGATCGTGCTGCGCTGGCGACGCACCACCACGAACCCCACCATCACGGTGAAGAACAGCAGGATCAGCGCGATCGCTAGGGCATATCCCGGGCCGTCAGACATAGCGCGGCGAGGCTAGCGGACACGACGCGCCACCGCGGAGGCGTGTGCGCTCAGACGACCTCTGGAAGCTCTTCGAGGCTCTCGCTCAGGACCTGGGTTACGCCGTCGCCAGCCATGCTGATCCCGTACAGCGTGTCACCGATAGCCATGGTGCGTTTCTGATGGGTGACGATCAACAACTGTGCGGTCTCCCGGAACTCGCGCAACACACTGAGCAGGCGATGCAGGTTCGCGTCGTCCAACGCCGCCTCGACCTCATCCAACAGGTAGAAGGGGCTGGGTCGGGACCGGAAGATCGAGAAGAGCAGACCCAAGGCGACCAGGGAGCGCTCGCCCCCGGACAGCAACGAGACCCGCTTGATCTTCTTGCCTGCGGGGCGAGCTTGGACCTCGATGCCGGTCTCGAGCAGGTTCTCCGGGTCGGTCAGTTCGATGCTCCCCTCGCCGCCTGGGAACAGACGGGGGAAGATCGCCTCGAACTCGGTTGCGACATCGTTGAAGGCCTTACCGAAGATCTCTACGATCTTGGAGTCGACCTCCTCGACCACCTTCAGTAGGTCGGCCTTGGAGCGGCGAAGATCGTCAGCCTGTTCATCCAGGAACCGCCTGCGTTCAACCAACTCGTCGTACTGTTCCATCGCGATCGGGTTGATCTTTCCAAGCAACGAGAGTTTGCGTTCCAGTGTCGCGACCGTCTGATCCAGGCCGGCGCGCTCGGACTCCTCAGGCGCGACAGCCTCCAGCGCCTCGGACGGCTCCATACCGAGTTTCTCGCGACACCAGTTCTCGAGTGCCGCCAACCGATGGGTGCGGTCAGCCTGACGGAGATCGGCCTCATGTGCGAGGTTGCGCGCAACCTCGAGCCTGGACTCGACATCTCTACGCTCGGCTCGCGCGGCCTGCAGGGCTTGGGTCGACCTCTGCCGGCGTTCCTCGCCGCCTGCGCGGGCAGCGGTCGCTTCCTCGAGCCAGCCTTCGATCCGAACGACGACAGCGTTCGCTGCTTCGGCCACCTCGCGACAGCGGGAAGCTCTCTTGATCCAGCCCGCGCGTCCCTGCTCGAACCGCGCGTGCTCGGCAGACGCTCGGGCCGCCCGTTCCTGCAGAGCACGCAGCGTCGCCTCAGCCTGGCGTTCGCGTTCGGTCAACTCTCCCAACGCGAGCGCACGCCGAGCCAGATCCCGCTCGATGCCTGCCAGGATCTCCTCATCCGCCTCGGGCTCTTCGCCCAGCGCCGCTTCTAGCGCACGCTCCACCTCTTGGCGGCGCGCCTCGTCCGCTTCGATCCGCTGCTCGAGTTCCTGTAGGCGCCGCCCGGTCACCGCCCGTTCGCGTTCGATGTCAGCGATCCGTCGTTCGTGCGACTCGAGCCGGTCCTGCGCACCCGTGGTCTCCGCGTCGAGTTCGTTGAAGGCCGCTTCGAGTTCGGCGATCATGCCTTTGACCACATCGACCTGGCCCTGGGCCGCCGAGGCCGCTTCGGCCAGACGGGCGCGTTCAGAGGTGGCAGCGTCGATCTGATCCGACACCGTCGCGAGTTCCGCTCGCACATCTCGGGGCACTTCGGCCGCGCCGCCGGTGATCGAGTCGACCGCAAGCCGGTCCCCCTGCCGGGTGACGACAGCCAGGCCAGGATGTTCGCGGACCAAACGCTCGGCGTGATCCAGGTCGTCGGCCAGAGCGATGTCGCGCAGCATGTCGCGGACGATGTCAGCACCCTCACCGCTTCCGGCTACCAGGTCTGACACCCTCGCCAGCCCTTCGGGCAGTTCCGCCCCCTTCGAAGGCAAGGCGATGGTCGCGCGCGCACCCGCCTCGCGCAGCGCGCGTATACCCGACATGGCGGAAACAAGGTCGCGGGCGAGCACCGCGTCGGCGCTGGGGCCAAGTGCTGCTCGCACGGCGCTCAGGTGATCATCTGGGATCTCGACCTCGTCGACTATCCGCCCGATCATCCCCTGAAGTCCGGCGAGCGTGCTCCAGGCGTCCGGGTTGCGTGCCAACTCCTCATCCAGCACACCCCTACGGGCGTGCAACGCTGACAGTCCCTTGTCCAGCGTCTCGAGTTCCTGCAGCGCGGCCGTCAGTTTCTCTCGCTCTGCGTCCAGCCTTGCATCGAGTTCGCCGGACCTGGTGGCGAGCATCCTCTCGCGCGACTCGAGCTCTTCCAGAGCCTCGCGCTCCGACACGACTCGTTCCCTCGCGGCGCGCAGCTCCTCTTCGTCTGCGGAGGTCAGCGCATCGCTCAACTCGGTCTGCTCGGTCCGTGCACGATCGATAGCCGCCCGCAGCCCGGCCAGTTCACCCTGCAGCGTCATCAGCCGCTCGCGGGCCGCAGCAGCCCGCTCCCTAGCCGCATGCGCCAAGGAGCGCTGCTGCTCCAAGCGACCCTGCTCGGCGTCAGCCTCTGCCCGAGCGTCCGAAGCGGCCGACAGCATCGCCCGCGCAGCGTTCAACTCTTCCTCGGTCGGCGCTTGGTCTGCGGGTGCGCGCGCCGCACGGTCAGCGAGACGCTCTCCACGCTCGGTCGCCAGACCAGCCAGGGCGGTGAACCGGTCGCGCGCTCCGGACAACCGCAGTTCGAGCGTCAGCAGGCTCTCTGCATCTCGCTGTGCCAACGAAGCTTCGGCTTCGAGCCGATCGATCCGATCTGCCAACACCGCGGCCGCAGCGGTGAGTTCCTGCACGGAACGGGCCGCCGCCGCCGCGGCGTCAGCATCGTCCTCCCCCAGGACGGCGCGATGATCAAGCACCCACAGGCGCAGACGGGCCTCGTGGAGTTCTTCGTTCAGACTGGCCGCACGCTTGGCGACCTCGGCTTGGCGTTCCAGAGGGCGGATCTGGCGCTTCAGCTCGTTCAGAACATCACCGAGCCGTTCCAGGTCCGCTTCGACGCGCTCGAGTTTGCGGAGAGACCTCTCCTTGCGCTTCCGGTACTTCAGTAGGCCTGCGGCTTCCTCGATAGCCGCGCGACGATCCATCGGCGAACCCGACAGGATGTCGTCCAGGTGGCCTTGCCCGACCAACGAATGCATCTCGCGGCCGATGCCCGAGTCGCTCAGGAGCTCCTGGATGTCCAGCAGCCTGCAAGGGGTGCCGTTGATCGCGTATTCGCTCTCGCCCGAACGGAACAGCGTTCGCCGGATCGACACCTCTGCGAAGTCGATGGGAAGTCTCTGGTCGGAGTTGTCGATGGTCAGTTCGACCTCGGCACGACCGTGAGCTGGGCGCTGCGGCGTGCCGGCGAAGATGACATCCTCCATCTTCCCGCCGCGCAACGACTTGGCCGAGTGTTCTCCCAACACCCACGCGATCGCGTCCACGATGTTGGATTTACCCGAGCCGTTGGGACCGACGATCACGGAGATGCCCGGAGCGAAATCGAGCACGGTGCGGTCAGCGAACGACTTGAAGCCGCGCACTACGAGACGCCGCAGGTGCATGGGCTTCGACGCTACCAGCGCAGGAGGCCCGGTTCGGGAGGCTCGCTGCCGAGACTGTGGAAGTCCGGACAACGAAACGACCACCCTGACGGGTGGTCGAGACATCCAGATGGCCCTCGATCAGGCGAGCGCGCCCTCCTCTAGATCGATGGTCGTCGGGACGCTGTCCTCACGCAGTGCGCGCAGCGTGGTCAGCTCTGCTTCGGCGGCTTCGAGCGCAGCCTCCAGGTCACGGACCCGGGTGCGGAGCGTCTCCACCTGACGGAGCAGCATGGCGGCACGGGGTTCTCCCGCGAAGCCGTACAGTGCCTTCGGCATCCGAACCGTCCCCTTTCTCGGCGTCGGAGTCGTTTCCCTCACGAGACCCGTTCTGAGGTCTCGCACAAGCGCACTATACAGCCTCTGAGTCGGTTTGAAAACCCCCCTGAAGGCCTAGATCCGTACTGGCCACGCACGGTGACCAGGGGATTCAGTACCTGGGCAGGCTCGGGTCGACCTGGCGCGCCCAGGCGTCGATCCCGCCGGCCAGGTGTTTCACATTCTTCAGCCCGATGCCGTGCAGGAACCGCAGCGCCTCGGCAGAGCGCGCCCCGACCTTGCAGTAGAGGACCGCGGTGCCCTCCTGCGGGACCTCCGAGACCCGGTCCACCACCTCGTTCATCGGGATGAGTTTGGCGCCATCCAGGTGGACGATCTCCCACTCGTGCGGCTCACGAACATCGATCAGCGAGATCACCTCGCCCCGCTTCTGCATCTCGGCCAGTTCCTTGGGAGTGATCTGGAGTTGGGCCGCGAACTCGGCCACCTCGTCGGTGACACCGCAGAAGGCCTCGTAGTCGATGGGCTCGGTGATGGTCGGGTTCTCCGAGCACACCGGGCAGTCTGGATCCTTGCGGACCTTCAGTTCGCGGAACCTCATCTCGAGCGCGTCGTATAGCAACAGCCGGCCGATCAGCGGTTCGCCGATACCGGTGATCAGTTTGGTGGCTTCGGTGGTCTGCAGGCTCCCGATCGTGCCGCACAGCATCCCGAGCACGCCGCCCTCCGCACACGAGGGGACCATCCCTGGTGGCGGGGGCGCAGGGAACAAGCAGCGATAGCACGGCCCGTGCTCGGCCCAGAAGACGCTCAGCTGCCCGTCGAACCGGTAGATCGAGCCCCACACATAGGGCTTACCCAAGAAGACGCACACATCGTTGACGAGATAGCGAGTGGGGAAGTTGTCGCTGCCGTCGATGATCAGGTCGTAGGGCTCGAAGAGCTCGTGCGCGTTGTCAGCTCGAACGAAGGTCTCGTGCTTGACGATCTCGATGTTCGGGTTGATGTCTCGGAGCGTCTCTTCCGCGCTGACCAGTTTCGGTTTGCCGATGTCGCTCTGGCCGTGCATGACCTGCCGCTGAAGGTTGGTCACATCGACCACATCGAAATCGACCAGCCCTATGGTCCCGACACCGGCAGCCGCGAGATACATCGCGACCGGCGATCCGAGCCCTCCCGCCCCGATGCACAACACCTTGGCGCTCTTCATGCGGCGCTGCCCAGACATCCCCACATCAGGGATGATCAGGTGACGCGAGTACCGCAGGATCTCGTCATTGGTGAGGGTCGCGGTCGGTTCGACTATCGGCGGGGGCCTGTGCTGGCCGTTGCTTCTGCTCATGACTTCCTGTTCTTACGGGGAGGGCGTTCCTTCAAACGCGCGAGGGTGCGCGTGACTTCCCGATGATAGGTCGAGGGCCGGGACTTGTCGTCCCGGCCCTCATCTGTTCGGTGATCGCCTAGAAGTCGCCAGGACCAGACTTCAAGATCTTGGTGTCGTCCTGGTAACAGGGGCTGGAAGGCTGGAACAGGTCGTCGTCACCCTCTGGCCATTCGCCCGCGTAGTAGCGACGGCCGTCCCGGACCGCCCGCAGGCAACCCTTGGGGTTGTTCTCTCCCGGAGGTGTCCCGGTCGGGTCCCAGTAGAAGGCCATGCCCGTGTCGATGAAGGTGTAACTGCTGACGGCGTTACGGTCATAGGGCCCGTACCCGCCGATAGGGCCGAAGAAGTTGGTGCGATCGAGGTAGTTGAAGGTGAACATGCCCCGTTCGACGGATTCAGGCGTCAACTGTGGCCCGGCCCCCTGTAGCCCCTGATAGAGGTTCAAGAACAGGTGGTAGATGTCGAACCCGAAGCGGGTGTTCGGGATGGTGCCCGGCCACTGCGTCAGGTACGCGCGGTACCAGTACTGCTCTTTGAAGGAGTCGTTGCGCCAGTGGTAACTGGTGCCGAACGAACTCATCGCGTCGTTGTTGAACAACTCGTTCCAGATCGCTCGGAACATCCGGCTGGCATGATCCCAGTACCACTCGGGGTAGTAGTTCAGGCCCTGCGCGGTCGTCTGCATCGTCGTGACGGTGTTCTCGGTCTGGACCGGCACGCAGTAGCAGATGATCGTGGTCACATTGAAGCTGACGAAGTCGGTCATGATCCCCGACGCCTCGGCCTTACCATCGTTGGCGATCGTACGGACGACCACATCGTTCTCGCGACCCTTACCGATCTTGATACCGGCGCAAGCCTTATCTTGCTGCATGAAGCGCATGAGCAGATCGGCTAACTCGGCAGACTCGGGCCCGCGCTGCGATTTGGTCGGGAAGATCAAGCCGAACTTCCTGGTCAGCTCCTGCAAGGTGGGGCTGTTGGCGAACTTCGCCTTGCGACCGAACAACTTGCGGCAGATGAAGGAAGCCGAATAGCTCGCTTCGGTCTCCTGGTCAGGGAAGAAGCCCCAGGTATATGGACGCACATCCTCGAACAGCTTGCGCGGAACATCGGCATTCAGACCGAAGCCAGGCACCTGATATTTCTCGGCCATCTCGGTCAAGAAGCACTGACCACCGTCACCGAAGTGGACGACCGCGAAGGGCTGGTGCTTGCGATTGACCGTCGTAGCGTCGGTGGCTCGCTGGGAGCAGGTCGAGGTCAGGCCGTTCTGCGACGGGACAGCGATCAACTCGACGCGCCGGCCGTAGGTCTGGTATCGCTGGGTGAAGAAGGACAGCAGGCCCTTGATCGTGCGGACGAGATATGTCTGCTGGCCGTTCTGGGATGTCTCGTGATCTGCTTGCTCGTCGGAGACCTTCCAGGGCTTGGTCATGTCGCCTTCGACATTCAGGTCGTTGTAGAGGACGACCTTGATGGTGTCCCCGGTTACGCCCCTCCAGGTACTGCCCTTGTTGTCCCCGTCGAAGAAGGGCACGCACGGTGGTGAGAGCGGATCCTCCGTCTGGCGAGGCGGATCGCCGACGCAGTTCTTGTTGCTGGGCTTATAGATGAAGTCGGTCGGTGGAGGCGGCGGAGGTGGTCCGCCGATGCCCGAGTCGCCGCCGGAGCCGATGCCCTCACTGCTGGCCTGGTTGGTCTCACCGAAGTTCGCGCTTGCTGAAGACTGCTCTCGCTTCCCAGGAACCGGGGCGAACTCGGCCTGAGCGGCAGGGTTGTTCTGCGGGACCCGCAGCGGGTTCGGCAGGACCAGGAAGACCAGAACGGCGGTCAGACCCAGCGCGAAGATCGGCGGCCAGCGGTTCGAACCCTTCATAAGTGCTTCCTACTCCTGGTCTAGGCCTCGGGCGCCCAAAAGGCGCCTCATGGGATACTGACGCACGAACCCGGCCTGAGGTTCACTTCAGACCTGGCATCTCTGGCAATAGTAGGTGCTCCGGTTGCCCCACCGCCCGCGAACTATCGGATCCCGACAGCGCCGGCAGGCCTTCCCTTCCTGGCCATAGGCCTTCAACTGCTCCTGGAAAGTGCCTGCTTCACCAGCGAGATTGCGGTAAGCCTGGTCCTCCAGAGTGGTGCCGCCAGCCTTCACGGCTTCGGTCAAGATCTCCTGCATCGCCCGATACAGCCGCCTCATCTCTTGGGCCGTCAGGGTGTCTGATCTGCGATCTGGCAGCAGGCCCGCCGCCCACAAGACCTCATCAGAGTAGATGTTGCCTAACCCGCTGACGAAGGTCTGATCGCACAACAGGGACTTCAGCTTGACCTTCCGGCTCTCGACCACCCCAGAGAAACTGAGCCAGGTGAAGGCGTCCGCAAGGGGGTCCAGCGCGATGTGACTCAACTCTGGAACCCCATCCAGTTCATCGGCCTGGGAAACGAACAACTCGCCGAAGGTGCGCGGATCGATGAAGCGGATCTGCATGGCAGCGCCGAACTTGATGATTATCCGAGTGTGTTTCTCGACCGCCTTGCGACCTGATGCCTTCTCGAGCCGGCCGCTCATCCCAAGATGCATGACGAGGACCTCTTCGTTGTCGAGCCGGACCAGCAAGTACTTGCCCCGACGGTCGACCGAGAGCACCTTGGCGCCGACCACCATGTCCGCGACCTCCTTCTTCGAGGAGTGCCTGCGGATCATCCGGGGTGAACGGATGTCGATGTCGCTGATCTTCTTGCCAGACAGCTCTTTGTCTAGAGCCGTGCGGACAACCTCGACCTCAGGAAGTTCCGGCATCTGCCTCCGTCCTCAATCTCCGGACGGCCAGCCTGGCGGCGGCCTGCTCCGCTTCCTTCTTAGAGCGCCCGTCGCCTTCACCGTACTCAGAGCCTTCCAGGAACACCGCCGCTCTGAACCTCTTTGCATGATCGGGGCCCGATTCGCTGACGCGGTATTCGGGAAGAGCGCCGAACCTGGCCGAAGCGAGTTCCTGGAGCGATGTCTTGTAGTCCCTGGCGACCTCTACATCACCGCGGATCCTTGGCAGCATCAGCTTGAGGATGAGCTTCTCGGCTCTCTTCATCCCGCGATCCAGGTAGACCGCGCCAAGTAGCGCCTCGAAGGTGTCCGCCAGGATGGAGCCCTTGTCGGCCCCCCCGGTCATCTCTTCGCCCTTGCCGAGCCTGATGTGCTCGCCGAGACCGATCTCGCGAGCGATCTCTGCAAGGACGGTGGCATTCACGAGAGCGGCCCTGCGCTTGGCCAGGTCCCCCTCGTCCTCGTCAGGGTACATGTCGTAGAGGGCTCGGGTGACCACGATGCCCAGTACCGCGTCGCCCAGGAACTCGAGCCGCTCGTTGTTGGGCAGGCCGCCCTTCTCGTAGGCGAACGAGCGGTGGGTCATCGCCAGATCGAGCAGGCGACGCCGTTTCAAGGGCAAGCCGACATGACGCTCGAGAGCGGTGGCCCGGCGACGCACGATCGGTTACTCCGCGGAGATGACCTGCCGTCCCGCGTAGGTGCCGCAGGTTGGGCACGCATGGTGGGGACGCTTGGGCTTCTTGCACTGTGGGCAGGTGGCCTTCGCGGGCGTCGAAGCTTCGTTGAACCACTGCGCCTTGCGGGAGCGGGTCTTCTGCTTGGCCTTCTTGCGCTTAGGGACTGGCATCTGTCTTCTTTCCTTCCGGGGTTCGTAGATCGGCCAGCGCAGCGAGCCGCGGGTCGATCATCGTGCTGTCACAGGAGCAGGGTGTGTGGTTGCGATCGTTCCCGCACGCGGGACACAGTCCCGCACAATCTTCGCGGCAGCGTGGATATGCGGGGATGTCCAGCCCGATCACATCTCGAAGCATCGGTTCGAGATCGATCTCGGTGCCTTCGACCTCGTAGGCCTCGCCGCTCGATGTCTCTTCACCTGGAGCGAGGAACACCTCTCGGAGCTCGCTCTCGACGGTTATCGAGATGGGCTCGAGGCAGCGCGAGCACTGGGCGGCAGCGTTCCCGGTGAGGGTGCCATGCACGCCAACCCCCTCGACCATGCTGTCCAGCGTCGCATCCAGGAGGACCTCGGCGGCAGGGGACGACGAAGTACCCGGCACGATCAGTCTCTCATGCAGGGTTCTAGATGCGCCCGGGATATCGAGGATGTCACCGATGTCCAGGCGTAGACGAGCGTCTGCGCTCACGACGGCGCAAGGTTAGCACATCGCAAGCGAAAACCCCTCTGACCTGCGGAAATAGCTGGCAAGCCCTTGGGCATGGGCCCCAGGGCAGCGTCAGTCGTCCCGCTCGCCGAACTCTTCTGCGACCAAGCGGTCGGCTTCCAGGTGGCCTGCCATCCGAGCCCGGCCCTTCTCGACGGTCTGCAGCGTCTTGGTCAGAACCACCTCGAAGTTGGCGAGCTTGGCCTCGACATACTCTTCAGCTTCGGCGCGTATGCGGGCTGCAGCTTGCTTGGCTTCGCCGACGATCTTGTCCGCCTCGCGGGCAGCAGCCTGGACGATCTCGGTCTGGGACACGAGCTCTTCGCGCTGCTGCATGGTGCGGTTGATCACGCGCTCGCTCTCGGTCCTGGCTGCTGCGATCAGATCTTCTCGGTCGCGGATCACCTCACGCGCTCGACGCAGTTCGTCAGGCAGGATCCGGCGCGCCTCTTCGATCAGAGCCAGCAGGTGCTTACGGTCCACCATCGCCGACGCTGACAGCGGCATGCTGCGAGCGTCGCGGACCTGCTCTTCTAGTTGAGCGAGGATCTCGTCGAATGCCTCTCCGGTTCCGAGGGTCTCGGCGTGCTCGGCAGGCGCGAACCCGATCTGTTCATCCACTGGCGGCTCTCTCCTTGAGTCGGCGTGCAACCTCCGGCGTCACGAAGGAGGATATGTCACCGCCGTAGCGGGCGACCTCTTTGACCAGGCTGGAACTTAGGAACGAGTGCTCGGGGGTTGCTGCCATGAAGAAGGTTTCTACCCCCTTCAGGCGCGCATTCATCTGCGCCATCTGCAGTTCGTAGTCGAAATCGCTGACCGCTCGGAGGCCCTTGACGAGCACTCCCCCGGGGATCTCGGCGACCAGATCCACCAGGAGGCCTTCGAAGGAGACGACCGAAACGCCCTCGCGTCCCTCGAGCGCGTCGCGAACCATGTCGATGCGCTCCTCCAACGAGAACAGCGGCGACTTGCCAGGGTTCTTGGATACCGCAACCACGACCCGCTTGAACCGCGCGATCGACCTCTCGACGATGTCGAGATGGCCTTGGGTCACCGGGTCAAAGGTCCCGGGATAGATCGCTGTGGTCTCCATCATGTCTGGTGAATGAGAGGGTCGTTCCTCCGACCTTGCGTTGACGGTACTCGGTCAGGCCATCTGGCCAGCGGATCGGCTCCGGCGACTCGACCACGACTATGGCGCCCCGCCGGATCGCGCCGCTCGTCATGAGTCCTCGGAGCACCCCGGGCAGCGAGCCTAGGCCCGGGCCGTAGGGAGGGTCAAGGAAGGCCAGGTCGGCGGGGGTGTGACCTGGCCTTTCGAGGAAGTCCTCTACCGAGTCGACGACGACGGTGCCCTCGGCGCCCACGGCCCGCAGGTTGCGGCGGATCGCTCGGGCCGCCACCGGGTCCCGTTCGACGAACACCAGCCCTTCGGCTCCTCTTGACCAGGCCTCGATCCCGAGGCTGCCCGATCCGGCATACAGGTCGAGCACCATTGCACCAGCCGGTGCGTCCGCCAAGATGTCGAACAGGATCTGTTTCGTCCTGTCGGTCGTGGGGCGCATCTGCGGCAGGTCCGGGGTTTCGAGGCGGCGCCCTTTGGCTCGACCCGCGATGACCCGGACGCTCATGAAGCGAAGAGCCAGTCGAGCCGGTCAGCGAACCGGCGATGCAACTCGGCCTTCAGCGCCCGATGCTCTGGCTCGCTCAGATCGGGATCGCGCGCTACCAGTTCGAAGGCAGCTTCGCGCGCCTTGGCCAGCAGTGCTTGGTCCCGCAACAGGTTGGTGAAGATCAGGTCGCCTCGACCCGTCTGGGCTGGGGCTCCGTCCTCTTCCTTTCCGAAGAGTTGTCCCGTGCCGCGCAGTTCGAGATCGAGTTCCGCCAGCTCGAAGCCGTCGGTGGTCTTGCACATGGCCTCGAGTCGACGGCGGGTCGGCTCGCGATCGTCATCCTCCAGATCCACCTCGGTGGTCAGGTAGCAGCGGCTGGGCAGACCTGCGCGCCCTACCCGTCCCCTCAACTGGTGGAGCTGTGAGAGTCCGAAACGGTCGGCGTCCTCTATGACCATGATCGTGGCCGATGGGCAATCGACGCCCACCTCCACGACGGTCGTAGCCACGAGCACATCGAGTTCGCCGCTACGCATCGCCTTCATCACCTGATCCTTCTCCGCGGGCTTCAGCTTGCCGTGCATCAAACCGACCCGCAGATCTGGGAAGACCTCATCCGCCAGACGCTCGTGCACGCTGACCGCAGCCTTGACCTCGAGGCTCTCCGATCCCTCGACGAGCGGACACACCACGAAGCTCTGGTGTCCCGCAGCGGCTTCAGCGCGGATGTCCTCGGCGACCTGGCGACGCTGCTCGGCTGTAGTGACCATCAGAGTTTCGACCGGCTCGCGACCAGGGGGCAGTTCATCGAGGACGCTCACCTCGAGATCCCCGTAGGCGGTCAGCGCGAGGGTCCTCGGTATGGGGGTCGCCGTCATGATCAGAGCATGCGGTTGCGCTCCGCCAGCCTTGTCACGAAGCGCAACCCTCTGGTGCACCCCGAATCGGTGCTGCTCATCAACTATCGCGAGACCAAGCCGATGGAACACGACGCCCTCTTGGATCAGGGCGTGCGTGCCGACGAGGATCGATATCTCGCCGGTGGCGATACCAGCGAGGATCTCGCGCCGTTCACTGGCCGGCGTCGAGCCGGTTAGGACCGCGATGCGGTAGGACTCTCCGAACAGCCGGCCAGAGGACGCATCGCCGAAACCAGCTATCGGTTCCAGCATCCGTCGCATCGACAGGTGGTGCTGCTCCGCCAGCACCTCGGTCGGGGCCATGATCGCGGTCTGGTGTCCCGAGGCGGCCGCGTGCACCGCCGCGGCCAGGGCAACGACGGTCTTGCCGGCGCCGACATCGCCTTGCAGCAGCCGATTCATGGGGCGATCGGCCTCGAGGTCGGAGTTGATCTGCGAGATGGCTCGCTGCTGTGCGCTGGTCAGCTCGAACCCCAGGCCCTCGAAGAAAGAGTTCATCAGTTCGGGATCGCCTGGCAGAGCCACGCCTCGAGCCTGAGACATCCGCTGCCTCCTGATCGCCAATCCGGCGCTCAGCACGACGAGCTCTTCGAAGGCGAGCCGCGCTCGAGCCTTGGCCCGAGACGCTTGATCGGTCGGGAAGTGGATCTCCCGGATGGCGCGCGCCCGCGGCGGCCAGTCGCCAAGCAGGCTTCCGGGCAGGACCTCGTCGATCTGCGAACCGTAGAGGCCGAGAGCTTCGTGCACGAGACGGCGGATCAGGGTGCTCGAGGCGCCAGCGGTCGCTGGATGCACCGGGATGATGCGACCGGTATGGATCCCAGAGGAGCCGAGCGCCTCGACGAAGGGGTTGGTGATCTGCAGGCGGCCACTGCGGTTCCTGTCGATCTTGCCAGCCGCAACCACCTGAGATCCGACGGTGAAGTGGCGTTCGCGGAAGGGCTGGTTCCACCACACCATCTCGAGGGTGCCTGTCTGGTCGGTGATCTGGACGGTCAGCATGTGTCGGTTGCCCCGGATCCTCCTGGGGGATACGCGGATGATGCGGCCGCTGACGGTGGCTTCCTCGCCAGGGCTGATCTCGCCGATGGGCTTGTTCGCCGAGAGGTCCAGATATCGTCGGGGTACGGTCTCCAACAGGTCACGGACCGTGGTGACGCCCAATCCTCGCTCGAGTTTGGATACCACCGGCTGGGTCAGCCCGGGCAGTCGGATCGCTCGGAGCGGGGTATCCAGAGAGCCGCTAGTCACAGAGCCATCTTAGGTGGAGCCGGTTGCCCATCCATCCCGCTACGGCTACACTCGCGCCCGCTATGGCAGCCGTCTGTGAAGTCTGCGGTCGGAAACCGTCCTTCGGGAAACAGGTTTCCCACTCGCATCGTCGTTCTTCTCGCCGCTGGAACCCGAACATCCAGCGCGTTCGCGCTCTCGTGGGCAAGACCCCGAAGCGTCTGAATGTTTGTGTTCGCTGCCTCAAGGCCGACAAGGTCAAGCGGGCCGGCTGAAAGCCATACCCCAAGCGTCATTCGAACGGATGTCCCGCGGATGCTCCGACGGAGGCAACCGAACCTAACCGGTTGTGAGAGGCCGCAGCGATGGCTCGGGTGACCGCTCCCTTAGCGAAACGGACCGCCTCGAGCGGATCCAATCCTCGGGCCAGAGCGACGGTCGTCGCAGTCGCGAAGGTGCAGCCCGTTCCCCGAGGACAGCGGCCGGCGATCCTCGGCGCGACCAGTTCGTGTTCACCCTCTGGGCCCGAGTAATGGTCAATCGCCTCGGGTCCGTCCTCGTCGCCGCCCGTGACCACCAGCCTGGTCCATCCCTGATGCCTAGATGCGTCTGGATCCAAGATCCCGAGCGCTCGGGCTTCGGTCCTATTCGGCGTGATCACCGTGACCACATCTCGCAGCGCCTTCAAGGCTTCCAGCCCATCGGGGGCAAGTAGCGCTCCTCCGCGGCTCGCGGCGAGGACCGGATCGAGGACCACCGGAAGTGACAGTTGCCGTAGGACCGGCCCGAGGGAGTCGATGACTTCTGCGCTGGTCAACATGCCAAGCTTCACCGCCGCGACCCGCCTGGTAAGAGCCGCCCCGACCTGGTCCAACACGGTCGCCGCCGGGACGCTCTCCACTCGCGAGACTCCATCGCGGTCATCCTGGATGGCGATCGCGGTCACCACCGGGGAACAATCGGATCCGAGCTGGGCTGCGGTAACGGCATCGCGGGTCACGCCAGCCCCGCCGCTTGGATCCAGACCGCCTATCGCGAGGATGCCTTCACGCAAGATGCTCATGACCACCAGTCAAGGGCCTGCCGGAGAGGTCGGTTAGACCGCTGCCTTCGGCGCAATCTCCGACGACCGTGAGAGGGGTAGGCGCGATCGCGCGGGTCGCTGCTTCCAGATCGGACGGATCCAGCGTTATCGCCAGTTCGTAGTCATCTCCCCCGACCAAAGCTAGATCGATCCCGAGATACGACGAGGCTTCCTGGACCCACTCTCCTCTGGGAAGGCTGGCCGGATCCAAGACGATCCGAACTCCCGAGGCTTCCGCCGTTCGTTCGAGGTCGATCGCCGTCCCATCGCTTATGTCGATGGCGGAGGTCGCGAAAGGTCGCAGCGCAAGGCCTTCACGCACCCGGGCGCAACCCAAGGCGTTGCGGTCATCCATCGCTTCGGTGATCATCGAGGAGGGGGGGCATCCTTTGATCAGGCGGGCGGCGGCGGCCTCGCCGAGGGTGCCGGTGATGGCGACCAGGTCTCCCGGGCGAGCTCCGCTCCGGGTCAGCGGGTCGCCTGGGACACGCCCCATGATGCTCACCGCGAACAAGACCACATCCGCGCGCGATAGGTCACCTCCGGCGATCCGTAGATCATGCTCGGCGCAGACCTTGGCGAGTGCGTCGGCCATCGCTTCGACCTCGAGGGTGTCGGCCTTGGGTAATCCCACGGCCAGAAGGAACGCGAGAGGTTCGGCTCCCATCGCTGCCATATCCGAAAGGTTGCGGTTCAAAGCCTTGACCGCCCCATGTGCCCAACCACCCGATAGATCTCGCGTGAAGTGAACTCCCTCGATCGTGAGATCGGTCGCCCAGGCGATCCGGCCAGTTTCCAGCACGGCGGCATCATCTCCGGGTCCGAGGACGAACCCGTCGTGCGGGATGCGTTCTCGGACCAACGAGATGAGATCGCGTTCGGCCACCTTGACCGAGGCTACCCTTGCGCTGGGACCCTCTGACCTGGCAGGATCGACCCATGCCGGTCTACAACTCGATCGAACTTGTTGGCGTATCGACGGAGAGTTGGGGCGACGCCGCGCGCGAAGCCCTGCGCGAAGCCTCCAAGACGATCCGCAACATCCGCTCTATGACGGTGCTGGACACCAGTTGCGTGGTCAGCCAGGACAAGATCACCGAGTTCCGCACCTCGGTGAGACTCCAATTCGAGATCGAGAGTCGCCGCTGACCGCTCGAGGCTTACGGGCCTGAGGTTGCGCCGGTTGGCCTCCACGAGCCTCTCAGCGTATGCTCGTGAATCGTTTCACTAGCGGCGCGGAGCAGGCCGTGCCCAGGGTTCTTGGGGGAAGATCGATGGCGAAGTTGGAAGGGCCGACCTATATCCTCGAGGCGAAGTCGTTCCTCGTTGACCCGGGCCAGGACGAGTTGCAAGCACTCACCGAGAAGATGCCTAACGCTCGTCGAACCAGGTACGGGAACCTGAATGTCACCACGCGTGTGGACTCTCGGAGCAGCAGATCGACCTTCATCGTCAGCGACGATCCGAGTTTCGCCGACCAGACCATCCCTAGGGCCAAGTACGACGAGATCGTCGAGATCCAAGAGGCCTACATCCGCGACCAGGACATGGTGGTGATCAACGGCTTCATCGGCGACGACCCCGAGTTCCGGGTGCCGGCGCGTCTGGTCATCGAGGCCGCCAACGCCAACATCGCAGGGTCACAGGACCTCCTCTACTTCAAGGGTGAGCAGGGCGAGTTCAGCGAACCCGCAGCGACGATCATCTACACCCCTAACCTGCCGGCTCCCGGATACCCGCTGGATCGGTGCATCGCGGTCGATCTGGACAACGGCGTCACCCGCGTCCTCAACTCCGACTACTTCGGCGAGTCGAAGAAGGGCGGGCTGCGGATGTGGAACAAGATCGTTTACGACCGTGGCGGCTTGGCTTTGCACGCCGGGTGTAAAGAGATCCCCGTCGGCGACGATCACCAGACCTTCCTGATCATCGGGCTGTCTGGCACCGGCAAGACCACGACCACCTTCACCCGACAGAACGATTCGAAGCCCGTTCAAGATGACTTCGTCGCGTTGATGCCAGGCGGAGCGGTGCATGGCACCGAGAACGGCTGCTTCGCGAAGACCTTCGCGATCAACCCCGATCACGAACCGACCATCTACAAGGCGGTCACCTCACCCGGCTCGTACCTAGAGAATGTCAGCCAGAACGATGACGGTGAACTCGACTTCTACGACGAGAGTTTCACCGCCAACGGACGGGCGGTCTTCGGGATGGAGAAGCTCGGCTGGTTCACGGCTCCCAAGGAATGCGGAACCGTCCAGAAGTTCCTGATCCTGAACCGGAACAACAACATCATCCCGGCGGTCGCTCGGCTGACGAAAGAACAGGCCGCGGCCTACTTCATGCTTGGAGAGACGATGGGTACCGCCGCAGGCGGCAAGGATGAGGCAGGCAAGTCTCTCCGGGTTCCCGGAACCAATCCCTTCTTCCCGATGCAGCATGCGCTCCAAGGCAACCGGTTCCACGAACTGCTGCAGACCGCCGAGATGGAGGTCTACCTGCTGAATACCGGCTGGATCGGCGGCGGCGAAGGAGACGAACACTGCAAGAAGGTTTCCATCCCGGTCTCTTCGGCAGTGGTCAAGGCGATCGCAGAAGGGACCGTCACCTGGGAGACCGACCCAGACTTCGGGTACGAGATCGCTTCCAGCTTGCCAGGGGTCGAGGACATCGAGTTCCTACAGCCAAAGAGGCTCTACGAGCGGACCGGTCGCGAGGCTGGGTACTCCGAGATAGTGGAGAGGCTGAAGGAGGAGCGGACCGAGTTCCTGAAGGGCTTCGAAGGCCTCGAACCAGACATCGTGGCCGCGATCTCGTGAGGTAGGCTTCGGCGAACAGTCCTTACGGGAGGAGAAACATCCGATGGTGCACGCATACATCCTGATCCAGACCGAGGTCGGCAAAGCTGCTTCGGTCGCTTCGGCTGCCTCAGAGATCAAGGGGGTGCTGTCTGCCGAGGATGTCACCGGTCCATACGATGTCATCGTCCGCGCGGAAGCTGCGAATGTCGACGACCTCGGCAAGCTGGTCGTCGCCAAGATCCAGTCGGTCGAGGGCATCACCCGGACGCTGACCTGTCCGGTGGTCCACCTCTGATACCTGGCAAACCTAGATGAGCGCCCCTCTCGTGGGCGCTCATCTCGTTTCAGGACATGGGTTCGACCTGATAGCCGCGCGACCCTAGTTCGGCGACGGTCTCGTCCCGGTGGGTTGGGTCTCTGGTCTCCAGCGTGAGCAGGACCTCCACCTTGTCCAGCCCGAGCCGTAGTCCGACGCGGTGATGTTCGACGGAGTGAACATTCAGGCCAAGTTCCGCGACCACCGCCGTCAGATTCGCGAGCGCCCCAGGCCGGTCCTCTACGACGACGCGGAGCACGAGGTATCGACCAGCGGCGGACAGGCCATGCTCGACCAGACGCGTCAGCATGATCGGATCAACATTCCCGCCGCTCAACACGCAACATACGGGTCCATCGCCTGGGATCTTGCCGCTCAGAACCGCGGCCAGCGCGGCGGCCCCGGCAGGTTCGACCACGGCCTTGGCTCGCTCCAGCAGCAGCACGAAAGCTTCGCCGATCGAGTCGTCACCCACGGTCACCACATCGTTCACCAAGGCGCGCACATGATCGAGGGTACGCTGAGAGACCTGCTGAACGGCTATGCCATCGGCGATCGTGGAAACATCTCCAAGCGGTAGCGGCTCTCCAGAGTCCAGCGCGAAACGCATCGCGGGGGCTCCCTGCGCCTCGACGCCGATGATCGGCTGAGCGGGCCGAGCATCTCTGACAGCGGTAGCGATGCCGCTGATCAGACCGCCGCCGCCGACCGGCACCACTATCGTCACATCCTCTGCGAGGTCATCCAAGAGTTCCAGACCAACGGTGCCCTGCCCAGCGATGATCGCCGCATCATCGAACGGGTGAACGAACACCGACCCGGATCGCTCCGACTCTTGGCGTGCAGCCCTGATGGCGTCGTCGACTATCCCGTCCACCAGTTCCACCTGCGCTCCATCGGCTCGGGTCGCCTGGATCTTCGGAAGGGCCGCGGATCGCGGCATGAAGATGGTCGCTCTGCGGTCGGTGAGACGAGCAGCTCGCGCGACCCCTTGGGCATGATTGCCGGCGCTGGCAGCGACGACCGCTTGGCCTGGCTCGAGGCTGCGGATCAGGTTGTACGCGCCGCGGATCTTGTAGGAACCCGTCACCTGCCGGTACTCGGGCTTGACCATGATGGGCCTGCCCGCCAGACCAGAGAGGCTCTCGATCCGATCGACCGGCGTCGGGCGTATGACTCCGATCAGAGCCTCGCGGGCAGTTCGGATGCTGCCTATCGATACCAGCGGCTCAGCCATGGCGTTCCAGGGCCAACTCGATCAATCGCTCCAACAGGTCTGGATATGCGAGCCCCGAAGCCTCCCAGAGTTTCGGGTACATGGAGATCGGCGTGAAGCCCGGCATGGTGTTGATCTCGTTGCAGAGGATCCGCTCGCTTTGAACGAAGAAGTCGACCCTGGCCAGACCTTCGCATCCGAGGGCCAGGTAAGCCCTGACCGCCATCCCCTGGATGCGTTCCGCCACACCATCTGGGAGTTGCGCGGGGATGATCAGTTCGCTTCCTTCGGCCAGGTACTTGGCTTCGAAATCGTAGAAGTCGTTGCAAGGGATGATCTCCCCCACCACGCTGGCCATAGGTGCTTCATTGCCAAGGACGCTGACCTCAACCTCGCGCCCCTCGATCGCCTCTTCTATGAGGGCGGTGCCGTCGTAGGAAACAGCGTCCTCTATCGCTTTGGCGAGTTCGGCACTGTCGCGGGCCTTATGGACGCCGACGCTGGACCCTTGCTCACTGGGCTTGACGAAGACCGGAAGTTGGAATCGCCCAAGGACGCCGTCCACGACGGCTTGAAGGTCGTTGCGGACCTGATGGACGGTCGCTGTGGTCCATGGAGTGACCTCAACGCCAGAGGCTTCCAGGACGGGCTTGGCGAGGTGCTTAGCCATCCCAAGCGCACAAGCTGCGACGCCTGAGCCCACATAGGCGACACCGATCGTCTCTAGGAATCCCTGGATGGCTCCGTCTTCTCCCCCGGTTCCGTGGAGCACCGGGAAGACCACATCGATGGGGACCGACCCAGATGGCGTTTCCAAGGTCGGCCCATCGGGCCCTCGGATCAGACGGACCGCTTCGCCGTCGTCCTCGGTGACCACCGGCAAACCATCAGATCCAGATCCAAGGTCGTCTAGGAGGTCCAGTCTCCGCCACGCACCGGTCCGGGTGATGCCGACGGTGATGACCTCGTTGCGGTTCCGGTCCAGACTGGAGATCACGCCCTTGGCCGAGACGACGCTCACACCATGCTCGGTCGAGATGCCGCCGCACAAGACCAGCACTCGACGCTTGGTCATGCGAGCGCCTGTTCCATATCGGCGATCAGATCCTCGAGATCCTCGATGCCGACCGACACGCGAAGGGTACCTTCGGTAAGTCCGGCTGCTGCCAGCCCTTCGGCATCCAACTGGGTGTGCGTGATGCTCGCAGGATGGACGATGAGGCTCTTGGTGCCGCCAAGGCTGGCGGCTCGGCCGAACAGTTCGACCCGCTGCATCACCTTGCGGCCGGCCTCGCGCCCGCCCTTCAACTCGACCGCGAGTATCCCGCCCGATCGCCCCTTCAGCAGTTCGGTGGCCTTCGCGTGGTCGGGGTGACTCTCCAACCCCGGGTAGATGACCCGTTCGACCCCAGGATGCTCTGAGAGCATCTTCGCCAACCCGAGGCCGTTCGAGCTGTGGCGGTCCATGCGGATGTCCAGGGTCTGCATCCCTCGATGCAGCAGGAACGCTTCCATCGGCGCCATGACTCCGCCGAGTTCTATGACGGTGCGATGGATCGGGTCGAGCCACCGGCGGTCACCCGAGACGACACCTCCGAGATGATCGGCATGACCACCCAGGTACTTGGTGCTCGAGTGGATCGTCACATCCGCCCCGTGGGCCAGAGGCTGCAAGAGGACCGGCGGCGTGAAGGTCGCATCGACAACCAAGGGCGCGTCGGCCCCTCTCGCGATCTCGCTCCAGGCTTCGAGGTCGGCGATCCGCAGGGCGGGGTTGGCCATCGTCTCGCAGTAGAGCAGAGCCGTGTCGTCATCTACGGCTGCTCGCACCGCCTCCATGTCTGCAACATCGACGAACTCGACCCGTATGCCCGCCTTCTTCAGCGCCCCGGTCAGGAAAGCGAAGGTCCCTCCGTAGAGTTGGGCGGCAGCTACCACGGCCTGCCCCGCTTGGACATGAGCCAGGATGGTCGTCGAGATCGCCGCCATGCCGCTGGCGAAACCGAGGCTCGCCCCGGCCCCCTCCAGATCGGCGAGTGTGGCCATCGCTGCCGCAACCGTTGGATTAGCCCACCTCGAGTAGAGGTAGCCGCCCTCGATCTTGGAGTCAGCGACCCGAGCGAACTCGTCCAGGTCGTCGAACAGGAAGGTGGATGACTGGACGATCGGCGGCGCGGACGGCAACGGGGCGGACGGGGCGTCACGCCAGGAATGAACTGCTCGAGTGGTCGGTCCTCTAGGCACGGCCCCACGCTACCGGCCTGCCGCGGTGGAGCGGCGACCCTTAGGTGTGGCTACGCCAAGGTGCCGACGAATATCGGAGCCGTCGTCGGCTGCGACACGAACCGATCCTCGACCGTGACCGCCACGACCTCAGCCCCGCGCGGCACGCTGGAGACATCCACCCGTACGCGACCTTCCTGCGGCCTGAAGACATCGACGGGCACCGGGGTACCAGAGCGGATGAACCAGAGTTCGAAGACCTTGCCCTGCGGCGGTGGGCTCAACCGGTCCGCGAGCAGTACCCCCTGCGAGCCAGGCTTGTAGACCAGCGTCATCGCAGCGTCCTTGCCGGCCAGCGATACCGTGCGCACCGCCGGATCGGACACGAGCTGCTCGAGCGCGGTGGATGCCCGCGCTTCGCGCTCGGCCTGATCCAGTCGCCCGGCCAGGTTCAGCGCCCAGGTCGTCGGCAGAGCCAGGAGGGCCGCGACCAAGGCGACCGCCAGAGCTCTGCGAGGCTTGCGTTCAGAGACCGAGACGACCAGACGCGGCTCTTCGCTGATCGCGCGACGCATGGCGGCGTCCATGTGCGCCGAGGGCGCGACTGGCTGCGCCGCCAAGGCAAGTTCGGAAGCGACCTCACGCAGATCCACCATCAGGTCCCGGCACTCTTCGCAACCAGGTAGGTGCTCCAAGAGTTCTCGTTCGGACCGGTGAACCTCGGTCGCTGGCAACCCATCGATCAGATAGGCCGCGATGCGGGTCTGGAGTTCCTCGTGCTGATTCATCGCGACCCTCCTTCCAGGGAAGCCTTCAATCTCTTGAGTCCGTGCAGCGTTCTCGTCTTGACCGTGCCTAACGGGATATCCATCTGGTCGGCGACCTCCCGTTGGGTCAAGCCGCCGAAGTAGGCCTTCTCGAGAACCTCTCGTTGTGCATCCGGAAGGCGGTTCAGAGCGGAACGGACCTGAGCGCGACGATCCTCGAGCCAATCGTCTTCTGCGACCGCATCGGCATGGTCCTGCGTCAGCTCGATCGGGGCGTCTGCTCGCTCGCGCCGCTTGGAAGCTTCCTCGCGGCGGATCGCATCGACGGTCCGCGCATGTGCCCGCGCGAGCAGCCAGGAGCGGGCACTGCCCCGCGCAGGGTCGAAGCGACCGGCTGATCGCCAGACCTCCAGGAAGACCTCTTGGATGACTTCCTCTGCGAGTGCTCGATTCCTCAACATCCTTACCGAGAGGCCCAGCGCGGTCGAGGAGTACCGCTTGTAGAAGGCCATGAAGGCCTCCTCGTCTCCCTGAGCGGCGGACGCCAGAAGATCGCGATCCCTCCTATCGGAGAGATCGCTGGCCCCCATCGCCCGCGGTTCCACCATGTCCAACGGTATACGAAGCAGGAGCCTGAATGGTTCATGAACCCTGCCCCGGGTGGCTCCGTATCACCCTCGAAACCGAAAGAAAGCCGCGGGGATCGTTCACGACCCGATCCGGGTACCAGGCGAACACCCGTCAACGATAAGGAGAGAAACGATGCGTAAACGACTCATAGGCGCCGTACTGGTGCTAGGGATGGTCGGAGCCGCGTGCAGCTCGACATCGCCCCAGACCCAGGAACCCGCACCTTCGGCCAGCAAGACCGACAGTGCACCGTCCTCACCGGCGATGAGCGGCTCGGCTGACCTTCGGACCACCCTCACGCTCCTGCTCGACGGACACGAGTACCTGGCAGGCATAGCGATCTTCAACGCCGTGAACCTCGGTATGGACAACCCGCTTACCGAAGCCGCAGTGGGCGCTCTAGACGAGAACTCGGTCCAGTTGAGCGAAGCCATCGCCTCGGTCTACGGCCAGGAAGCCGGAGACGCGTTCCTGCCGTTGTGGAGGAAGCACATCGGATTCTTCGTCGACTACACCCTCGGCAAGGCAGGCGGAGACAACGCCAAGGCTGCCAAGGCCCGCAAGGATCTCGACGGCTATCGGGCGGACTTCGGTGCGTTCCTGGCCAGCGCCAACCCGAACCTGACCAAGGACGCGGTTGCCAAGGCACTCGTGCCGCATGTCCAGGCGACCTTCACCGCGATCGATGCGGTCGTCGCGAAGAAGCCTGGCCAGTTCGCGCTGCTGAGCAAGGGCGCATCGCACATGGTCGGGATCGCTGAGGTCCTGAGCGACGCGATCTCGCGTCAGTTCCCTGAGAAGTTCTCGGGCGACGCCACGGGCAGCGCATCTGGGCTGCGTGCAACCCTTACGCACGGGTTGGTCGAACACGAGTACCTGGCTGGGATCGCGGTCTACGCGGCCGTGAACCTCGGTATGGACTCGAAGATCACCGGTGGTGCGGTCGATGCCCTGGACGGGAACTCCGTCGCACTGAGCCAGGCGATCGCATCGGTCTACGGCAAGGAAGCCGGAGACGCGTTCCTTCCGCTGTGGAGGAAGCACATCGGATTCTTCGTGGACTACACCCTCGCGAAGGCCGGTGGAGATGAGGCGAAGGCCCAGAAGGCCGCCAACGACCTGGACGGATACAGGGCAGATTTCGGAGCGTTCCTTGCGAGCGCCAACCCGAACCTGACCAAGGACGCCGTCGCTGATGTCTTGGTCCGCCATGTCGAGTCGACCTTCGCCGCGATCGATGCGGTCGTCGCCAAGGACGCTTCCGCCTTCAGCAAGTTGAGGGAAGCCGCTCAGCACATGGACCACATCGCTGCGGTCCTAGCGGATGCCATCGCGAAGCAGTTCCCTAAGAAGTTCGCATGACATCTGGTCGCCAGTTGGGACGCCCCGGGGAACCCCCTTCCTCTGGGGCGTCCCGGGCGCCCCGGGCGCCCCGGGCATCACGGCGCATCCTGCTGATCCTGGCAGCTGCGTCGCTGATGCTCGCCGCGTGTTCATCCTCATCGGAACCCTCGGGTGCAGGTAGCCCGGCTGGTGGAGGCGAAGAGGTCACGATCCAAGGGTTCATCTTCCGGCCGAACGAACTGACCGTTGCGCCCGGCACGAAGGTCACTTGGGAGAATCAAGACGAGATCCTGCATACCGTGACCGCCGAGGACGGTAGCTTCGACCTAGAGTTACCGGACCAGGGCACCCAGGTGAGTTTCACCTTCGAAGTACCAGGCACCTACGACTACGCATGCAGCAGGCATCCCTCGATGATGGGCGTGGTCATCGTGGAAGGCACCTGAGGGTCAGCCTCAGTTCGGGATGCCGCGGAACTCGGTCTCGGGATCGCGGGTGAGCAACGAATCCACCATGTCTTTGACATCCGCACCCTCATAGAGGACCTTGCCGACGCGTTCGGCTATAGGCATCTCGACACCTAGTTCCGCGGCGGTCTCGAGTATCGCACCGCAACTCTTGACGCCCTCCGCGACCTGGTTCATGCTCTGGATGATGTCGTCCAGGCGACGACCCTTGGAGAGTTCCTCGCCCACATGGTGGTTGCGACTCAGCTTCGACATGCAGGTCGCGACCAGATCGCCTACCCCCGCAAGGCCAACGAAGGTGATCGGGTTCGCCCCGAGGGCAACACCTAGCCGCGTGATCTCGACCAGGCCACGGGTCACCAGAGCGCTGAGGGCGTTCTCTCCGTACCCGTAGCCGTCGGCTACGCCTGCCGCGATGGCAGCGATGTTCTTGACGGCGCCCCCCACCTCCACTCCGATCACATCGGTGTTGGTGTAGACGCGGAAGGTGGGAGCGTGGCACAGGGCCTGAACCTTGCGGGCGGTCTCCTCGCTGACGGACGCGGCCACGGTGGCTCCGGGTAGCCCACGAGCGACCTCCTTGGCGAGGTTCGGTCCGCTGATCACCGCGACCCGTTCGGCTGGCAGGCCCGCAGCCTCTGCGGCTACCTGGCTCATACGGCGGCCAGACGCCCGCTCGATCCCTTTGCAGAGAGAGACCAGGACCGCGTCCGGCTTCAACATCGGGGCGACCTCTTGGCAGCGGTCTCGGAACCCGTCGCTGGGCACGCCCATGACGACCAGTTCGGCCTGGTGAACCGCCTCTTGCATGTCGGTCGTTGCGCCGAGCATCGCAGGAAGTTCGATGCCGGGCAGGTACGACTCGTTGGTGTGTCGCAATTCGATCTCTTGGGCGGCGTCGGTCCGTCTAGCCCACAGCGTCGTCGGTACCCCGTTGCGTGCGACCACGGCAGCGAAGGCCGTTCCCCACGAACCGCTCCCCAGGACCGCGACCTTGGCGCTCATCTGCGTTCGGGAACCTCTGCACCTCGGGGATGCAGATCCTGGATGTCGCGCACGAGGAGCTCCAGTTCCTTCATGACCCGATCGGTCACATCGCGTCTGACATCCGGGTCATCTTGGCGACCGACCAGATCGTCGAACCTCATCGGTTCGCCGA
Source organism: Actinomycetota bacterium (assembly GCA_046565595.1). GTDB lineage: Bacteria > Actinomycetota > AC-67 > AC-67 > AC-67 > JBKHYG01. The sequence goes on along the minus strand of JBKHYG010000034.1, from coordinate 18,992 downwards.
CCTTCAAGATGATCAGTTTGCGGATGCCCTTGATGAACTTCGCGCCCGGCGGCACTACCCAGTGTGAACCCCACACGGCCACTGGAACGACGGGAGCTCCGGTGGATAGGGCCACGCGCGCGACCCCCGTCTTGCCTTGCATCGGCAACAGATCGGGGCGCTTGGACAGCGTCGACTCGGGATACAGCATCACCAGGCCGCCCTCGCGTAGCACGCCCTCGGCGGCGGCTATCGGGCCGGCATCGCCAGAGCCCCGATCGACGGGGATCATCTGAGCGCCCTTCAGGATCGCCCGCAGCAGCCGGTTCTTCCACAGCTCTGATTTGGCGAACACGCGCATGATGCGCCCCGACTCGTTCACGCACAGCGCGTGACACAGCGGATCGAAGTAGGAGATATGGTTCGCGGCGATGATCACCGGACCATCGGCGGGGATCTTGTGCAGATCGATGATCCGCCACCGCCAGAAGAGTTTCAGGAACGGAACCAGTATGAGTTGGACCGCCTTGTATGTCAGCGTCACCGACAACCCCTCCCGTGGGTGCTCGTTCCTACGCGTCGAATCTTACGGTAAGGGCTCGCGTTGAAGCTGTGCCTGATCCCGATGAAGCCTCTGGCGCGCGCCAAGGAGCGCCTCGGCGTTGTGCTCTCAGCAGACGATCGTCGGCGGCTCGCCCTCGCGATGCTGGCCGATGTCGTCACAGCCGCTAAGGGATTCGACGCTGTCTGGGTGGTGTGTAGCGATGATGATGCGGCCAACACCGCGACCGATGCCGGAGCCACGCCGGTCCCGGACCGGACCCCCGAGGTCGGCTTGAACGAGTCGCTGGCAGCCACGACCTCTGAGGCGATCGAAGCGGGAGCGACAGGCATGCTCATCGTCTCTTCCGATTGCCCTGGCGCAACCTCCGAGGAATTGGCTCGACTGGCCTTGGGCGACGGCGTGACATTAGCGACCGATAGGGCAAGGCGTGGAACCAACGCGCTGTGGCGCCAGAAGCCCGATGTGATCCCGACCTACTTCGGTCCGGAGAGCCGCCGTGCGCACCAGGGAACCTGTTACGGCTATCAGATCCCCTTCGCCCTGATCCCGTGCGAAGGTCTAGCGATCGATGTGGATGAGCCAGCGGATCTCGAACTGGTTGCGCCCATCGCCGGCGCAGCAACGCGAGGGGTGCTGTCCGAACTCGGGTATCCTCAGCATCGGAGGTAAGGCAATGCCGCAGGGAACCATCAAGACCTTCGACGAAGAGACCAAGAGCGGAGTCATCCTGGATGACGCGAAGACCGAACTCGCCTTCGGACACGACGCGTTCATCCACACGGGGATCCGCCTCTTCCGCTTGGGGCAGCGGGTCAAGTTCCAGTTGGACGGCGACCGCGTGCGGGATCTGACCATCCTCACCTTGACGCTGGACTGATCTTTCCGCGACAGACGAAAGGGCGAGGCCGTCGGCCTCGCCCTTCGCTTCTGGCTGGTCTAGCTCAACGACGCTTGGTCGTCTTGCGAGCAGCCGGCTTCTTCGCCGCGGACTTCCGAGCGGCTGGCTTACGCGCAGCCGGCTTCTTCGCCGCGGACTTACGAGCGGTCGCCTTCTTGGCGGCTGGCTTCTTCTTCGCAGGCGCCTTCTTGGCAGAAGCGTCGTCAGAAGCCAGAGCCATCGGACGGGTGTTCTTCGTCGGGAGCGACTTGGCGCTTCCCGAGACGAACTCCTTGAACGGCTTCGCCGGGGTGAACTTCGGCTTCTTCATGGCTGGACGAGCGGCAGCTTTGACCATCTCGCCGGTGAACGGGTTACGCACGAGTCCGGCCTTACGGGCCTTGGTCACACGCTGACCGAACTTACCGAAGCCGGTGATCCCCACCGGATCACCCTTCTTGACCGCCTCGCCGATGACGGCGACCGCGGCTTCCCAAACATGTTCGACATCGCGCTTGTGCGCATCGGCGCGCTTGGCTACGGCATCGAGGAACTGAGACCTGTTCACAAACAACCCCCTTTTAGGTGTCGCGCGGAATCTAGCGTTAGTTGGGCGGAACGCAAGCAGGACGGCAAGGTTTTTCAGAGGTTTTGTTGAGCCTTCAGAGTTCGCGCCGATTGTCCTCGCTGCATGGACTGGAGGGGAGGAACAGGTCGTCGTCGCCGGCTGGCCAGTCCGGCCCGAAGAAACGCTGGCCGCCGCGGACGACCCGGATGCAGCCGTTCGGCTCGTTCTTGCCGGGCGGCACGCCGCTCGGGTCGTACCACCAGGCCATCCCGGTGTGGATGAAGGTGTAGGCGCTACATCCCCCCGGTACCCCGCAAGGCCCGGACAGCCCGTACCCACCGGTCGGCACCATCGGATCGTCCCGTCGATGCCATGTGAAGGTGAACATCCCGCGTTCGATCGTCTCTGGCGTGAGCCCAGGGCCGGCGCCTTGAAGGCCCGAGAAGAGACTGAGGAAGGTGTGGTACATCTCGAAGTTGAAACGCAGGTTGGGGATCTGACCAGGCTCTTGCTCTTGGAATGCTCGGTATGCGTGGCTCTGATTGAAGGGGCCTTGGCGCCATAGGTACGAGGTGCCGAAGGACCTCTGGGAGGCATTCCCATACTGCTGCTGCCAGAGCGCGTGATCCATAGCCGCGGTCGAATCCCAGTACCACTCTGGGTAGTAACTGACCCCCGAAGCCGCTGCCTGGAACTTCGGGACCTGGAGTTCGGTCTGCTGCGCGATGCAGTAGCAGACCACGGTCGTGATGTCGCGAGTCTTCATGGCCGCCATCATCTGGCCGGCCTCCTCGTCGCCGTTGCGGTTGAACATCCGGACATAATCGAAGGTCATGTCGCAGCTCTTCTTGACCTGCTCCTGCAGTCTCTCGGCCAACTGCGACAGGAACGGTCCTCGCTGGGAATGTTGCGGATTCTGGAAGAGCAACGCGAACTTGCGGGGCTTGCCAAGAAGCAGAGGATCGGTGGTGAAGCGCGCTGGCCGTCCGCGGAGCTTTCGGCATATGAACTCCCCCGACCAGACCGTCTCGGTGGTCTGGTCAGGCGTGAAGGACCACATGTAAGGACGGTTGGCTTCGTAGGTCTCCAGGGGCACATCTTCGTTCCAGCCGAACAGAGGGATACCCAGATCCTTTGCGAGATGCGCGATGAATTGCGAGTTCTCGATCAGGGTGACGACTGCGAACGGCTTCATCGCCGCTATCCGCTGCATCTCGGCGACCCGCTGAGAGTCGGCCGTCCCAAGTCCGCCGCCGCTGGAATACCCGATGAGACGCACGCGCCGGTTATAGGTCTGATACCGATCCTGGAAATAGCGCAGCAGCGCCTTAACCGTCTTCACATGGTTCTGGTAGTAGTACGCCGGGTAGCCCGCTCGGTCGTCGCTTGGACGATAGGGCTTGGTCAGGTCGCCCTCGACATTGAAATCGTTGTAGTAGACGACCAGGATCTCGGTGCCGGTGACGCCCTCCCATGTCTTGCCGCCGTTGTCTCCTTCGTAGAAGGGTACGCACGGCGGAGACAGGGGGTCTTCGGTCTGACGCGGCGGATCGCCGATGCACTTCTTGTTGCTGGGCTTGTAGATGAAGTCCGGGGGAGGCGGCGGGTCCGGGGGGCCACCGAATCCCTCGCCACCGCCAGTGCCAACACCCTCCGAGCCTGCCTGGCCGACCTGTCCGAAGTTGGCGTTACCGGAGCTCTCCCGGTCGCCGGGAACCGGTGCGAACTCGGCCTGAGCGGCCGGATTGTTCTGCGGGATCCGCAGAGGGTTCGGCAGCACGAGGAAGAACAGGACCCCGACGATGCCCAGAGCGAACACCGGAGGCCACTGCTGCTGCTTGCTCCTCGCCATCTTCAGGCGAACCTTACCTCCCGGAAGGGTAAGTTTCCTGCCTAGAGCCGCCTATCAGGGGATATCGGGGAAGGGCACCTGTTGTCCTTGGAAGGAGCCCGGCTGGAACTGAGCCACGCCCAGGCCGTCGGAGACCCCGATCGCAAGACAGTTGCCGAAGAAGGTGATCTGGGTCTCGTCTGTCTGCCACATGCCGACATGATCGATCCCGGTATCGGCTCGTGCGTAGGTGGTCGCCCCGACCTGAGGGTCCGTGGATGTCCCCGTGCCGTAGGCGGCGTCGGCAACGGCGACCAGATGTAACCCCGCAGAGTAGGTGCCGCTCACATGTTCGAGGCGGCCGGCCGAACGGACCGGCGAGGGCGGTCCGACAGAAGGTAGCTGGTCGGCAAGCACGACGGAAGGAACCCGCCGGAGCGTGCATGGGGCCGCGCTCTCGACGCGAACATAGATGTGGAGGAAGTTCCCGACCACGATCTCGGGAGTCCCGGCGGGGCCTTCGTCCATGCGGACCGAACCCACCTCGTCGATGAGCGCCCTCAGGCTCCCATGCCGGCCTGCCCCCTGGAGAGGCAGATCCAGCAACGGGTCGATGCTCGTGCCGACCTGACCTGCAGCATCCGACAGCATCTTCCGCACATGGTCCGCCACGGTCAGCGTGCGGGAGGCCGCCGGGGTGGACCAGGCCCCGAGTGCGAGGGTGAGGGCAAGAGCGAAGATCTTCATCCTGACCATTTCGACGCATCTACGCCGCGACCTTTGACGACGGGGAGATAGCTCTCGGGTACGGTAGATACCGCAAGACATCGTGGTGCGGCGCTTGCCAGCGGGGTGATGGTGGTCCCAACGGGATTCGAACCCGTGTCTCCACCTTGAGAGGGTGGCATCCTAGGCCTCTAGACGATGGGACCGTCCCCGTGGCGGACCACGGGTTTCGCTGGGGTGCCTGGATTCGAACCAGGACTACTTGAACCAGAATCAAGCGCGCTGCCGGGTTACGCTACACCCCATAGGAACGCCTTCGGCACTGACCGGCGACGCGGGCCGCATCCTATCGACGGGCCGGTCCACGGGCAACGCACTAGATGCGCGACAAGGCGATATCGATGCGCTCCAAGGTCTCATCGCGACCCAGGACCTCGATGGACTCGAACAGCGGCGGCGAGACGAGGCTGCCGCAGATCGCAGCCCTGAGAGGCTGGAACGCCAACCGTCGCTTGATCCCGGCACCGTCCGCCCACGCCAAGGCTCCTTCGGCGATGACCCCATGCTCGAACGGCTCTACCTGAGCCAAGAGCGCCCGCAAGGCTTCCAGCATCGGTTTCGTGTCTGGGTCGAGCGTCTTGGAGGCCTTCTCGTCCGGCTCGACCCGCTCGAAGAGGAACCGCATCTGCTGCGGCACCTCGTCCAGGCGACGGGTGCGTTCCTGAACCAGCGGCCCGATCTGGCGGAGCACCTCGAGCTGAGCCTCGGTGGGTTCGCCGCCGAGCACACCCTCTCGCTGAAGGAACGGCAGTGCGCGCGCCAGGAACCCTTCCAGGTCCAGTCGGCGGATCGCATCACCGTTCATAGCTAGGAGTTTCTGTGGATCGAAGGCACTGGGCGCTCTGGTCACGCCTTTCAGATCGAACGCCTGCACGAGTTCTGGGATCGTGAAGGTCTCGGTCTGCCCGTCGCCGACCGACCAGTTGAGGATCGCCAGGTAGTTCAGCAACACCTCTGGCAGGTAACCCTGATCGCGGTAGGCGACGACCGCGGTATCGCCGTGGCGCTTGGACAGCGGCGCTCTGTCGGCCCCCACGATCAGTGGGATGTGCGCGTACTCGGGGATCGCGTCGTGACCTAGCGCCTTCATCAGTTGGATCTGCTTGGGCGTGTTGGCGACGATGTCCTCGCCCCTGATCACATGAGTCATCCCCATCCTGATGTCGTCCACGGTGACGGCCAGTTGGTACAGCGGCGAGCCGTCGGCTCGCATGATCACGAAATCGCCGACCGAGGCGTTGTCGAACACCATCTCGCCACGGACCAGGTCATCGACGCGCGTCTGCCCTTCGGGCATCCGGAAACGGATCACCGGTTTGGCACCTGCCGCTTCGCGCTCCGCCCTCTGTGCGTCGGTCAGATCCCGACATCGCCCGTCGTATCCGGGAGGCTTCTTGGCGGCGCGCTGGGCCTGCCGCATCTCTTCGAGTTCCTCTGGCGTGCAGTAGCAGCGGTACGCCTTAGCGTCCTGCAGCAACTGTTCGGCAGCTGCGGTGTAGAGGTCCGTGCGTTCGGACTGGAAGTAGGGCTCGTCGGGGCCGCCGATCTCTGGTCCTTCGTCCCAGTCGAGGCCCAGCCACCGCAGATCCTCGAGCGCGCTACGGATCCCCTCGGCCGTCACCCTGGATCGGTCGGTGTCAGCGACACGGAGGATGAACCGGCCCCCGTGCTTGCGCGCGAAGTACCAGTTGAAGGACGCCGTCATGGCGTTGCCGACATGGAGAGACCCAGACGGTGACGGTTCGATACGAGTGCGGACGCTCATCTGCGGCCGAGTCTACGCGGGCGCCGCAGACGGTCAGGCTCCTTGTCCCTGATCCTTTATGAGGGCGCCGCCGATGTAGCAACTCGAACGGCGGTCGCCGTCAGCGGCATCCGCTCGGGACAAACAGATACACTCAACCCATCGATCGCGTGTTTAGTGGAACAACTGACGGGGGATGTTGTCGGCCAACGATCCGTTTCCGGGTCGTCGTCATCGTCTCAGGATCTCAACGGGGCCGGGGGGAATGTGGGTGGAATCGGGGAGTTGGACGCGTGGGATGTCGCACCGCCACCCGCGACCGACGCGCCACTCGACCTCGCGGCTGTTGGTCGGTTCGCGCGTAGTTGCTTTCGGCCCGGGGGGACGGAGCGCGTCGGCGCCGAGATCGAGTTCCTGACCGTCTCTGATCGCGACCCGATGTCATCGGTCGCGATCGCCCAGCTCGAAGAGATCACTGCGCCCATCCCATTACGCGGATCCATCAGTTTCGAACCGGGTGGGCAGATAGAGATCGTCTCCCCGCCTGACACCCTTGCAAACAGCCACGCGAGCATCGCTGCTGATCTACATGACCTGCGTGCCGCATTCGAAGCCAACGGTATCCGCCTCTGCGGCATCGGGATGGACCCGATCCGGCCCGAGCAGCGTGTGCTTCGTGGACCACGCTATGACGCTATGGAAACCTTCTTCGATGTGGACGGCCCGAGCGGACGACTGATGATGAGCAGAACGGCCTCGATACAGGTGAATCTGGACTTCGGAGCATCACCGGAGGACCGGTGGAGGCTCGCTCATGTGCTCGGGCCGACGATGGCAGCAGCGTTTTCAAACTCGCCGCTGTTCTGCGGCGCACCGAGCGGCTGGCGCTCAACGCGGCTCTCGACCTGGCGGGCGATCGACCCGACCCGCACAGCTCCGGTGGGAGGCGATGGGCCCCGGGCGTGGGCACGATACGCTCTCGATGCACGCGTCATGCTCGTGCGCCGGGATCCGGCGTTCTATATGCCGATCCTGAGTTCGACACCGTTCCGCGCATGGATGACGGAAGCCCGCTGGCCGGGCCCGGGCATCGATGATCTCGCCTACCACTGCACGACGATCTTTCCCCCGATCCGTCCGCGGGGCTGGCTCGAGATCCGCATGTGTGACGCGCTACCAGATCCGTGGTGGACAGTTCCGATCGCCGTGTGGACCGCGCTGTTGTACGACGAGGAGGCGGGCGAGCGTGCCAGACGCGCGGCGGCCCCGGTCGGCACAGCGTGGCTGCAGGCCGCACGCGCCGGCATGTCGGACCCCATCATCGCGGCCGCGGCACGCGAAGCCTTCAGTGCCGCGATCGAGGCGCTTCCCCGCGTCGACGCGGATGCGCAGCAGGTCGACCTCGTAGGCGAGTACTTCGAGCGGTGGATCGACCGTGGGCGCAGCCCCGCCGACGACTGGATCCGCGCTGCGAACGAAGACGATCAGCTGTCGGGCATGGAGGTCGCATGGACCTGAAGGAGCACATCAGCAGCGCGCTTGCGCAAGCACGAGATCGATCCGTTCGGCTGCTCGCGCCGGTCCCCCAGGATGAGTTGACGCGTCAACTCGACGAACTGATGTCTCCCCTGATCTGGGATCTTGGACACATCGGGAACTACGAGGAGCAGTGGCTACTCCGAAACGCTGCCGGCGTGGGGCCGCTGGTGGATCCAGGATTCGACCGCCTCTATGACCCTGGGATCAACCCGCGCCGTGTCCGAGGACGATTGGAGCTTCCGTCCGTAGAGTCATCGGCCTCCTACATCGGCGCGGTTCGACAGGAAGCGGTCAAGACGCTGGAGCGAACGGACCTCGATGGACCCGATCCACTCACTGCCCACGGTTTCGTGTACGGGTTGGTCATCCAGCATGAACATCAGCATGACGAAACCATGCTCCAGACCTTATCTCTTCGTCGGGGTGCCTACCCGGCCAGGCTGACGCCCAGCTTTGCCACCGTCGCGATCGAACCGCCAGAGATCTTCGTGGAGGCTGGCCCGTTCGTGATGGGAAGCGATACCGAACATTGGGCCTACGACAACGAGCGTCCTGCTCACAGGATCGACCTGGGCGCGTACTGGATCGACGCAGCGCCCGTCACGAATGCTCAGTTCCTGGCTTTCATCGAAGCCGGGGGCTACCACACCCCGAACCTCTGGAGACGAGACGGGTGGCGTTGGCGCGTCGAGACCGAGACGGAGCGACCGCGATTCTGGCGGCACACAGCGGTCGACGGTTGGACCGTTCGCCGCTTCGGAACTCGAGTGCCGCTCGATCCCCAAGAACCGGTGCAGCATGTGTGCTGGTACGAGGCCGATGCCTTCGCCCGATGGGCAGGCAAGCGCCTACCTACCGAAGCGGAGTGGGAGAAAGCCGCCTCTTGGGATCCTGCGGAGCAGCGCAAGCGGCGGTTCCCTTGGGGTCAAAGTTTCGAAGAAGGTCGCGCCAACCTGGGCGACCAGAACTTCGGTCCCGCACCGGTTGGCGCTTACCCGGACGGGCGTTCCTTCTACGGCCTGCACCAGATGCTCGGCGATGTGTGGGAATGGTGCGCCGACGACTTCCGTCCCTACCCGGGGTTCGTCGCATTCCCCTACCCCGAGTATTCGGCTATCCATTTCGGAGGCGGCTATAAGGTGCTGCGCGGAGGATCCTGGGCCACACATCCTCAGGTCGCGAGGACAACCTTCCGCAACTGGGATCATCCGGACCGGCGCCAGATATTCGCGGGCTTCCGTTGTGCGAAGGATGCGTGATGTGCCGATTCATCGCCTATGTCGGCCCTCCGGTCGAACTCTCCGCTCTGATGCTCACACCTACCCATTCACTCCTCCAGCAAGCGCAGGCACCTAAGCGCCAACTCTTCGGCATCAACAACGGCGACGGTTGGGGCGTGTGCTGGTACGCAGACGGCGTCGTCCATCACCATCGCACGGCCCGACCGATGTGGCAGGACTCCGCCCTGACCGAGATCGGCAGCCATGTCGCCGGTGCGTTCCTGGCCGTGGTACGGAGCGCGACACCAGGCCTACCGATAGGGGAAGCGCACACACCCCCCTTCGTTCGCGGCTCACAAGCCTTCGCGCTCAACGGCGCGGTCTCCGGGTTCGCGGAGGATCCCGACCCCCTGCGTAGGTTGGCGTCCAGCCTGGAGGACAGCCCCAACGCGGGGACCGACTCGGAGATCCTCTTCTCCTCGGTGCTGGCCAGGATGCAGACCGGATCGGACGCCGCGGAGGCCCTCGAAGTGACAACCCGCTCGGTCGGTCGTCGGTTCCCCGACAGCCGGTTGAACCTCGTCCTGCACGACGGTGAGAAGATCGCGGCGACACGGTGGGGAAACAGCCTGTTCGTGTCACGAGGCGAGGGCGTCATCGTCGCCTCGGAACCGCTAGACGACGAGCCGGGATGGGAACCTGTGCCAGAGCGATCCCTCGTCGAGGCGACGCGTGCCGGATCGAAGATCTCGCCCATGGCGCGCGAGGGCGTGGCGCGATGACGGCTGTTGCCCTTGATGTCCTGCTCGACCAGGAAGACCTCGATCAGATGCTGCGGCGGGATGTAGCTCGCGGCCTATGCGCGACGCCCAAGGAACTCCCACCCAAGTGGTTCTACGATGATCGAGGGTGCAAGCTCTTCGACGCGATCACCGAGCTTCCCGAGTACTACGCGTCGCGCAGTGAGACCGAGATACTTCGAGCGCGAGCAGCCAGGATCGCCGAGGCCACATGCGCCAGGTCGCTGATCGAGCTTGGGTCGGGCAGTTCACAGAAGACGCGGATCCTCCTCGACGCCCTTACGGCGAGCGGAAAACTCCAGCAGTATGTCTCGTTCGATATCGCCGAACCGTATCTGCGTGTGGCTTCCGAGCATGTCGCGGCTGAGTACCCGATCGAAGTCAGCGGCATCGTCGGCGACTTCGAACACCACGCCGGATCGCTCCCTGACGGTCCGAACCGCTTGATCGTCTTCCTTGGCTCCACGATCGGCAATCTCTACCCTGCCGACCGGGCCCGCTTCTTCGCCACCATCGCTCGCCAGATGTCAGCTACCGATCACTTCCTGCTCGGCGCGGATCTCGTCAAAGACCGCCGCCGCCTAGAGGCGGCCTACAACGACGGAGCAGGCGTGACGGCAGCCTTCAACCTTAACCTGCTTGCGGTACTCAACCGACAGCTCGACGGCGACTTCGACCTGGATGCGTTCGAACACCGGGCGTTCTTCGACGCGGAGCACTCGTGGATCGAGATGCGACTGCGCTCGAAGCGCCGCCAGCGCGTCACGCTAGACGCCGTCTCTATCAGTGCGTCGTTCGAAGAAGGCGAAGAGATGCGGACCGAGATCAGCCAGAAGTTCACCAGGCCGACGCTGACCGCTGAACTTGCCCGAGCGGGCTTGCACGAGACGGCGTGGTGGACCGACACCCGAGGGGACTACTCACTGTCGCTGTGGAGTCGAAGGCCGGGACCGGATGCCGTGCTCAGCGGAACTTGAAACCTCACTTCGGGTCTGTTCCGCCGAAGAGTCGGTCCTGACAGGGATGGGTCCGAGGGTCAACCTCGCCGCCATCAGAAGTCGGCTACGGGGTTGCTGAGGGTCCCGATCCCTGCCACATCGATCTCGATCGAATCGCCCGGCTTCATCGGGGCGACGCCATCTGGAGTGCCGGTCAAGATCACATCTCCGGGCAGCAGCGTCATGATCTGAGATATGTAGCTGACCAGGAAAGCGGGCTTGAAGACCATGTCGGCGGTGTCGCCGTCCTGTCTGGTTTCGCCGTTGCAGATCGCGCGTACCCGCACCGAGGAGACATCGAGTTCGGTCTCGATCCACGGCCCGAGCGGACAGAAGGTGTCGAACCCCTTGGCTCGGGTCCACTGCCCGTCGCTGACCTGATAGTCGCGCGCACTCACATCGTTGGCGCAGGTGTATCCGAGGATCGAAGCAGCCGCGACCTCTTCGGAGACCCGCGTGCAGACCCGTGCGACGACGACGGCCAGTTCGGCCTCATGGTCCAGCCGCTGAACACCACCGGGATATCTGATCGCGTCTCCCGGCCCGACGATCGAGGTCGAGGGTTTGAGGAACAGCAGCGGTTCGGTCGGAACCTCGCCGCCCATCTCGGCGGCGTGCGCGGCGTAGTTCTTGCCGACGCACACGATCTTGCTGGGCAGGACCGGTGCGAGCAGCCGCACCTTCTCGAGTGGGACGGCCTCACCGGTGTAACGCAACTCGCCGATCGGCGGTCCGGCGAGCAGGTCCGCACGGTCTTGGGTGAGGACCGCGTACCCGATCTCGTCGCCAGCGGCGACCCTTCCGATGCGCATCAGCTACTCCCCTTCTGGTGCGTGATCGAGACCGAATGTCAGCGAGTCGACCAAGGCCTGCCAGGATGCTTCGATGATGTTCGGGGAGACGCCGATCGTCGTCCATTCGGTGTGGCCATCACGACTCTCGAGCAGAACCCGGGTGACGGCCTGCGTGCCGGCGTCCCCGCCGAGGATGCGGACCTTGTAGTCAACCAGGTCGATCGATGCGAGCTGCGGGTAGCCCTGGAGCAGCGCGCCTCTCAAAGCTCGGTCGAGCGCGTTGACGGGTCCGTTGCCTTCGGCGGTAGATATGAAACGCTCGCCCTTGGCCCAAACCTTCACGGTCGCTTCGCTCACCACCTTGCCGTCCTCCCGTTTCTCGACGATCGTTCTGAAGGACTCGAGGCGGAAGTACTCGCGTTCGATCCCAGCCGAGCGCCGCATGAGCAGTTCGAGCGAAGCGTCGGCGGCTTCGAAGTGGTAGCCGGCGTGTTCGAGGTCCTTCACGGCGGTCAAGATCTTCTCGGCGGTCGCCTTGTCGCTCTCGAGATCCAACCCGATCTCTCGACCCTTCATGATCACGGTGGAACGCCCGCTCAGTTCGCTGACGAGCAAGCGGGCGGTGTTGCCGACCAGCAGCGGATCCACATGCTCGTAGGCTCCCTGCAGCTTCTGATTCCCGCTGGTGTGGAGCCCTGCTTTCGTGGCGAACGCGCTGGCCCCGACGAACGGCTGGTGCGCATCAGGGGTCAGGTTGCAGATCTCGGCCACCGCATGATGGACCTCGGTCAGCCTCGAGAGTCCATCCCCCGCCAGCACTCGTTTACCGAGTTTCAACTCCAGATCGGCCGCGATCGTCAGGATGTTCGCGTTCCCGCATCGCTCTCCGATGCCGTTCACCGCACCCTGGATGTGGGTGGCGCCTTCGGAGACCGCAAGCAACGAGTTCGCGACCGCGCATCCAGCGTCATTATGGAAATGGACCCCGAAAGGCCCAACCTCGGCGGTGCGGACCGTCGCCATGATCTCGGTAGCGCGTTGGGGCAGCGTCCCGCCGTTGGTGTCGCACAGTACGACGCAGGACGCGCCAGCGTCACGCGCGGTGCGTATGACCTTCAAGGCGTAGGTGGGATCCGCCTCGTACCCATCGAAGAAATGCTCGGCGTCCAGCATGACCTCGAGGCCCCGGCCGACCAGGAACTCGACCGAATCCTCGATCATCCGCAGGTTCTCATCCAGACTGGTGCCCAGCGCTTCGGTGACCTGCAGCGGATGAGCCTTGGCGACCAGGCACGCGGTGGGCGCCTCGCTGTTCAGCAGCTCGGCGATGACCGGATCCGTCGAAGCGCGACCGTCGGGGCGGCGGGTGGACCCGAAGCACGACAGGGTCGCGTTGCTGAGTCGCAGTTCCCCGGCGCGACGGAAGAACTCGATGTCCTTGGGATTGCTACCTGGCCAGCCGCCTTCGATGTAGTCGACGCCCAATGTGTCCAGCCAAGAGGCGATCTTCAACTTGTCATCGACGCTGAGCGAGAGTCCTTCGCGTTGCGCGCCGTCGCGGAGGGTCGTGTCGTAGAGGATCAGATCACGCGACAGGGACGATCACCTCAAGCAACCTCGACCCAGTGGCTATATGCCTCGACCTCGCCACGGATGGCTGCGAAGAAGGTCTCCTGGATCTTGCGAGTGATCTGGCCAGGCTCGCCGGAGCCGATCCGACGATCGTCGATCTCGCGGACCGGAACGACCTCGGCAGCGGTACCGGTCAGGAAGACCTCGTCGGCGGTGTACAGATCGCTTCGCATGATGTCAGCTTCGGTGACCTCGATACCGAGGTCCCTCGCGATCGTCATCACCGAGTCGCGCGTGATCCCCACCAGGGCCCCGGCAGATTCCGGCGGAGTGATGAGCGTCCCGTCACGAACGATGAACAGGTTCTCGCCGGTCGCTTCGGCAACCATGCCCTGAGGATTGAGCATGATCGCCTCGTCGTAACCAGCCTTCACGGCTTGCAGTTTCGCCATCTGAGAGTTGATGTATTGACCGGTGCCCTTGGCAGCAGGAGGGATGATGTTCGGGTCGTGACGGCGCCAACTACTGATGATCATCCGCACGCCCTTCTTGATCCCCTCGTCCCCCAGATATGCACCCCATGGCCAGACGGCGATCGAAACCTTCACGGGGGCGAGGATCGGGTTGAGTCCCATCTCTCCATAACCCAGATAGACCAGCGGCCGGATGTAGCAGGAGGTCAGGTCGTTCTCTCGCACCGTCTGCCGAGTCGCTTCGACGAGCTCCTCGACGGAGAAGGGGACATCGATCATGTAGATGTGTGCGCTGCGGTGCAGCCTCTCGATGTGATCGGTCAGACGGAAGATGCCGGCGCCCTTCTTGGTCTCGTAGGCGCGGATCCCCTCGAACACCCCAGATCCATAGTGCAGTGAGTGCGTCAGGATGTGCACCTTCGCATCATCCCAATCGACCAGTTCTCCATCCATCCAGATCTTGCTGGTCGGCTGGATCGGCATCTGGCTCCTCCTATCGGCTGGCTACTAATGCGGCTACCCGGTCACCGATCTCGCTGGTCGAGGGACTCGAACCTGCGATCTCGGTCAGGACCTGGAGCGCCGCTCCTTCGATGACCCGAGCCTCGTCACTGCGGCCGAAGTCTTCGAGCATCATGGCAGCGCTCAGGATAGCCGCGACCGGGTTGGCTCGGCCGGTACCTGCGATGTCTGGGGCGCTGCCGTGGACCGGCTCGAAGATGCTGGTCGCGGCAGGATCCGGGTTGATGTTCCCGCTGGCGGCTAGACCGATGCCTCCGGCGATGCCAGCACCGATGTCGGTGAGGATGTCTCCGAACATGTTCTCGGTGACCACGACATCGAAGCGGTCGGGCTGGGTGACCATGAACATGCATGCCGCGTCCACATGCAGATAGTCGCGGGATACCTCGGGGAACTGGGTTTCGCCCATCTCGGTGAAGGCACGCATCCACAGATCCCCCGCGTGGGTCAGGACATTGGTCTTGTGCACCAGCGTCAGGTTCCTTCGTTCGCGCCGCGAGGCGACCTCGAAGGCGTATCGCAACACCCGGTCCACGCCACTGCGCGTATTGATCGAGTCCTGCGTGGCCACCTCCCTCGGTGTTCCCCTGGCGAGCACTCCCCCGGCGCCCGCGTATACCGATTCGGAGTTCTCTCGCACCACGACCATGTCGATGTCCTTGGGTCCACGATCCGAGAGCGGCGACTCGACGCCCTCTGGCAGCTTGACCGGACGCAGGTTCACATAGAGATCCAGGTCGAACCGGAGACGCAGCAACAGCTCTCGTTCGAGGATCCCTGGCTTGACCCGGGGGTCACCTACGGCCCCCAGCAACACTGCGTCGGTGTCCCGCATCGCTTCGATCTCTGCCTCAGAGATCACCTCGCCGGTCCGCAGGTACCGTTCGGCTCCCAGATCGAACTCGACCAGTTCGTGAGCTACCCGTGCGGCCTCGATGGCCTTCAGGGCCTCTCTGGTCACCTCCGGGCCGATGCCATCGCCGGCTATGAGCCCGAGCCTCAAGGCGTCACCGCCATGGCTGGAAGCACCCGGCTGGCCAGGTCCCGGTCGCCCGTGACGGTCAGCATCCCTTCGCTCTCCAGCCGCTGCCAATCCCTGCGACCGCCGTGGAGCATCAGGTAGGTCTCGAGGTCGCATGCGATCCGCAGCGTCGGGTCCTCGGGAGCCTGTTCGCAGAAGGCAGCCTTGCCGTCCTCGTTCACCTGTAGCGCAAGGGTCTTGCCTGCATGAGAGGTCAGGTTGATCACGAGGCTCTGGCCGGGTGTTGCCCCGCCGCCCTTTCCGAAGATCTTCGGTAGGGCTCCGTGCATCCTTGCGACCACGAACCTCGCCACCTCGCCGTCGAGACCTCCCGGATTGTCGGTGGCTCTCCGCATGTCTTGCTCGTGGTAGTGCAGGTCGATGATCCGGATCGGCATGATGTTGATGCTTGGCATCGGTCCGAAGGGCGTCAGCGTGGTCGTCTCCCAGGCGGCCTCATCCCATGACCCGATCTGCGATAGCCGGGTCGCGGTCGCGAGCCGGAACTCTTGGACGACCTGTTCTACCGGCCATGAGCGCCGGAGCTCTATGTCGCGCTCGACCGTCTCGTTGAACCCGATCGCACGAGGATGATGGCTCACATCGGTATCGGCGGCATGCTCGGCGAGCCCGGCTGCGATGGCCTCGAAGGCACCCAGATGCGCGAGGTTGTCCCGGACGCTCCAACCCTCCAGGTCGGTGTGGTTGTCCCACGCGTCGACAGGCGTGCCAGAGATCATCTCGTCGATCGAACTCACGACCTGCTCGTAGAGCAAGGTGATGGTCTCGGGTGCAGGATTCGCGTCCATGAGCGAAGGCTAACAGCGCGGGGCCGCCACGATATGTGAACCCCATGAAGCCGGGGTTCCGCGCTCCTAGACTGTGTGGCACATGACCGACACGATGCTCGACCACATCTGGTCCGCCCATGCGGTGCGCGATGACCTGCTCTACATCGACCTGCACCTCGTGCACGAAGTGACGAGCCCGCAGGCTTTCGAAGGGTTGCGCCTGGCTGGACGCAGGGTACGCCGACCGGACCGGACGGTCGCGACCGCCGATCACAATGTCCCGACCGACGGGACCACCTCAACCAAGAGCATCGCCGACGAGTTGAGCCGCCAGCAGGTGGAGACGCTGGAAGCCAACTGCCGAGAGTTCGGCGTGCCCGTCTATTCGCTCGGCAGCGAGCGTCAAGGGATCGTGCATGTCATCGGACCAGAACTCGGTCTGACCCAACCGGGGATGACCGTCGTGTGTGGCGACTCTCATACCGCCACGCATGGAGCGTTCGGCGCGCTCGCCTTCGGTATAGGAACCAGCGAGGTGGAGCATGTCCTGGCGACACAGACATTGGTTCAACGCAAGCCCAGATCGATGAGGATCAACTACTCCGGCGCACTCGGCAGGGGCGTCACGCCCAAGGATCTGATCCTCTACACGATCGGGCGATTGGGGACGGCGGGCTGCGTCGGATATGCGGTCGAGTATGCGGGGCGAGCGATCGCCGACATGTCCATGGAGCAGCGGATGACCGTGTGCAACATGACCATCGAGGGCGGAGGCCGCAGCGGGATGATCGCTCCGGATGACACCACCTTCGATTACCTGGAAGGCCGAGACTTCGCGCCGAAGGGCCAGGATTGGGACCTCGCGGTGGAGGCTTGGAAGCAGATCCCGTCGTCCCCGGAGGCGGTGTTCGATCGAGAGGAGACCTTCGACGCGGACACGATCGCGCCGATGGTCACCTGGGGCACGACACCTGCGCAGGTCGGTCCGGTCGATCAGCCCGTCCCGGACCCTGCCTCGTTCGAAGATCCATCGGACCGCGAAACGGCTGCCCGCGCGTTGGCCTACATGGGTCTCGAGCCCGGCCAGCGACTGACCGAGACCCGGCTCGATCGGGTGTTCATCGGTTCTTGCACGAACTCGCGGATCGAGGATCTGCGCATCGCGGCTGAGATCGTCGACGGACGCAAGGTGGCTGAAGATGTGAGAGCGATGGTCGTGCCAGGCAGTGTCAGCGTAAAGACGCAGGCCGAGCGCGAGGGCTTGGACCGGATCTTCACGGCGGCCGGATTCGAATGGCGAAGCGCCGGCTGTTCGATGTGCCTAGGGATGAACCCAGACATCCTCACCCCTGGCGAACGCAGCGCGTCGACCAGCAACCGTAACTTCGAAGGGCGCCAGGGGGCGGGTGGCCGCACGCACCTTGTGAGCCCGCAGATGGCGGCTGCCGCAGCGATCGAGGGACGGTTCGTGGACATAAGGAGTTGGGCATGAACCCGGTCAGGGTCATCCAGGGTGGAGTCTCGGTCTTGGACCGAGCAGATGTCGATACCGACCAGATCATCCCGAAGCAGTTCCTGAAGCGCATCGAGCGCACCGGCTTCGGCGGATTCCTGTTCTACGACTGGGTCCGCTCCGGCGAGGTTGCCCTCGAGCCGAACCCGATCCTGGTCGCGGGACGCAACTTCGGTTGCGGCTCATCCCGAGAACACGCCGTCTGGGCGATACAACAGTTCGGCTTCCAGGCCGTGATCGCTCCCAGTTTCAGCGACATCTTCGCCTCGAACTGCACCAAGTGCGGGCTGCTGCCCATCACGCTCAGCGAGGAGGCGGTTGCTGCGCTGATGAAGGCTTCCATGGCCACGATCGACCTTGAGTCTCAGAGCGTGACGGCGGGCGACGAGACTTGGTCCTTCGAGATCGACGCCGAGACCAAGCATCGTCTGCTTAACGGACTCGACGACATCGGCCTGACACTCGAACACCTGGACGAGATAGAGGCCTTCGAAGCCACACGCGCCAAGTAACGACGAGACCCGGCCGGAGCCGGGTCTCGTTGGTTCGTTCGGTGATCGGTCCCGTTACCTCGTTCAGGCAACCGTGCGATACACCGTGCGGTGCCGGTACTGGTTGGGCTCTGCTCCGAAGGTGACAGTGACGACAGCCTCGCCGCCGGTCAGGGCCAACCCTTCCGCGAAGTAGATGTCCTGCGAGTCGTACACGGTGGGATCGCCGGTGACCGTCAGGGCTGGCTTGAGGTCTAGCTCCCAGGTCTGCCCAGCGAACTCGAGCGTGCCCGAGACCGGGGTTCCATTAGCGACCGGGCTACGGACCAGGAACGAGTTCGCGAACGGATAGATCACCGCGGTGTCGTTCGAACCGGCCTCCGGGACCTCCTCTTCCGCCGTGCAACCGGCCGCCTGAGTGTCGTAGGTCGAGTTGCGCACGGGGGTACCCGTAGCTGGGTTCTTCACAGGCTCACCCGTGCTGGGGTCCAGTACGGTCCGGCGAGAGAACAGGATCAGGTTGGCCTCGCAGCCTTCGGCCACGATCGGCGGCTCTTCGGCATGACCGATCGACGGAACTACCAGGCCGGCCAAGGCAGCCAGGATCAAGAGTTTGCGCATTTCAAGGGCCTTTCGGGATGGTGTCGGGAGAGGATTCTCCGCTCCGCAGGATTTCCCCTTCCATCCCGCGAATCTTGGTTCCGGATAGTGCCCTTTTGGTCGTAAGAGGTGACCCATGAAGAAGTCTGCCCTGATAGGTCTGATCGCGCTGGTCGTCGGCGCCACGGGTCCAGTCATGGCGTCGGAGCCTGAGCTGGTCTTCACAGCCGACTATGCGAGGGCTGACTCTGAACAGGATGCTCAGGCCGGCCCAATCGGCTCGGCTGAGGCCTCGGCCGAGGTCGCCG
>JBKHYG010000033.1:0-1381 GCA_046565595.1 Actinomycetota bacterium | reverse complement strand
ACCGAGCAGCTCTGCGAGCCTCACGCGCTCGGTCGCTTCGGAGAGGCTCTTTCCTGGGGTTACGAATGCTGCTAGCGGCTCCATGCGTCCATCCAACCGCCACCGGCACAACGGGGCAAACCGGGTCCCCCGGCACAGAGGGCTCGAGGGTCGGGAACATCCTCTTCGCCGGCGGGCACACCGGCACGCATGCGCGCGGATACATGGAAGGCGCAGTCGAGAGCGGCGAACGCGCTGCGCGCGACATCCTCGATGACCTCTAGACCACGCGATCTCTCGAGCCGCTAGTTTGCGGCCTCCGACCACCAAGGATCTTCGATGCGTCACACCGCGCTTGGCCTTCTGTTCCTACTGACCTTCACCGCCTGTTCATCCGCCAGCACCGATGAAGGGCTCACCGCCGACAACGGAACATCGTTCCTGCTGGCATACGAACATCCTCAGGACGAGAACGAGGAAGCCTTGAAAGCCTTCTTACAGGATTCGAACGCGTTCGAAGACCTGCTCGCGGCTCTGGAAGAAGCATTGGATCTGGACACGCCCATCAGTATCGTCGTCGGCGCTGAAGACGGCCCCCTGTTCGACCCGAGCATCAACGAGATCTGGTACCCGTACTGGTTCATCGACTATCTCGCTCAACCGTTCGCAGACGGGGAAGACTTCCAAGAGAGCACGCTGGGAGCGGCACGCTTCATCTTGGTGCACGAGATCGGGCATGCGCTGATCGAAGCGTTGGAGATCCCCGTGCTCGGGAAGGAAGAAGACGCGGTCGACACGCTGGGTGCGGTGGTCATGACCGAACTGTTCGAGGACGGAGCCGCCGATGCGATCGCGACCGCGGAGTGGTTCGCTTGGGCAGCCGATCAACGCGAGCTGGATGAAACCGACTTCATGGATGAACATTCGCTGGATCTGCAGCGCGCCTACTCGATCCTGTGTCGGATCGCGGGAAGCGACGAAGAGGTCTACCTAGAGGTCGAAGAGGCAGAACTGTTGGCCATCGAGCGGCTAGAGCGATGCCCCGCCGAGTACGAGGCCGCACGCGATTCTTGGGAGACCCTGTTGAGCGAGGTTCTGCAGGACCCAAGCCCCGCGGAACCTTCAGACGGTTAGCGTCTCAGCCCAGACCGAAGGTCTTGGCGATGGTGTTGCGCAGGATCTCGCTGGTGCCTTCGTACAGACGCTGCGCGCGCACCTCGCGCCAATAGCGCTCGATCCCCATCTCGGTCATGAAGCCATTGCCGCCGTAGACCTGGATGGCGCGATCGGTTACACGGGCCACCATCTCGGTCGCGTACACCTTCGCGGCTGCGGCTTCGCGGCGACCGTCACTGCCCGAGTCGCAACGCGATGCCATGTCGTAGACGAACGAACGCGTGGC
>JBKHYG010000032.1:0-30210 GCA_046565595.1 Actinomycetota bacterium | reverse complement strand
GAGCGGTTCGAGCTCGAACACCGTGCGTACCGCGAGCGGCAAATCGAGTTCGAGGCGCGCGTAGCGCTGTTCGATCTGGTGTAAACGCCGCGAAGGCTCGTATCCGGGAGCGTCGGTGGCCGTGAGGATCATCGCATGAGCGTCGATGAATCTGATGTCGCAGAGACCCGAGTAGAGGTCCTCGTCGGTGGTTGCCGCGCCGATGACCAAGACCGTCGAATCGCCAGAGGCGGGAGGTATCGCGGTTCCCGAGCCTTCCAGGAACATCACATCGTGAGGTTCCTTCTCTGCCAACTCGATCGCCTCGTGGACCGTGTGCGTGTACGGCTGCCCGTTCAAGCCCGCTCCCCCGCGTCGCGCTCCCACCGTCGTGCACCGGGCGACGATCGCGTCCTCGTAGGCGTCGGTGCTGGCATGTTCGCCAGCTTCGGCGAGCGCTATCAGCGTCTCGACGCTCAAGGGCTGATCCGCGCCTCGGGTCACCACAGGTTCGGGCGGACCTCCCCTGCCCATCGCAACGATCAAGGGAACCTGGCCGCGACGGCGCGTCTCTCGGGCAAGTTCTGCGCAGATCGCGGTCTTGCCGGTCCTCTTGCCGCTGCCGATCACCGAGACCGTTCGCGCAGAACTCAGGCGTGGTCGCTCGGGCGGATCGAGTTGGAATCCGCGGCCCTGATACCTGACGCCTCGAGACAGAGCGACCGAGGCCAGCATCATGCGGTCGGCCGATCCGAGGACCGGCGCATCGGACAGATCGAGGACGACCTCGGGGGCGAAACGGTCCAGGGCCTGACGCAGACTGCCGACCAGGCTCGCACCCACCTCCAGATCGATCTCGGGCAAGATGGGTTCGCCCCTGAGCTTCTCTTTGCCACCAAGGAAGGCAGCTCCTATGACAGAGTGCCCGGCGGCTGTTGCGGCGGCGACTGCCTCGCGGGTGACCGGCGGGTAGTGCTCTCCGTCGACGAGCACGACCGTGCGCATCAGACCCCCTGCGGGTCTTCGCTTATCAGCGTCTCGAGTTCCCTGTGGTACTGCTCACCGGAATCGATGTCGAAGTGCGCGATCTTCTGGCTGGGCCCGAAGGGCAGTTTCTGCGTGATGGTCACCTCGGAGCCGACGACATGCACGATGTTGTAAGCGGGCCGCGTGTGGCCGCGGACCTTGAGGCTGGCCGCGGTTCCTGCGTTGGCGATGTACAGATCCTCCAGCCGCCAGACCCAAGGCACATGTTTGTGTCCGGTCAGGGCGAGCCCAACCCCGCTGCGGATCAGTACCTCGAGCAGATCACCAGCATCGGCGACGGTGCTGCGTTCGCGACCTGCTCCTGGTATCGGCATCAGGTGATGATGATGCGCGTAGATACGAAGCCGTGCGGGCTGCGCGAACTGTTCGATGATCCACGGGTACCTCTCGCGCCCGATCTGGCCCTCGTTCAGGTCGGGTTCTGAAGAGTCAGCTCCGACCACGATGATGTCCTCTGGGAGCTCAACCTTCCAGTGGCGAGGACCGATCAACTCTTCGAAGTGGACCCACCCGACATTCTTCGAGTCGTGGTTGCCCGGAACCGCGACGACGCGGTTGTGGAACTGCTCGAGGTAAGCCTTCGCGGTCTTGTATTCGCCGACCAGACCAGAGTCTGTGATATCACCGGTGCAGAGGATCAGATCCGGGTCTAGTTCGTTCAACTCGGAGATGACCCTGTTCATCAGGTTGGGCACGAAGTGCACCGACCCTACATGCAGGTCACTGATGTGAGCGATGGTGACCACCGGAAACTCCTCTTCGTAGACGATCCTCTTCGAGGTCAGGATAGACCCGTTGGCGAGCGGGCTTCGGCTGGCAGCGCTCTCGCTCCCTGGGTGCGAAGGGGGCAAGCTCGAACATCCCAACCCGCCGGCGCAGACGCAGCGAAACGGTCAGCCAGATCCTCGGCGTCTGCCTTCGACACGATGGCGGCGATGCTCGGACCGGCTCCAGATAGGAAGGCCGCTACTCCAACCTCTCGCCACTCCTTCACCATCTGCGCGGACTCGGGTAGCGCAGCGAATCGGGTCGGCTGATGCATCATATCCTCGGTTCCCTCGAACAGCGCATCCAGATCTCCGGTGCCTAGAGCGAAACCAAGCAGCGCGGCGCGGGCAGCCTGTCCTGCAACCTCTCTCCGGGGATAGGTGTCCGGCAGTCGCGTTCGGGACTCCATGGTGCCCTCGGCCGCAGGCGCCACCGCAAGCAGCGACACCCAATCCGTGGGAGGGGCGATACGGATCGTCGTTTCGCCCGCGGTCGCGGTGATCCCTCCCAGCAGACAAGGCGACACATTGTCAGGATGCCCTTCCAAGGCAACCGCCAAACCCAGCAGGTCGGTGTCCGGCGCGCACAAGCCGAGCGCATCCGCGGCGACGATGCCTGCGACGATCGCGGCGGCGCTCGAACCGAATCCCCTGCCGACGGGGGCCTGCAGGTCCTGCACGAACCTGACGCCTTCGGGAGCCTCACCGCCCACGGCAGCTAGGAATGCTCGAGCCAGCAGGTTGGTCTCATCGGTCGGAGCGTCTGCCAGCGCATCCGCCCACGCTCCCCGGTTCTCTACGACGATCTGACCGCCGGTCAACTCGACCTCGACGACCGTGGCCATGTCGACCGCGAGCCCGACCGAATCGAAACCTGGACCGAGGTTGGCCACGGTCGCCGGGACCTCGACCCGTACCTTCATGAGAGTCCGAGGATGCTCGCGGCCTGTTCGACATCGGCATCGATCTGGACCGGGGTCGGGGCTCCTCGCATCGCCCAGTCGGGATCCTTGAGGCCGTGTCCTGTCAGGACGCAGACGACCTTCGTGCCCGACGCGATCATGTTCTCCTCGTGGAGGCTGAGCAGCCCGGCAACCGAGGCTGCCGATGCCATCTCGCAGAAGATCCCTTCGCGAGCGAGCATCCTGTACGCGTTCAAGATCTCTCGGTCGGTGACCGCACGGATCTGGCCTTCGCTCTGTTCCGCAGCTTCGACCGCTTGCTCCCACGAGGCTGGCTTGCCGATGCGGATCGCGGTCGCGATCGTGGACGGGTTCTCAACCGGATGCCCGAGGACGATCGGGGCAGCTCCGGCCGCTTGGAAGCCGAACATGCGAGGAAGCGACCCGATGTTGCCTGCGTCCCGATCCTCCCGGTACCCCTTCCAGTAGGCGGTGATGTTGCCCGCGTTGCCGACGGGCATCAGGTGATAGTCGGGAGCTTGACCGAGCATCTCGACGATCTCGAAGGCGGCGGTCTTCTGGCCCTCGATCCGGTACGGGTTGACGCTGTTGACCAGTGTCACCGGGTATCTCGCCACCAGTTCCCGAGCCATATCCAACGCACGGTCGAAGTTCGCCTCGACCTGCAATAGCGTCGCTCCGTGCACAAGGGCCTGTGCCAGCTTGCCCAGAGCGATCTTGCCCGCGGGAACCAGGACGGCACAGGTGATGCCGGCCTTCGCGGCGTACGCCGCCGCGCTCGCGCTCGTGTTGCCGGTCGAAGCGCAGATGACCGCCTGCGAGCCTTCTTCGACGGCCTTGGTGATGGCCATCGTCATGCCGCGATCCTTGAACGAGCCCGTCGGATTGGCTCCCTCGTACTTCAACCAGACCTCTGCGCCGATCCGTTCAGAGAGACGCTCGGACAGCGTCAGGGGTGTGCCGCCCTCGCGGAGCGTGACCACCGGGGTCGGATCGCTGACCGGCAGCCGGTCGCGATACTCCTCGATGAGGCCGCGCCATTGGCGAGACGCGACCTGGTTCACGCCTCGCCGCCCTCGACACGCAGGACGCTCGCGACCTCGCGCACCTGTTTGTGGTTCCGCAACGACACGAGCGTCTGCTGGATGTTCTTCTCCAGAGCCCGGTGCGTGATCAAGACGAGCTGCGCGTCGTCTCCATGGCCCTCCTGCCAGACGCTCTTTATCGAGACATCGTGGTCTCCGAAGGTCTGAGCGATGGTCGCCAGCACGCCGGCCTCGTCAGCCACCTCGAGCAACAGGTAGTACTGCGCGAAGTTGTCCTCGATCGAGCGGACCTTCTTGGTCGTGTTACAGGTGCAGCCTGGTCCTCGTCCGCCGGTCACGATGTTGCGGGCGATCGTCAGGACATCACCGACGATGCTGGTGCCGGTCGGGCCTCCGCCGGCTCCGCGCCCATAGAACATCAGCTCTCCGACGCGTTCGCCTTCGACGAAGACCGCGTTCAGGTTCTCGTTGACGCTCGCGAGCGGATGACTCGTCGGCACCATCGCGGGATGGACGCGCACCGCGATCTCGCCGTCCTGTTCCTCAGCGATGGCTAGCAGCTTGATCGTGTAGCCGAGACGCTTGGCGAAGGCCATATCGCTGGACCGGATATGGCTGATGCCCTCTCGGTGCACATCGCCGGCCACGACCCGAGCGTTGAACGCGATGCTCGCCAGGATGGCGGCCTTGCTAGCAGCATCGAAACCCTCGATGTCCGCCGAAGGATCGAGCTCGGTGTATCCCAGTTCTTCAGCCAAGGCCAACGCCTGACCGAAATCCAAACCGTCCTGTTCCATCCGGGTCAGGATGTAATTGGTGGTCCCGTTCACGATCCCCATGACCTTAGAGATCCGCTCGCCCACCAGCGATTCCTTCAGGGGCCGGATCAACGGCACGCCTCCGGCGACCGCCGCCTCGTAATAGATGTCTACTCCGGCCCGATCTGCCGCGTCGAAGAGTTCCTGGCCGAGTGTCGCAAGGAGCTCTTTGTTGGCGGTGACGACATGTTTGCCGTTGGCGATCGCATCCAGCAGCAGTGTGCGGGTCGGTTCGATCCCGCCCATCGCTTCGACGATGATGTCTACATCGGGGTCGTTCACGACGGCGTTCGGATCGGTGGTGAGTCGATCCTGATAGCCCTCGGGGATGTCCCTCTCCTTGGACAGGCTCCGGACCGCGATGGGGCCGTATCCGACGGAAACCCCGAGGCGCTTGTGGATGTCATCGGCGTTGGCATCCAGCATGCGGATGGCTGCGGAGCCGACGATCCCGCAACCCAGCTGGCCGATCCGGATGGTGTTCTTCACGGTCGCCATGGTAGCCGCCCGAGGGTGAGGCCTCGGCAGCCTTCTAGAGGTCGCGGGCGGTCAGATCCTCGTAGGTCTCGCGCCTAACCAGTTCTCTGGCCCGCCCGTCAGCGACCACGATGACCGGAGGGCGACGGAACCGGTTGTAGTTGCTCGCCATCGAGAAGCCGTAGGCGCCGGTCGCCAGGATCGCCAACAGATCGCCTCGTCGGGTGTTGCCGGGAAGCGCGATGTCGCGGATCAGCAGATCGCCCTGCTCGCAGTGGCTACCGGCGATGGTCACCACCTTGTCGCCATGCTCGTTGCAACGGTTCGCTATCAGGGCTTCATACCTGGCCTGGTACAGCGAAGGCCGGATGTTGTCGCTCATGCCACCGTCGACGCTCACATAGGTGCGGACGCCTGGGATCTCTTTCACGACACCGACCGAGTAGAGGGTGAGCATCGCGTTCGCGATCAACCATCGCCCCGGTTCGACAGCGAGACGAGGGACCGACAGTCCGCGATCGGAGAACTCTGCGGCAACCTTCTGCTGCATCTGCTTGGCGAAGGACGCGACCTCAGCGGGATAGTCGCCGCGCGTGTACGCGATGCCGAGTCCGCCGCCCATGTTCAGTTCCGAGGGCTCATATCCGGTCGCGTCCCTGACCGAGCGGCAGAACTCGGCGTGGATCTCGGCGGTGCGCAGGAAAGCTTCGGGTCCGGTGATGTTCGACCCGATGTGCGAGTGGAAACCCAGCAGATCGAGGTTGGGCAGATCCAAGGCTCGCTTGGCAGCTTCCAGCGCGACACCACCTTCGATGTTGCAGCCAAACTTCGAGTCGTCCTGGCCGGTCTGGATGAACTCGTGCGTATGGGCTTCGACGCCAGGGGTGACTCGAAGCACGACCGGCGCGCGCACACCGCGCGCACCCGCCAGCTCGTCGAGTCGTTCCAACTCATCGATCGAGTCGCATACGAAGCATCCGACGCCCCCATCGAGACCCATCTCGAGTTCTTCGGTGGTCTTGTTGTTCCCGTGGAACACGAGCCTTTCGACCGGGAAACCTGCCTTCAGCGCGGTATACAGTTCGCCGCCGCTGGCGACATCCATACCGAGCCCCTCCTCGGCGACCATCTTGGCCATGCCGACGGTAAGGAACGCCTTGCCCGCGTAGTAGACGGTCCCCTCCGCGTACGCCTCGCGGTACGCGCGCGCGCGCTCCCGGAAGGTCTGCTCGCAGAAGATGTAGGAGGGAGTGCCGAACCGTTCCGCCAGTTCGACGACATCCACGCCGCCGACCTCGAGGTGCCCGTCGTCCCGAGCCTTGGCGGTATGCGGCAGAACATGTGAGAGGGTGTGCGGCATCTACATAGCCTCCGGAGCCGATACGCCGCAGATCGCGAGCGCGTTAGCGAGGGTTATCCGCGCGGCTTCGGCCAGACCGAGGCGCGCAGCAGTGAGGGACCTCTCTTGGGTGTCGACGACCCTGCAGTCGCGGTAGAAGGCATGGAAGGCTGCAGCAAGCTCCTCTGCGAACCGGGTCACCCGATGAGGTGCCCGTAGTCGCGCAGCTACCTCGACGACCTCAGGGAACTCCGCGATCTTGCGCAGCAGATCCAGCTCCGAGTCGTGTTGCAACTCGTGCAGCGCCAACTGGTCGGTAGCGGTGGGTTCGATCCCCGACTCCGAAGCGCGCCGCAGCAGCGCATGGATGCGGGCATGGGCGTACTGGACATAGAAGACGGGGTTCTCCTGTGTCTGAGAGATCACCTCGTCCAGATCGAAACGGAGGGTCTGATCCATCGATACCCGCAGGAAGTGATAGCGGGTCGCATCAACTCCGACCTCTTCGATCAGTTCGTCGAAGGTGATCGCCTCGCCCGTGCGTTTGCTCATCTTGACCGGCTGGCCGCCACGCTCCAGGTGGACCATCTGACCGATCAGGAATTCGCAGTGGGCGTCTGGATCCTCACCGAGCGCCTTGATGCTCGCCTCCATCTCGCGCTTCCAGCCGTGATGATCGGCACCGACCAGGTAGATGCACTTCTCGAAGCCTCGGCGAAGTTTGTCCAGGAAGTACGCCAGATCTGCAGCCAGGTAGGCGGGCATGCCGTCTGTGGAGCGGACGATCACCCGGTCCTTGTCGTCGCCGAAATCGGTGGTCCGTAGCCAGGTCGCCCCTTCGTGCTCGTAGGTGTGGCCGAGCTCGGCGAGCAACTCGACGACCCGTTGGACCGCACCCTGCTCGTGCAGCGAGCGTTCACTGAACCACTTGTCGAACACGACCCCGAAGGTCTCTAGCGTCGAGCGCTGGTGGAGCAGCATGCGACGCTGCCCTTCTGCCCGGAAGAAGTTCAGCCGTTCCTCTTCATCGGCATCCAGTTCGCGGGCGCCGATCTCGGCATAGATCTCGGCAGCGATCGTCTTCACATACGCGCCCTGATATCCGCCCTCTGGGACCTCGGCTTCGCGCCCCTGCAACTCGTCGTAACGCGCCGCGATCGATTCCGCGAACTTCCGCATCTGCACGCCGAAATCGTTGATGTAGAACTCGCGAGAGACCTCGTGTCCAGACCACTCGAGCAGGCGCGCCATCGTGTCTCCCAGCGCCGCCCAACGGCCGTGCCCTATGTGCATCGGACCGGTCGGGTTAGCTGACACGAACTCGACCTGGACACTCGTGGGTTCGTCCGGCTGGCTGCGGCCCCAGGCTTGACCGGCGGTGATCACCTCTCGCACGATCTCGGTCAGCCAGGCGTGTGAGAGCCGGATGTTGATGAAGCCCGGACCAGCGATCTCAAGGGCCTGGACCTCGTTGTGTTCGCCGAACCGGTCGATGATGATCTGGGCGAGTTCGCGTGGGGGCATGCCGGACGGCCGCGCGCACACCATCGCGATCCCGGTCGCCCAGTCGCCGTGGTCGGCCTTGCGTGGGCGTTCCATCTCGACGGCCGGAACATCGAACTTGGGCACGACCCCATCCTTCTGGGCGCCGAGCAGGGCGTCGGTCAGCCAGGCCGCGAGCCGTCTCTGGATCACTTCTTCCCCAGCAGGTCCGCGACCGTATCCAGCAGATCCGAAGGGTCGAACGGCTTGGTCACATAGGCGTCGGCGCCCAGTTCTAGGCCGGCTTCGACATCGAGTTCCTGAGCTTTGGCGGACAGGAAGATGATCGGGAGTTTGGCGGTCTCCTTCTCGCCCTTCAGGCGGCGGCAGACATCCTTGCCGTTCAGTTTGGGCATCATCACATCGAGGATCAATAGGTCTGGTTTCTCGGAAGCCACCATCGCCAGAGCGGCTTCCCCGTCACTCGCCTTCACGACCTGGTATCCCTCTAGTTCGAGATTGACCTCGATGAGTTGCTGGATGACGCGGTCGTCGTCAACGACGAGGATCTTTGCGGACAGAAGGGACTCCTAGTGGGTGCGGACCGGAGCCATCTTATCGGCCTCAGGATGGCTACGAACCCCGTGTTACCATCCGCCCTCCCGCCCTCGTAGCTCAGGGGATAGAGCACCGGCCTCCGGAGCCGGGAGCGCAGGTTCGATTCCTGCCGAGGGCGCCGCGCTGGTCGTCCGATCTGCTCGCATTTTTGCCTTTCCTTTCCTGCTGTAAAGGCCTCCGAGCCGACTGCCGATACCTCCTTCATGGCGCGACGGGTGCTCCCTCGAAGGGGCTCCTCCGATGATGGTTTCGCACTGGTCGAAGCCCTCGTGTCGCTGATGTTGGTCGGATTGATGGCCTCGGCGATCGCCTCGACGGTCGCGACCTCCGATCGGGGGAATCAGACCAGCCGCAGCACCGACGCTGCGGTCTCTTTCGCGCGCGCAAGGCTGGAAGAGACGCGACGCATCGGATACGACACGATCGCTCATGCGACCGGGAGTCATGCTTCGGACCCCGCTGTCGTGGCTGGCGCCTTCGACCCAGACGGTTCGGGTCCCCTCGTCAGCGAGCCGGTCCTGTACTCGAGCACCGGCTCCGTTCAGAACCAGGTGACCTGGAGTCATCTCGGAACCACCTACACGGCGAAGACCTATGTGACCGACGCTGGCTCGAACCTGAAGCGCATCACCACGATCGTCACATGGACCCAAGGCAACCAGCCGCGGACCACATCGGTCTCCTCTCTGCTCGCGCGCACCGCCGTCCCCACCGCGGCGGCCGCAGATGTCATCCACGACTCGGCGACGGGCGCGCACCAGATCAGCGTGCGGATCAGGCGCGGAGGCGGCAGCGAGACCGCCAGCGCCGACCTGCCCTCCCCCATCCCGGGTTGGGCCATAACTGGGGGTACCTCGACGGGGACCGCCGCTCCCGGGATATCCCACCTTGCCACCTCGGCGATCTCGAACGCGACGATCAATGTCCCAGGTCTCACCGTGTCCATGAGCGGCGTCTACACCAGCGTCTCGGCCACGACCAGCGGCATCACCACGCAGATCCAAGGCACCGTGACGATCAACGGCGTGCCGTATGTCAACCCCCTGCCCGGAACCGAGCTGATAGTTGGCGTCTACGCCATCACCCTCGGCTACAAGCTGGTAGGTACCGACGGCTCGACCGCAGCCAGCTTCATGCGGATCAAGACCGTGACCACCGATAGGCACCTCGCTTGGGCGTGGGTGCGCCCGATCAAGGCATTCTGATGAAGAGATTCCGCGACGACTCTGGCGCCACGATCGTGGAGGCCATGATCGGCATCGCCGTCGCGATGATCGGCTTCGCTCTGCTGGCCTCGCTGCTGGCGGTTTCCCAGAAACAGCAGAGGTCCTTGACCGTGATCAGCGACGGCCTGGGCGAGGCCCGTACCGCGATGACCCGCGTAACCGATGAGGTCCGGGGAGCGAAATGGATCGAAGCGTCCGGGGCGACCGCCGTCGCCTGGATGGACGCCAACCGCGATGGCATCCGCACTAGCGCCGAAGATGTGACCTTCCGTATCGAGGTCGTCGGCGGCGTCACCCGCTTGGTGAGGGTCCAGAACGGCTCTACCACCCTGCTCGCCTCGGGGCTCCAATCCGGGTCCTTGTCAGTGATCACCGCCAAGAACGCAGCTGAGTTGACCCTGACCCTCACCGTCCCCGGCGCGGACGGCAAGACTGGGACGACGATCAGCTCGAAAGTGAGTACCCGTGCGAATGGCTAGGAGGAACCGCGACGAAGGCTTCGCGATGGTGTCGGTCATCGCGATCGGAGGCATCGCAACAGCTCTAACGATGGCAACGCTCGTGGCGACGACCACCGCGATGCGGCGCAGCCTCTTGGACCGTCAACGCGAACAGGCGATCCAGCTGGCGGAAGCAGGCGTCAACTCGGGCGTCGAGGGACTCAACCAGAACGGCGCCCTGTTCACCTCGATCAACCCTCCAACGCCGATGACCAAGGCCTGGGTAGTGAACGCGGCAGCCTCCCTTCCGGTCGCTCAGGGCCGGGAGGGGGAGTTCGCGTTCGTCATCCCCATGGGCCTAGACCGCGTCTATGGCGTCGGCTATGTGCCATCAAGGGCCAACCCTGTCGTTACGCGCGTGATCGAACTGCGGATAGAGCGCATCGTCTCGATCAGCAATGCAGGCCTGGTTTCGGGAGGACAAGCAACGATGGGTGGCAGTTCACTGATCAGCACCGGAGGGGGTGTCCACGCCAACGGGAACCTGACATTGAGCGGCAATGCGACCGTGACCGGCGCAGCCAGCAGCGCCGGTGTCGCCACGGCGACTGGGAGCGCCACGGTCGTCGGACCGATGAACTCCGGCACGGCACTGGTTAGCCTCTCCCTCGACCCTCTGAGTTACCGCAGCAAGACGCAGTACGACCTCTGTCCTGATGGGACGATACGCAACACCTCGGCGACACCTTGCGCGGGAACGATCTACGCGATCGGTAGCGGCTTGGGGTGGGACTGGAAGGGCGGCCAATGGGAGCGCAAGGGAGCGGGTGGGGACGGCTTCGGGTTCTTCGGGCATCAGGTCAATGTCGAGCTGAAGAGCACCTGGACCGGGTTCCTGGTCACCAATCCGCTCATCGTCTCTGGTGTGCGACTGAACGGCGATGTCACCTCAAACGGGAACGGAGGCGTCAACTTCTCAGGCAACGACCAGTTGGCGCTCGTCGTGGGTCGGGACTTCACTTCTCGAGGTAACACCGACATCGTCGGTGATGTCATGGTCGCCGAGCAAGTCTCGCTGAGCGGCAGTACCAAGATCCAGGGTCAGGTCATAGCGGTATCCGATGGAGACAGCGCCGGCTCCCCTGTCAACATCACTGACATGACAGGGAATTCAGAGATCCAGTATCGGTCGACGACCGTCAGCGATCCCAGCGGCGCAGCGCCCACCAGTTGGTCCGAGCTCCGCTAGGTACGAGGACCTGCAGCGACCGCGCGCGCACGATCAGCGCCGGCCCTACCGTGATCGAACCCGAAGGTGGGAGGCACGGGATCGACGATGATCCCCGGATTGAACACGTTGTCCGGATCGAAGGCATGCTTGATCGAGGAGAACATCTCGATCACCGCCTTCGGATAAACGGTTTCCAACAGATGGCTGCGCAGCCGACCGTCGCCATGCTCTCCAGTCGAGGTTCCCCCGTAACCGAGCGCCAACGCCACCGCGTCGGATTGCAGATCCCACAGGTTCTGATGATCGCGATCCATGTCGACCCACGGTCGGACATGCAGACACCCAGCATCTGCATGGCCATACACCGCCGCTTCCCACCCCGCCCCCGAGATCAGCTCTACCAGGTCGGCTGCGAACTCAGCGGTTCGTTCGGGCGGCACCGCCAGATCCTCGATGATGCTCGCCGCGTGCAGACCCGGCCGCGAAGACATCAAGAGGCCCAAGCCAGCTCGGCGCAGGGCGACCAACTCGGCTCGCTCGTCTCCTGATAGCAGCCTGGACCTGGCTGACAGCGATGCGGCGGCCATAGCGCGCCCCGCCGAGTCGTCGCCCAAGAAGTCCACCAGGACCACCGCACCGGCGTCTCCGAGCAAACTCTCCGCGACATCCGCGTATCGGGGATCCTCCAACGCCGCTGACAGCAGCGAAGCATCCAAGAGTTCCGCGCTGTCGGGGGCCTGATCGGCTAGCCCCGCCGCTTGCTCTAGGGCCTCGGGCACGGATGCCGCGCTCACGACGACCATCGAGACGGCCCTCGGCCTCGGCGTCAGACGCAGCGTCGCTTCCGCCACGAGAGCGAGGGTTCCCTCGCTGCCGGCAAGGACCCCCGGATCCGAGGGGTCTCGCAACCACCGGTCGATCCCGTACCCCGCAACCCGCCTGGGCAGCGGCGTGAAGACCTCGTCGATCAGCCCGGCATTCTCATGCAACTTCTGGTGGATCCGCCGCGACGACTCCGGGATGGTTCCCCGGTTCCAGCTCGATCGGCTCCCGTCGGCCGAAACCAGATCCAGCCGCTCGATATGCGCACTGGTCCGGCCATACCGCGAAGATCTGCTACCGCACGAGTCGTTGCCGATCATGCCTCCGATGGTGGCCCACCCCGACGAGGAGACATCGGGGCCGAACCAAAGCCCATGCTCGGCCGCCGCGCTGTTCAGGCGATCGAGCGTGCATCCCGGCCCGACGACCGCGGTCCGGTCCTCCGGATCGACGCTCACATGGTCTAGGCGTCTTGTGTCGATCAGCAGACCATCCCCCACGCTCTGCCCGGCGAGCGAACTGCCACCCCCTCGCATCGTGATGTGAAGGCCTTCCTGCCTGCAGAACCGGACCGCTTCGCAGAGATCGTCTACGGAGCCGGCCTCCAGCACCAGTCTCGGTACCAGCCGATAGTGGCTGGCATCGTGATCGTCTTCGCCTGGAATTCCTGTGCGAACCTCGCCAGCCACCCGCGCGGCAAGCTGGTCGCGGAACGGATCGGTCACTGGAAGAGACCGCTCACGGCGGTCAGCAAGGCCCTGATCAAGAGGCCCGCTATGGCGATCGCGATCGCCCAGCGCAAGATGCGATCCGCCGAAGACATCCGGCGCACCGCGGTCTCCTCTCGCTCCCTGGGATCGGGCATCTCGGCGTCAGCGTCCGCATCCATCAGCAGCAGCCGTGCCCGTTCGAGGTCGCTCGTCAGGACCATGATCCGCTGCGGTACGCGTTCGTGGCCCGCTGGCAACATCCAAGATCCGATCAACTGGACGGGCTCGATCATGACGGCGACGATGCCGCCTTGCTCGAGGGCGCCCCGGATGATCTCGGCCTCATACAGGTCCTTGGTGGTGCACAGCAGCGACCATCCGCCGCCTCCGCCGCCTCGCCCTACCGCGACATCTGGCGGTGGGGGTCTGTCGGTCGTCGTCGGCCCGCCCATCCACATCAGACTAACTAGCGCGGGTACCATCGTCACGACCGCGATGTCTATGAGGAGAAACCATGCAGATCCGGATCCAGTTCTGCGTCGTCTGAAACTACACAGATAGGGCCGTCGGTCTGGCGGCCGAACTCGTGGAGAAGTACGGACAACAGATCGAGTCCTTGGAGCTCGTTCCCACCGGGGGCGGCCGATTCGAGGTGGAGGTCGATGGGGATCTGGTGTATTCGAAGCAACAGACCGGCCGACACGCGAACCCCGGCGAAGTGATCGAGAACATCGAGGCTCGAGGTTGAGCAAACCTTCGGCTCTGCTGATCGCCAACCCGCAGGCCACGCGCGTCACGGCCCCCACTCGCGACCTTATCGCCCGGGCGTTCGCCAGCGTGACCGATCTGGAGGTCGCTTGGACCGAGGATCGCGATCATGCGACCAAACTGGCTGCGGACGCGGCCACCAACGGGGTGAAGATCGTCATCGCGCTCGGCGGCGACGGCACCGTGAACGAGTGCGCGCAAGGCCTGTTGCGAACCGACACGGCTCTGGCAGTGGTTCCCTCTGGCGGAGCCGATGTCTTCGCGCGGACGCTAGGCATCCCGCGAGATACCGTCGAAGCCGCAGACATCCTGATCGAACGCATCGAGTCGCGAGTGGCCGCAGAACCTCGGGGCGTCGGCACCCTCCTCGGACCGAGCGATCCCGAGCGGGTCTTCTTGTTCAACGCCGGCATCGGGTTCGACGCATCGATCGTGGCCTCGGTCGACCGTCACCCGACTCGCAAACGGCGGTACGGCCAGGCCTACTTCGTAGCTCAGACGCTGAAGAGCTTCTTCTTCACCTATCCCCGGCGCGGTGTCGATGTGTTCGTCAGATCCGACGCGGGGGACGCGACCGGAAGGTTCGTCGTCTGGTGTGTCAGCGATCCATACACCTACCTGGGGAAGCGTGGGCTCCATCTATGTACCGACGCCGACCCGAGCAAGGGCCTGTCTGCGCTGCTGATGCAAGAGATGCCGACCTTGCGCACGCTACGCACGGCTCTTCGCGGATTCGGCAGGGGCGTCCGGTCGGCTAAAGGCATCACGATCCTGAACGGTGTCACTCGGGCGACCGTCGAGACATCGCAGCCGCTGTTGTCGCACACCGATGGCGAGATCCGTGAAGAGTTGACCCACGCTCGGGTGGAACTCGTGCCGGGCGGACTGAAGGTCCTCTAGCCGATCATCGTCGCACAACGGCGGCAGGATCGTCGGAGAAGATGCCGTCTACGCCCATGGCGGCGAACCGTTCGGCTTCGTGCGGGTCGTCGACGGTCCAACAGATGACTTCCAACCCCACGGCGTGCGCAGCCTCGATCAGCGGATCGTCGACCATGCTCGCGATCGGATGGATCTGTACGCAGCCGGCGTCCCTCGCCGAGGTCACGAAGGGCGTGCAACTTGCTTCTGCCACGACGCCGTGGGCGATCGGCAAGCCAGCCCTCCTGGCGATCGCTGGACCCGACGGGTCGAAGGAGGACACGACCAGGTCGGGTACTCCCTGCAAGAGGTCAACGGACCGTTCAGCTACCTCGGCGCTGGAGATGAATCCGCGAGCGGAGTCCAGGACCGCCTTGAGCTCGACGAAGAGCCTCGTCCTGCCGGCGAAGGCCTCCAGCACCTCTTCGAGGGTCGGTATGGCAGCGGTCGCCTCGTTCAAGGATCGGAGTTCGGTAACGCTGAGAGCGCTGATCCGCTGGTTCGAGCCGCAGGTGCGCGCGAGAAGGTCATCGTGACTGATCACTGGGACATGGTCCGCGGTCAGCACGACATCGAACTCGATGCCGTCGGCACCATCTGACAGCGCCCTTTCGAAAGAGGCGAGCGTGTTCTCGGGCTCATGAGCACGAGCCCCCCTGTGTCCGACCACCAGCATCGCTTGCATCATCGCAGGTCAGGCGGGGTCGGGTCATATCACATCCATGAGATTGCGTCGGAACCCTTGTCAAGTGGTAGGTGTCTTTCATAGGCTCGAACCGACCACTCAACTAAGGGGCGATGACATTGGATTGGAGGCAGCAGGCGGCTTGCCGCGATGCTGATCCGGAGACCTTCTTCCCGAACGGGACCACCGGACCAGCTCTCGCACAGATAGCGGCAGCACAAGCGATCTGCCAGACCTGCCCTGTCACGGCCGAGTGCCTGGACTGGGCGATAGAGACCGGTCAGGACAACGGCATCTGGGGTGGTCTCACAGAAGACGAGCGGCGCGAGGTCCGTCGCGACCGCGTCCCTGCCTGATGCTGGCCGATCGAGAGGACTACAACGGTCCGGTCGAGTTCGCCCGGGAACCAGCCGGCGAGCGACGCAAATGGGTCGGCCGGTTCTTCCTGGCTCTGGTCGTAGCCGGCATCTTCTGGCTGATGGTCAACCGTGTACTGAGCCCGAGCGATGACACTCGTAGACCTAACCCCACAGAAGAGACCCTCCCCGGACCGGTCTGATCCAACCAACCGGGGCCGGATCAATCTCGAGTTACGGGCACCACGACCACGAATCGCGACCCTCGTTCGAGGGCTTCGGCCTCTACGGTTCCGCCCATCTCGGTGACCATCGTCTTGACGATCTGAAGCCCGAGGCTTCCTGAGGCTTCCAGGTCGAGGTCCGCCGGAAGGCCGCGTCCATCATCTGACACCTCGACCAGCAACTGCTCTTCCTCGCGTTGAAGGCGCACCCTGATGGTTCCCGGTTCGTCACCAAAGGCGTGCTCGAGGGCATTCTGTAGGAGTTCGGTGAGGACCAGCGACATCGGCGTGGCGATGTCGCTCGGAAGGTCGCCTGCCCTACCCTCCACCACGAACCGGATCCGCGAGTCGGGTCGGGACAGTGCCCCGGTCACCATGTCTCCGACCCTCCTTGCCACATCGTCGAAACCGACCTGCTGGCCAGGGTCTTGCGCGAGGGTGTCATGGACCAGCGCGATCGCGCTGATACGCCGGACCGACTCTTCCAGCTGCTGGCGAGCCTCGGGGCTAGGCATCCTGCGCGCCTGGATCCGCAGCAGAGACGCGATCGTCTGAAGGTTGTTCTTGACGCGGTGGTGGATCTCCCTCAGCCTCGCGTCACGCATGCTGATGGCACGATCGCGCTTCCGACTCTCGGTCACATCACGCACCAACCCGATGCAGCCACGCAGTTCGCCCTCGATGATGACGGGGATGAACCGCCTAAGCACCCATGCTCCGTCGGCCTCTACCTCGTCCTCGGTAGGTCGGTGGGCGCGCATCGCGTTGTCCACCCGCTTATGGCCGACACCGATCTCTCGCAGCGACCGTCCGACGATCTCGGGGATCCCGAGCCTGCGGTAAGCGCTGACCGCGTTTGGCGAGGCGTATCGGATGACACTGTTGGGATCGATCTCGAGGAAGCCGTCGCCGACCCTCGGACTCAATTCGCGTTCGTGATGATCGTCCACGCCATAGGGGAAGGTCCCCTCCGCGATCATCTGCTCGAGGTCTCCGGCAGCCCGAAGGTAGGCGAGTTCGAGGTGGCTAGGTGTACGCGCGGCTCCCAGGTTCTGTTCCACCGAGATCGCAGCGATGCACGCCCCCTCCAAGGTCACAGGGATAGCCTCCTCCCGGATGGGGGTCCCGCTCCTCCATTCGGGTTCTCCTTCGCGGACGATGCGATGCTCATCCAGGGCGCGAGCGACCTTGGGGCGCGACGCTGTCGGAACGACGAGCCCGACTAGATCGTCGGGATACAGGGTCTGCGCCGGGTAGGGACGGACCTGTGCGAGCACCACGAACCGGCCGTCGAGGGTCGGGGCCAGCAGCAGGCAGTCTGCGAACGAGAGGTCAGCAAGCGTCTGCCACTCCCCGAGCAGCCGGTGCAGGTGTGACACCTGAGCCGGCGAAAGTTTCGTGTAACGGCCGGCTAGGGCAGAGAGGGACGAGCCTCGCTCAATCGATGACGGCGATCAGGTCACCCTCTTGGACAACGCCGCCCTCTTGGACCCCGAGTTCGGACACCTTCCCGGAGGCGGGCGCCTCCACCGGGATCTCCATCTTCATCGACTCGAGGATGACCAGCGTGTCGCCCTCGGAGACCTCGTCCCCAACGGCGACAACGACCTTCCAAACATTGGCGACCATCTCCGCTTCTACCCTGGTCAAGATGCCTCCCGACGGTGTTGGCGGCCCTCGGCGGACCGCTAGACAAGCATATCGGACCATCCGAAACAGTCAGACACTTCGAGAGCCAACCTGCGCGACCGACCTGGGCCCGAAGCAGGAATGCGCGTGCCGGGAGCGAATCTTTCCCAAGACCACCTTGGAGTTGGTCAGACCTTCATCTACGAAAGGCCTGTTCGATGAAACGGATCGTCTCTGCCCTGCTGCTGACCGCGCTCGCGCTGCCGCTGAGCGCTGCTCAGGCCGCCGCGCCGAGCAACGACGACATGGCTAACGCGATAGCGCTGGCCGTCACTTCTCAATCGGTCGCCGGTGACACCACCGGCGCGACGACAGAAGCAGGCGAAGCCCAGAGCGCATGTGGAGCGCTCGAGAACACCGTCTGGTACTCGTTGCCGGCAGTGACCGCAGGGCTGTCGATCAGCCTCTCCAACCCCACCCTCACCTTCGCGGTCTACTCCAACGACGGCACCTCTCTGTTGGAGGCTGCATGCGCCGCGCCTGGCGGATCCGCCAAGTTCGTGATGAACGCAGGCGCGAGCGGCACCAACCCTGCGAAGCCACACCTGATCCAGGTCGGAGGTCCGGCAGCAGATGGATCACCCACCGGTGCGTTCGATCTGAACATCATCCACCACGAGGTGCCCGCCAACGATGGGAAGGCCGGAGCGATCGTCATACCTGCCGCCGCCGCCACCTACACCGTAGACACCTACATGGCTGGCCTGGAACCCGGCGAACCAAAGCCCTCCTGCAATGCTGACGCACAGAACACCGTCTGGTACCGGTTGAACGCTCCGGCGGCGCAGACGATCTCGTTCAGCACCGAAGGTTCCAACATCGACACGGTCGTGGCGGTCTACCGGGTAACCAGCGCGACCAAGCAGGACCCGGTCGGATGCAACGACAACCTCGACCGCGACCTCGGTCTCTACTCGCACACGGCCGTGACCCTGAAGGGTGGCGCTGACTACCTGGTGCAGATCGGCACCCGCGGTTCTGGCACCAACCTGTCCGGCATCCGCGGCGGCGATGTCATCCTGACCGTGATCCCGAACGGTAACGACACCCGCGCTTCTGCCGCATGGACCGACGGGCTCGGCGTGTTCCAAGGTTCGACCATCGGCGCGACGGCCGACGCGAGCGAGAGCGACCTGCCTTGTGCCACCGATGGCGGCCCGAGCGTCTGGTACCAGTTCTTGCCGACCAACCGGGCCGAAACCTTCGCGTTGATCAGCGACGCCGAGATCGCCGTCTATCACCCCACCGGCGCCCTCATCGGCTGCTCGATGGGTTCGGGCGGCGTGACCATCCCAAGCGTCAACACACTCGCCAACGGAGCGTGGCTGTTCAACCAGCTTCTGGTCCGCGTCTCGACCTCGACCGCGCGCGACTTCTCACTCGAGCTCATCCACGGCGCCTACGCGCACGCAGACGCAGGCGAGGCTTCGGTCACCCTGCGCGTCGACAGCGACACGCGGTCTGCTGCCGGCAGCGAGGTCTGCGTCGCTGGCACCTGTGAGGGCCCCTAACTCCAGAACCACGGCTACTCGGCGTGATCGTCCCCCAGATCGGGGCTGATCACGCCGAGTGCCGTTTCTAGGACCGCACCTAGCCACAGGTATGCGTTCACGGTCGCGGCGGAGGGATCGGTGGCGGGCAGATAGCGGCGAGGCTGATCCTCATCTGTGACATCGAGCAGCGTTCCAAGCACCAGCCGCGCATCGTTGCAGACCCCGATGAACGAGTGAACCTCGTCCGGCATCAGCGTCGCCTCCCACCAGCCCCGCCGAACCTCGCCAGCGGAGAGCACCTCACGCATCATGCGCAGGCGCGCCAGCCGAGAGTCGATCAGGCCCGCATCCGCTCGTGCGCGCCTTGCCAGCTCGTCCAGACCGTCCTCGTAGGCAGGTGGGAACAGGCGTCTCGCTGTGGGCGCGTCCGGATCGGTCACCACCTGCTCGAGTTCATCGAGCAGGGTCCGCATCATCGCGACCCCGTCCTCGGGAAGTCGCACCGCGACCGAGCCGTCGCTTCGGAAGACGAAGGGGTCCTTCATGCGTCTTGCTCCATCGTGGCCCACAAGCCCTTGTCGTGCAGGGCCGAGCAATAGCCCTCCGCGCGGTCGCGATCTCCGCTCCACACGATCGACCGACCGTCGTTGTGAACCTCCAACATCAGCCGGTGCGCTTTGGCTCTCGAGTATCCGAAGAGGGTCTGGAACACCCAGGTGACATAGGACATGAGGTTGATCGGATCGTTCCAGACCACCACCTTCCATGGATGCTGGGTCTGCGTCTCTTCCTCGATGCGAGGCTCGATGAGGGGCGCTTCGACCTGTGTCACACCGGGAGCACCCCGTGCTTGCGCCACGGCCGCTCCACCGTCTTGTTCTCTGCCACGCGCAGGCCCTCGACGAGAACCTTGCGAGTATCAGCAGGATCGATCAGGTCGTCGACGAAACCGTGGCCCGCGGCGATGTAGGGCCCGATGGAACTGCGAACAGCCTCGATCATCTCGGAGCGCTTCGCATCGCGCTCTGACTCTGGCATCTTCTCCAGGATCGAGCGTCCGATGATGTTCACCGCGCCCTCTGGACCCATGACGCTGATCTCGGCGGTAGGCCAAGCGACCAGCAGGTCGGGCTCGTAGGCGCGTCCGTTCATCACATAGTAGCCCGCGCCGTAACCCTTACGCAGGACACAGGTGAGCTTCGGGACGGTCGCTTCGCTGACCGCGAACAGCATCTTGGAGCCGTGACGGATGATGCCGTCCTTCTCGACCTTCGAGCCGACCAGGAAGCCCGGACAATCCATCAGGAACACCAGAGGGATGCTGAAGGCGTCGCACAGCCACACGAAACGCGCTGCCTTGTCAGCTGCATCAACATCTATCGCGCCCCCAAGGAACATCGGCTGGTTGGCGACGATCCCTACCGGCCGGCCCCCGAGGCGAGCGAAGCCCGTGACCATCGAACGAGCCCAGTCGCCTTTCATCGCGAAGAAGCGTCCGTCATCGACGATGGCCTTGATGACCTTGCGTATGTCGTAGGCCTGGCGGGGGTTGCTTGGAACGATCTCGTATAACTCCTCGGCCCGACGCTCAACGGGATCGTCGGTCGGCACGATCGGTAACTCGGAGCGATTGTTCGAGGGGAAGAAGCCCAGGTACTCGCGGACCGCCTCCAGGCAGGCTCGGTCGTCGGCGACCTCGAGGTCCGCCACGCCCGACACCTTGCAGTGCACCTGGCTGCCGCCGAGGGACTGCTCGTCGATCTCTTCGCCCACGGCGGCCTTGACCAGATGCGGCCCGCCCAGCGCCATCGATGAGGTTCCTTTGACCATCGGAACGAAATCCGCGAGACCCGGTATGTATGCCGTGCCTGCTGCGCCGGGTCCCATCATGGCCGCTACCTGCGGGACGACGCCGCTCATGACGACCTGTTCTCGGAAGAGGTCACCAGTGCGCGCGAACCTCGACCCGGCAGCCTCTTGGATGCGCGCGCCAGCGGAATCGATCAGCCAGACGATCGGGATCCGTTCCTTCAGCGACAGTTCGCGCATACGGGAAGCCTTGATCTCGCCGACCTCACCCATGGAACCCGCCATGACGGTGAAGTCGTACGCGATACATGCGGTGCGTCGGCCGTTCACCTGCCCCACACCACAGACGACCCCATCTGCGGGGGTGAACTTGCCTTGCATCTGAGGGCTCTGAGATTGGTGGTGGCCGAGCAGCCCCATCTCGACGAAGGTGCCTTCATCGAAGAGCAGGTCGAGTCGTTGCCTGACGGTCAGCTTGCCGAGCGAATGCTGGCGTTCGATCTTGTCTGGGCCCGCCATCTGCCGGAACTGCTCTTTGCGATCGGCGAGTTCCTTGGCGGCCTCCTGCAACGACGGGCCGGTCCAGGCCAGCGTCGGCATCGGCCGAGCCTCATCGCTCATGCCTTCCTCCGTTCTCGGGACCCTTCGCCGGCGCCGTGCGCCGATGCCTACCCAGGTCCGCTCAGACTCGGAGCGTACCCGCGGGTCAGCGACCCTTCCAGACCGGTTCGCGCTTCTGCAGGAAAGCCGTTATCCCTTCGAGCACATCTTCGGTCTCCAGGCAGATGCCAAGCATCGAGTGCAGATAGCTCATCGCCGCCCGCGTCTCCATCGCCTGGCTCTCGTAGAACGAGTCCTTCCCGAGTCGCAGCGTCATCGGCGACTTCGATACCAGCTCATCTACGAGACCATCGGTGACGACATCCAGCTCTCCGGTCTTCGCGATCCTGTTCACCACACCCCACCGTTCCGCTTCGGCGGCGTCCATGCGGCGACCGGTCATCATGAGTTCGAGGGCGACGCGATCGGGAAGCCTCTGCCGGACGACGGCGCTGACGACGAAGGGCCAGAGTCCGGATCTGACCTCTGGCAGGCCGAAACTCGCCTCCTCGGTTGCGACCACCAGGTCCGCGCCGCAGACCAGGCCGAAGCCGCCGGCCAAGGCATGGCCGTTGACGCGTGCGACGACCGGTTTGCCACAACGGCGCATGGTCTCCAGGACCTCGACGATGGCACCTCTGGCCAGATGCTGCTGCACCTTGGACGCATCGGTCTGGATCCCTCCGAGGTCAGCGCCCGCACAGAAGGCCTTCTCACCGGCACCCGTCAGCACGATCGCCGATACCGAAGCGTCGGCAGCCGCCTGGCGGAGTCCCTGGAGTATCCCGTCCAACACGGCCGCGTTCAAGGCGTTGCGCTTGTCTTCCCGGTCGATCGTGATGGTCGCACGACGATCACCAACCTCATACCGGACCTGCTGACGTTCGCTCACTTCGTTCCTCCACTGCCGTCACTGGACCCACGCTATCTGAGCCTCTGTCAGGCTCGGGAGGTTCGTTGCTTTCGAGGGGATGCGAACTTTGCTTGCGGGGTGACATACGGTAGAAACCACTCACACACATAGTGAACGGGGTATCGGACCGTGCGGGAGGATTCAGGGTCGGATGCGGTTCACCGCATCAAGTGTCGCGCGAGCGAACGCGTCATTGCGTTCGGTCCCTACGATCGCGGCTCCAGCCACCTCTCTCACCGAGTCTTCGGTGACCAGACTCACCACCGATATCGCGATCGGACGGCCGTTGAACTCGATGACATCTGCGGCGACAGCCTCGGCGACCAGGCCCTCGAGTTCGCTTCCCACAGCCTCGAGCGTGGCGCGAGCGACCAGAAGCGGAGCCTGATCGGCTGCGCCACGAGCGCTCCCGGTCCGCTCCCCATCGCCATCCACCAGTTCCACCGCAACCGTGAGCAGTCGGCCGGTCGCCTCCGCGGTCACCTTGCTCAACCTGAGCCGTTCCTTAGCCGAGCCCGGGGATCTCTGCCCCGCGGGAGCCGCGTCTGCCATCGGGACGATGCTGATCGTGCGATAGTCGATCTCGAGGTCGAGGCTGGCCTTGGCGGCACTCTGGATGTCACGAACGAGCTGCTTGGGCTTGCGCTCGCTGTCAGAGATCACATGGATCTCGGCGATCCTCTCGCCGTCGGGCACGACCCGAGCGGCCCGGACGCCACCGATGCGAGCCAGGACCGCTTCCAGGGCGTCAGCGGTCGACACCCCTGCGGATCTCTCGTCCGCTTCAGACAACGCTTCGCTCCTCTCGACCCTCCGACCAGGCGAATCATACCATATCGGGCACCTAGACCTCTCCCCAACTCACATAGGGACGCGGACAACTCCAACGGCCGCGCGCGACCCCTGACCTGCGGAAAGGAGGAAGGATGACGGACAGATATCTGCGCACCGCCGAGGTTGCTCGGCGGCTTCAGGTTTCTCCGAAGACCATCGCGCGCTGGGCCAAGGAAGGGAAGTTGCCGTATCTGGCTACCCTCGGAGGACATCGACGGTACCCGAGCCAGGCGGTGGAACGCTTGGTGCACCTGTTGGACGAGACCGACCGACCGATCTGATCGCCTTGCCCAGCCCATCCGGCGAACCGCGTGAGTCGCCGGCGGTTCCTCTTTGTCCGATTTGATTGCCCTTGCGACGAAAGTGACCCTTGACAACGAGTGGGGCGGAGGAGGAGACTCGCCCCACCTCGTGGAGGGGGAAACCCGGCGGAAGCGTCGGGTCGGTACTTGAGAACTGTGGGGGTGGACGAGGGTTCGCGAGGGCGGATCCCGGGACACCAGAGCGAAGCGGTGAGGCTCCTGTTAGCGGAGGGGCCCGAACCTGACCTGTGAACCTGGAGAGGGGCACCGCATGAAGCGTCTGTACTCGATGGCGTCAGCACTGCTGGCGATCGTGTTCGCCGCTGGCACCAACGCTCGTTGGTAGTTCCGGCAAGTCTCGACGGATAAGGACCTGAAGGCCCGAGCGATCGGGCCTCAAGGTCGTCCATCCCCGCGTTCGGTTGAACTGGAGCGGAGAGGATGGGCTCGAAAGAGGGGGGCGCGCAACTGCGCGTCTATATAGCGACCTGCGTCGCCGCCGCCGTGGCGACGGGGGTCATAGCGGCACTCAGCAACCAGGGTCCGATCGCATGGACAGGCGTCCTCGCGTTCGGGTCGATGGGGCTGCTGGCCGAAGCTTTCGC
Organism: Actinomycetota bacterium; assembly: GCA_046565595.1. Taxonomy (GTDB): domain Bacteria; phylum Actinomycetota; class AC-67; order AC-67; family AC-67; genus JBKHYG01. The sequence continues at coordinate 6,086 of JBKHYG010000032.1, read as the reverse complement.
TGTCACCACGGCAGCGGGAACCACCTACTCGGTGACCTTCGTGGTCACGATCGCGGCCATCGCCACGCTGGGTCCGCTAGGTGCGGTCCTCGCGACGCTCGTCACCGCCGTGGGCGTCCGCGACTTCCGTCAGCGCAGCCTCGATCGTCATCTCTTCAACGCTGCTCAACTGACCGTATCGGCCGGTGCGGCAGCCATCGCCTTCCACCTGATCGCGGCTGACCCAAGCAGGTTGGCGATCGCCATCCCCGCCGCCCTGTTCGCAGCAGCTCTCAACTTCACCATCAACACCGGTCTCGTCGCCGGGGCCGTCGCTCGATCCAGCTCGCGCAGGACCGTAGATGTCTGGCGCGATCAGTACGCCAACCTGGGCGGCGCCTATGCGGCCTATGCGGTCCTCGGCGTCATGCTGGCCGTGCTAGCCGAACATGCCGGCTGGTTGAGCATCTTCTTCCTGCTCGTTCCGGTGCTGATCGCTCGCGCTGCCTTCCAGACAGCGATCACCCTGCACGACGCTTTCGACAGGGTCGTCACGACACTGGTTGCGGCTGTCGAGCAGAAGGATCCCTACACCAGCGGACACGCCGCCCGGGTCGCGCGCCTCACCGAGAGGGTCGCGCTCGAGTATGGCCGATCCCCCGCTCAGGCACGCCGGATCCGCTACGCCGCGCTGATGCACGACATCGGCAAACTCGCCGTACATAACGCGGTGCTTCAGAAGGACGGCAAACTCACCGACGCCGAGTACGACCACATGCGCTTGCATCCCGAACGCGGCGTCGAGGTCGTATCCGATGTCGAACTGCTCGAGCCCGTGTTGGACGGGATCCGTCACCATCACGAACGCTGGGACGGCAACGGGTATCCCGACCGTCTCGCGGGCGAAGCGATCCCGCTGGTGGCTCGACTGATCACGGTGTGTGACGCCTTCGATGCCATGACCTCCACCCGCGTCTACCGAGCTGCTCGCACGACCGAAGCAGCCTTCGAGGAACTCGACCGCTGTGCGGGCACCCAGTTCGACCCGAAGGTCGTCCGTGCGCTGAAACGGACCATCGCCCGGTACGGATGGCAGGCTGAACCAGAGCGTCGGGTCTCCGGTGAGATGTCCGCGATGGCTGATGAGCCGCTCCCCCGCCGGGCCCGCAGATCCCACACGCATCTGCACCCGAGCCGTTCGAAACACGAGGTGACCGATGCGACCCTCTGATGCCGTGGTTCGAGCAACTGCCGCGAGCGTGGTTGGCATCTCGGCCATCCTGTTGATCCGCGGAGACGGATCGCTGATGCAGCTCGCCGTGTGCGCGGCTCTGGTCTTCTTCGCCGACCTGTTCCGGATACGCCTGACCGAGGGACGCCCCTCATCCCTCGGTCTGGCGCCCGGACTGGGTTGCGCCATGCTGGGATTTCCCTTCGGATCTGTAGTCGTGGGCGCAGCGATCGGGATGGTCGCCGCGCACACCGTTCGAAGAGATTCGAGTCAGGTCGCGATCCCGGTGATCGCCTTGAGCGCAGGCGTCCTCGCCTACGGCGCTATCCCGACCCTGTGGCCCGTAGGTGGCGAAGGTTCACAACTTGGAGCCTTGGGAGTCGTCGCCGCCGCAACCGCGATGCTCGCGACCGAGGTGTGTTCGAGGATGATCAGGACCCCGGGTCCCAGGCGACCTTGGGCGCTGATCACCGAACTCGCTCCGCTGCACATCGCGATAGTCAGCGCCGCAGGTCTGTTCGCCCTGTCTGAGCCGGTACTTGGACCCTGGGCGTACCCGCTACTGCTCGCCCCGCTTGCTGCTACCCAGCACGCCTTCCAACAGTTGGCAGAGATCCGCAGGACCTTCGATCAGACCATCGGGGCGCTATCCAAGGTGCCCGAGATCGCGGGCTACTCGCGCAACGGTCACGCCCAGAGGGTCTCGATCCTGGCGGTCGCCATCGCCGAAGTGTTGGGTGAGGACGCAAGGACGATCGAAGACATCCGTATCGCTGCGCTGTTGCATGACATAGGTCGCATGCGTGCGGCGTCTCCCGACAGGGTGATCGAGACCGCTGCCACCGACCTTGCCCACTCGGGAGCGGCCATCGTGCGCGCCACCGGCGCGCTACCCAGGGTCGCGACGATCATCGAGCGACAACACGAGGAGCACCTCCAGGCGAGGGGACGATCCGACAGGACCCATCCGATCGGCTCACGGATAATCCGGGTGGCATCCGCATTCGACGAGTTGACGGCGCCCGGCACGGGCGCGATCGGTGAGGCAGAGGCGGTTCGTCGCCTCTCGCTGAGGGCAGGGTTCGAGTTCGACCCTCGCGTGATCGAGGGTCTTCAGAAGGTCCTTGAGTTAAAAGACCGTCAGACCGCTTAGGCCCTAGAACTTCCTGCTTCTGCGTCCAGGGCCGCACGAAGTTTCGCGAGGAGTTCGGGCGGAGCTTGCTCGCAACATTTCTTCTTGATGAGCTCTAGGACGGTCCTTTCGAAGTCGGCGTACTCGTGGCAGCCGCCGCACTCCTCGAGGTGTGCCCGGATCTCCTCGCGGTCGAGTCCGTCGATCTCGCCATCGAGGTAAGCGTAGAGACGCTCTACCAGCGCATCGCAATCCATCAGCCAGACACCTCCTCGTTGACGAGTCCCCGCTCCTTGGCGAAATCCCATAACGCACGCTGCAGAGCTTTCCGCCCGCGGTGGATGCGGCTCATGACCGTGCCGACCGGCACTCCCGTTATCTCGGCGATCTCGCCGTAGCTGAACCCTTCGACATCACATAGAACGACCGCTGTGCGGAAGTCCTCGTTCAGGGACTCCAAGGCTGCTTTGACCTCGGAATCGGGGATCGCACTCAGCACGGCTGCTTCCGCCGAACCGTTCGTCTCCACCAGGGCGTCGAACAAGCTGAAGCCCTCGTCGGTCTCAGCCGAGACCTCTTGAACACGACGAGACCTTCGCCGGTACTCGCTGATCCACGCGTTCTGCAGGATGGTGAACATCCATGCCTTGAAGGCGTTCTCGCTCCTGGGTTCGAACTTGTCGTAGGCCCGCCAGGCCTTGATAACGGTGGTCTGGACCAGGTCTTCGGCGTCGGCCCGGTTCCTCGTGTAGCGCAACGCGGCGCCGAACAGCGGATCGAGCACGGGCTCTAAGGCCTGCTCGAACCCGAGGCGCACCTGGTCAGTCGTCAAGATCATGTGACCCTAGCGTGTCGCATACCGCCTCGAACGCCCGGGGATATAACCTGATTCCAGCGGATCCCGACAAGTTTCCCAAGCCGGGAGGAAGGGTAGGTGGGAAGGATGATCAAGCGCGCTGCACGCACCCTGCTGTGCGGGACACTCTCGTTGTCGCTCATCCCAGCCACTTCCGCCTCGGGCGGGATCCCGGTACCTTGGGTTCCGGCCAACGCAGGCGTGCTCTGGTATCAGCCGAACGACCCCGTGTGGCCCTTCGGCCTGCCGCGCCAACAGCCAGGAGAAGCCTCCTGGTACCTGACGCGCAGGATCGCGACGCATCCGACGCTTCCGGGCGTCATGCACATGGGTTCGTTCCTGCATGGTCTCTACATCTCGGTCGGAGGAGGAGCCTGGGTGGCAAGATCCCCCGCCTGCCTGCTGCCCTTCAACCGGCCGCCCGGCACTCCACCCGACACCCAAGGCGCCTACGACTACGCGAGGCGACTCGCGATCGCTTCGACCGGCATCCACGGCTGCGCGATCGAGGGCATCGCCTACGACCCGATCATCCCGACCCGCATGTATGTGGCGGCCTACGATGTCGCGCAACTCGTCGGGACCGAGCCGGTGCTGGGCGACGCCGGCGTATACCGCTCGGACGACCTCGGTCTGACCTGGACCAGGCTCGCGGGAGGCTTCCGCGGCAACGGCCTGGCTGTTACCACCAACGGACTGCAGCGCACCATCGTGGTGGGCTACATCCAAGCTTCGAACTCCGGTGTTGGCTCGACGCCGGGTGGTGGCAGCCTGATGGTGTCTCGCGACAGCGGCGACAGTTGGAAACAGGTGACGCTTCCCTCGGCTGGATGTGCCGATACTCCGAACACTTCGCAGCGCATCACGCCGACCATCGTCGTCAACCCTGCGAACGCCTCACAGATCCTGGCGGGGACCAACGCTGGGCTGTATGCATCCGATGACGGCGGACAGGCTTGGCGACTGGTTCGAGCGGTCTGCGGCGGGGTCTGGGGCATAGCCTTCTCAAGGGACGGCCAGACCGTCTACACCGGCGACACCAACGGCGTCGTCTCCAAGGCGCCATCCTCGACGCTTGCGAGCGAGCCGATCCTGGATCTTGGGAACGGCCGGATCCAATCGCTGATCGTGGACCAGCGCGACGGACGCACCTTGTACGCAGCGATGTGGGCTGGCGGAGATGCCAGCGTCTACAGCATCCCGGTGAATGGTGGCGCTAAGCAGCGGCTGGACGATTCACTGCTACGCGATGTACTGCCGCTGGATCAGGCTTGGCCGCCCGGCATCCCGAAACCGTTCCCGATCTCGTTCAAGGACTCCTCCGGAGCGAGCGCGCCTTCACTGTTCCTCACCCAAGGACACGCCGCGCTCAGCGAACCCACCGCTCCCTTGTGGGTCTCGACGATCCTGCGCGGCGCCTTCGTGAGAGGCGACTAGTTGGTTACCGAGGCCGATCAGCGAGACCAGACCTCGGTGAATGGAACGAACGCAGCCCACGCGAACCAGAACGCATCGAGGGATACGAGCTGCTGCAACCTTGCGCCCTTCAACGGCCCCGAGGTCGCGTGACCCGTCAGACTCCAGCGTGATCCGGTCTCCTTATCGAGTATGGATCTTCCCTCGACCACGAAGGACAGCCTGCGGTCATCGACGCGCGGATCGAAGACTCCACTTCCACCGACCACCCGCGACTCTTCTATATCGACAGCGTCCAGCGCGCTGCGGGCACCACCGCCCCAGAAGATCACGATCGGCTCTCCACCCAGGACATCGTGGATGACCGCTGGAGACCCGCTCTCGGACAGCACCGAATAGGGATACGCCCTGGCTGCATCACCGACGCGCACGCCGACGACGCGTTCATTGGAACGCGCACCATCAGCAACCTCGCCTTCGAAGAACCCCGCGAACGGTCCGTCGCGCGAGTCGTAGTTCTCGTACGGATTGAAGTCGTATGTTCCGCCTAGGTCGCCAACGACGACGGTGCCGTCCGGGAAGGTTCCCTTGAACTCCGAGAAGGCGAGGATCTGGGATGCGCGCCTCACCAGTTCAGTTCCGGCCAGAGGCCCCTCGACGGCGCGCCCCATGATCTGCGGCCACAGCGACTCCGTCTGCCTGTCGAACATGACCAGATCTGAACGGTAGAGCTTGCCGGAAACCCCGAAGGTCAACACCCGGTCTCCGACCTGCCTGTCGTAGACGATCGCCGAGTTGCACAGTGGACAGTAGGTGACCGATACCGCGACGCCCCCGATGGTCGTGTTGGCGATCTCGTGTCTCGTCATCACTCCTAGAGGGAATGCTCGAGCGTCTCCGTCGATCTCAACGACGACCACAGGATGCCCATCAGAGAGTTCTGCCCTGCTGGCCGGGATGAAGTCGGGGTCGTCCAGCGAACGGATCTGATCGGGTCCTAAGACATCGATCAACTCGGTCGCATCGAAATCTTCGGTCATGCCGGTCGCCTGTCGGGGAGGGGCTGGCGGGTTCGCCGTAGAACATGCCATACCAGTGACTAGGAGAGATACGATCGCAACGCGGCGAACCATGCCTTCTGCAACGCCCCCAGGTCGAGCGAGATTCCGCTTCGGCCGCTTGCCGGACCGGTTCTTATGCGGCAGGCTTGGGGCCTCCATGGCGCAGGACCCTACGCCTTGGCACTGGCGGCGTTCGCGCCGGATCCTCCGATGGATGATCACGGCGCTGTTGCTCATGCCCTCGGTGCCGCATGCCCAAGCCGCCCAGCAGACGCTGGGTGAGTTGCGCGCGAACCGCGTCAAAGCGGCAGCCAACCTTCGCGCCACCAAGTCCACGCTGCGCGTAGCGATGCGAGATCTCCGCATCGCCAAGGAGGTCCATCAGGACGCGTACCGCAGTTTCCAACGCAC